>JBKQOX010000012.1:0-19101 GCA_052145255.1 Occallatibacter sp.
CGTCTGCCCGCTGGGCGCGCTGCTGGGCGCGGTCTCGCGGTGGTCGATCCTGGGCCTGCATAAGGATCAGGAAAGCTGCAATCGCTGCAACAGCTGCCTGCTTCATTGCCAGGGAGGAGATGAACCCGTCGGGGGCGCATTGTGGCGCAAGTCAGAGTGCCTGATGTGTATGAACTGCATCGGAAGCTGCCCGGAGCATAGCCTCGAGTTCCGATTCTTCCGCAAAGAAGATGAAGTCGCATCACCCGATCTCAGCCGCCGCCGGACGGTGACGGGATTGGTCGCAGGCGCTGCAATCGTGCCCCTCATGCGTATCGGTACGAGCTTGGGGAAGGACCGCGACGACAGGCTGCTGCGGCCTCCCGGCGCGCTAAATGAGTCGGACTTTCTCTCCCGCTGCATCCGCTGTGGAGAATGCATGAAGGTCTGCCCTAACAACTCGTTGCATCCGACACTCCAGGAAGCGGGGATCGAAGGCTTGTGGACGCCCACTCTCGTTCCTCGGATCGGTTACTGCGAGCCAAGCTGCGTGCTCTGCTCGGAGGTCTGCCCGACCGGCGCAATCTGGCAGATTACGGTGAGCGAAAAAGGCTGGGCCGCAGGCACTCGTCAAACCGCCGCGCAGGCCGAGACCACACGGCCTATCCGATTGGGCACAGCTTTCTACGATCGCGGCCGCTGCCTGCCTTGGGCCATGGCCACCGAGTGCATCGTGTGCGAGGAGTGGTGCCCGGTTTCGCCAAAGGCGATCTATCTGCAAGAGGAACAGGTGATCGATGCCGAAGGAAATCCGAAGACACTCAAGCAGCCCCGCGTCGATCCCAGTCGCTGCGTGGGTTGCGGCGCGTGTGAGTACGCCTGTCCGCTTCAGGACCACCCCGCTGTTTACGTCACCAGCATTGGTGAAAGCCGATCCCCCAGTAGCCAGGTACTGCTGACGCAGTCATAAGGAGAGATCCCGTGATTTTCGCAAAGAACTGGAAGGCGGCGACAGCAGTTTTGGCCCTCGCCACGGTCGTTGCAGGCATGGGCTGCAGAAAAGCTCAAGTCGATCCTTTTCCTCAGTCAGGCGCAGTTGCCGACTGGCAGAAGACAAGCGATACCCGCGTCTATGCGGCCAAGGATCTTTGGCAATACATCGATGGCGATGCCGATCGGTACGTCAGCGCAGGCGTGATCTCCGTCGGTACCTCTGAGTACAAGTACCGCGACGAGGTGGAGGCAGTTGTCGATGTTTACAAGATGAGCGATTCCGCTGGAGCGCACAAGATTCTCGCGGGTGAACAATCCAAAGACGGCAAAAGCGTTGCACTGGGCGATGAAGCCATCTCCTATGAGCAAAGCGTAATTCTTCGCAAAGGCTCGTATCTGGTCCGCATCGTTGCCTATCAATCGACACCGGATACCGGGCAAGCCTTGTTGGGCCTTGCGCGCGGCGTTGCGTCGAAGCTTTGAGTTGCGCAACTGCAGGCCTGGAAATACGAAGGAGGACCAAAATGAAGAGTCGGCGTGAATTTTTGAAAGAAGCCGCGGCGGGCGCCGTGCTTGCCGGGTCGACTGGAACAGCAAACAGACTTGTCTTTGCAGCAATCACCGATCTACGCGCCCAAGGCACAAAGTCCAAAGTTGTCATCGCCCGCGATCCCGCGCTCCACGGAACGGCTGGGGGTGCGGGCACAGGCGCGCAACCTGACGAGCAGCGCGTCCAGAATCTGCTTGATCGCGCGATTACGGCCTACACCGGCCATGCCAAGCCGGACACTGCATGGAAGTCACTGGTGCCGATGGACGAGGTGATCGGGCTGAAGGTGAACGGCCTCGGCAGCAAGGGTATTGCAACGCACCCGGCTCTGATCATGGCCGTGGCCGAGCGGCTGCAGCAGGCCGGCGTCAAACCCGGCAACATTGTCGTTTGGGACCAGAACGCGCACTTCGTCGAATCTTGCGGCGTCACCATCAACACGGATCCCAGCCGCATCCGCGCCTATTCCTCTGACGTGGCCGGATTCGAAGACGAGGAGTCAACGTGGGGCGTAGCGCGTATTCGGATTACTAAAATTCTTACCCGCGAATGCGCCATGGTCATCAACATGCCCATCCTTAAGGATCACGAAATAGCCGGAGTGACGTTTGCCATGAAGAACATGTACGGGGTGGTGGACAAGCCGTACACGCTACACGGTAACCACTGCAATCCGGGCGTGGCCGATCTGAACTGCATTCCCCTCATTCGTTCGAAGGTGCGGCTGACGATCGGCGACGCAATCTCATCGGTCTATGACGGCGGTCCCGGTTTCCATCCCGAGCGGCTCTGGTACCCAAATGCGCTGCTTATCGGGGAAGATCGCGTGGCCCTCGACACGATTGCTTGGGAGATGATCGACCGCAAACGCGTGGAGATGGGCCTGCCCACTTTGGAGGCTGCGGGCCGTCCGCCGCTCTACATTGCCACCGCCGCTGACGCCGCGCACAGCCTGGGGACAAATGATCCGCATCGCATCAACCGGGTGGAGATCTGAAGAGGAGACAGGGCATGAGCGGAGAAGCCGACCAGCCAATGAAATCGGAGCGGGAGGCGCGCCCAGCGCAGATGACGCGACGCGAGGCGTTACTGCAACTGCTGCGCGTTGGCGGCATAGCGGCCGGCACGGCAGGAGCAGCCGTCTGGCTGAGCGAGCAGAGTGTTCGTCCGATTCCTGCGCAGGCAGAACAGGCGCGCCGCGACCATCGCACCGCGGACGATCCGCGACTGCCTTCTATGACCATTGTCCGGAACGGTGAGCCGCGCGAACTCGTCCGGCAGGCTCTTGAAAACCTGGGGGGCATCCGCCGCTTCGTCAGTCGCCAGGATGTCGTTGTCATCAAGCCCAACATTGCTTGGGACCGCGTGCCGGAGCAGGCCGCCAACACCAATCCGGATGTTGTGGCCGAAGTGGTGCGACAGTGCTGGCAGGCCGGCGCCAAACGCGTTGTCGTCACTGACGTGAGCTGCAACGATCCGCGGCGGTGCTTTCATCGATCCGGTATCCAGGAGGCAGCGCGCGCGGAGGGAGCCGAGGTCATCCTGCCCGATCCCTCGCTTTTCCGCGAGGTGGACATCAAGGGCGAGATGTTGAAGAGCTGGCCGGTCTTTGCACCGTTCCTTGAGGCGGATCGAGTTTTTAACCTGCCCATTGCAAAGCAGCACAGTTTGGTTGGAGTAACCCTGGGCATGAAGAACTGGTACGGCATTCTGGGCGGAGAACGCAATCGGCTTCATCAGCAGATTCACCAGAGCCTCGTCGATCTCGCCAACTTTATGTTGCCCACCGTCACTCTGATGGATTGCTACCGGATTCTGTTGCGCAACGGCCCGACCGGCGGCGACTTGGAAGATGTGGCGCTCATGAGAACCATGGTGGCCGGCACCGACCCGGTGGCCATCGATGCCTACGTGGCAAAAGCCTACTGGAACTTCGACTCCAGCCAGCTTCCTTATCTCCAAATGGCAGCTGCCCGCGGCCTGGGAACCGTTGATTTTGAAAAGCTAGCCGTCAAGGTCAGTGTGCTGGCTTGAGCAGCGGCCACTCGATGCGGTCGCCAACGTATCGTGCTCTGCATCACTGCATGCTCTTGCTGGTCGCGTTAGGTATGAGAAATAGCGGTGTGTGTGGCTGTGGTCGCCGAGGATTCATCCCGGGGCAACTCACGTTGTTTGAGCAGCTTCATCTGAACCGCCCCAGCTATCCCGCCTTCCGCGCCGGTCCTTGCGGCTGACCCAAAATCCAGGCGCAGGCGCACCGGATCAGAACGCACTGAACCTCGGCGTACCGGAGCATTTGTATGACGGACCTGAGCGACCGGAGCCGGCGGAACTTTCTCGCGCAATGCCTCGCGGGCGCCGTGGCCTGCGGTGCAGGCGCCGCGTTGCATGCACCGGCGCAGCCCGCGCTCGCTACCAAATCCCGCGTTGCCATCGCCCGCGATCCCGATCTTCGCGGCGCAGGTGCGGCGATCGATCCGAAGTGTCTGGGGGCTCTGCTCGACCGCGCCATGCTTGCGCTCTTCGGCGGCATCCATGCCACGGCGACATCGAATGAGAGCAACCTCGACGGGTGGCGCCGCATTGCAGGACCTGATGATACGGTCAGCCTGAAAGTAAACACGCTCGGCGGCCGCGGTATCTCGACGGATGTCGATCTCGTCGCCGCCGTCTGTGATCGCCTGCAGCGGGCCGGCGTCCATCCAGCCAACATGATCGTTTGGGATCGCGATACGGAGGAGATGGAGCGTGGCGGCTTTCGCATCGCCATCGGCGGCAACCGCGTGCAGTGCTACGGAACCGACCGAGTAGGTTACGAGGATGAGCTTTCGGCGTGGGGCAGCGTGGGCAGTCGGCTGTCGAGAATCCTCACGCGATCTTCTACCGTCCTGATCAATATGCCCGTCCTCAAAGACCATGACGGCGCCGGCGTGACCATCGCGCTTAAGAACATGTACGGCGCTATTCACAACCCCAACAAGTACCACCCCAATGGCTGCGATCCTTACGTCGCCGACCTGAACATGCTGCCCGAGATTCGCTCGCGGCTGAAGCTCGTGATCTGCGACGCGACCACCGCCATGTACGAGGGCGGTCCCGGATTCAAGCCCGAACACAGTTGGAAGGCGAACAGCCTGCTCGTTTCTCAGGACCCAGTCGCGCTTGACGCCACCGGCTGGCAAATGATCGAGCACAAACGCGCGGAGATGGGGCTGAAGACGCTCGAAGGCGAGCAGCGCGCGCCGCACTACATTGCCACTGCGGCTGACAGCGAGCATCGCCTGGGCCATTGCGACCCTGGCCGCATTGCGTTGGTAGAGGTGTGACCGGCCCTGCCAGGAGGTGCATGATGAAAGGCAAATTGGCTAATGCAGAAAGCCCGGATGGTACGCCCATCGATCGCCGCTCCTTCTTGATGTGCGCCCTGGCTTCGGGAGCGGCGCTTGGCGCCGGCGGACTGGCGGCGCCCGCTGCTGCCGTCCCGCTTGCCAGTGGCGCGGAATCGCAGAGCGACACGCAGTTCATCTTTGAAGCGCGTTTCTACGAGAAGCTGGCCAACCGCAAGATCCGCTGCAAGCTGTGCCCGCGCGAGTGCATCGTAGGCGACAAGGAGCGCGGCTACTGCGGCGTGCGCGAGAATCGCGGCGGCATCTATTACACGCTGGTCCACTCCCGCGTCTGCGCCGCACACATCGATCCCATTGAGAAGAAGCCTCTATTCCACTACCTGCCCGGCACAATGGCCTTCTCCATCGCCACCGCCGGCTGCAACGTAAACTGCAAGTTTTGCCAGAACTGGGACATTTCGCAGTCCCGTCCCGAGGAGATTCCCGCCGAGTACATCTCTCCGCACCAGGCAGCATCCGTTGCCGTGCAATACAATTGCCCCACCATTGCTTACACCTACAGCGAGCCAGTGGTCTTTGCCGAATATCTAATGGACACGGCCGATGCCGGTCACGCGGCAGGCGTGCGCAGCATCGTGGTCTCCAACGGCTACATGCAACACGACTCGATGGTCGAGGCCTACGGCAAGATGGACGCGGTCAAGATCGACCTGAAGGCCTTCTCGGAGTCCTACTACACGAAGGTCATCACAGGGCAGTTGAAGCCGGTCCTCGAAACCCTCGTGACGCTGTCGAAGATGGGAAAATGGACAGAAATTGTATACCTGGTTGTGCCTACGCTCAACGACGATGACGCCGAGTTCCGCGGCCTCGCGCAGTGGGTAAAGACCAATCTCGGCCCCGATGTTCCCCTCCACTTCACGCAGTTTCATCCCGAGTACCTCCTCAAGAACCTGCCAATCACGCCCGTGCCCACGCTGGAGCGCGCCAAAGCCATCGCCGATGCCGAAGGCTTGCACTACGTCTACATCGGTAACGTGCCCGGCCATCCCGCGCAGAACACTTACTGCCCGCAGTGCCGCAAAATGCTGGTCGAACGCGTCGGCTTCACCGCCAGCCAGATGCTCATCCGCAAGGACTCGACATGCCCGTTCTGCAGGCACAAAATCCCCGGAATCTGGCACGCTTGAGCGTGCCCAGGAGGTCCTGAACTATGAAGATCGCAAGGAGTTCCACCATGGCTTGGCTGATGACGCAATGCATCGCACTCCTGGTGACTGCGCCCATCCTGCATGTTCGCGCAGCGCAAGATTCGACCGGGCAGCAAAAGATCCGACCGGCAGCCGTCGCCGGAGCATTCTATCCGGCCGACCCCAAAGAGCTCACGCAGATGATCGACGACTTGCTGGCCAAAGCCACGCCGCCGCCAGTCGACGGTGAAATTCTCGCCGCGGTCGCGCCCCATGCCGGATATCCCTACTCAGGCCCGGTGGCCGCATGGACCTACGCGGCGCTCAGGGGCCACAAGTACTCGCACGTGGTGGTCATCGCGCCTTCGCATTACGTGGGCTTCGATTTCACCTCGGTCTACGACGGCGACGCCTATACCACGCCGCTTGGTCAAGTTCCCGTCGACAAGGAATTCGCGCGGCGGCTGGCGAAGATGAGCTCTACTATCCAGCTTTCCGACAAGGGCCACCAGGCAACACGGGACGCGCCGGAACATTCGGTCGAGGTCGAATTGCCTTGGTTGCAAACGGTCCTCGGCAATTTCGAGCTGGTGCCGATTGTGATGGGGGATCAGAGCTATGAAAGCAGTCGCGCGCTGGGTGTGGCCCTCGCCAGGATGCTCCGCAACGATCACGACACGTTGGTTTTGGCCAGCTCCGATCTCTCCCATTACCACATCTACGACGACGCCGAAACCATCGACCACAAAACGCTGCACGCGCTCGAGGCATGGGACTACCTGAGCATGTCGCGCAATTTCGAGACGCGCGTGTGGGAGGCCTGTGGCGGCGCGCCCATCGTCGCCGCCATGATCTACGCCGAGCGCATGGGCGCAAACAGGGCTGAAGTGCTCAAATACGCGAACTCTGGTGACGTGACCAGCGACCACTCGCGCGTCGTCGGTTATAGCGCCGATCTCTTCGTCAAGTCCCCGCACGCGGCCGACGCGGTCCCGGCCTTCTCGCTCACTGACGCAGAAAAGGCAGAACTGCTGGCCGTGGCGCGCAAGTCGGTCGAGTCCATGATCCAAAGGAATGAGCTGTACTCGCCATCGCCGAGCGCGAGCGAAACGCTCGATCGCGAATACGGTGCCTTTGTTACGCTGACTGAAGGCGGCGCACTGCGCGGTTGCATCGGCTACACCTCGCCCATGAAGCCGCTCTACATGACGGTGCGCGATACGGCCACGCTGGCCGCCCTGCGCGACCCGCGCTTCCGGCCCGTCACCGCCCAGGAACTGCCGCAGCTCGCCTACGAGATCTCCGTGCTTTCGCCGCTGCGCCGCGTGACTGAGATCGAGCAGATCAAGGTGGGCCGCGACGGCCTGCTCATGAAAAACGGTAACTCCGAGGGCCTTCTGCTGCCGCAGGTTCCCGTGCAGCAGAAGTGGGATCGGCAAACCTTCCTCGAGCAGACCTGCCGCAAAGCGGGCATGGACCTGAACTGCTGGAAAGACGAGAACACCGACATTTTCAGCTTTACGGCGGTGGTGTTTAACGAGCACAGGCCGTAGGAAGTGCGCGGATCAGGGTTCAGGGATCGGAGGAAGGCTGCGCGATTCGCTGGTCAGTTTCGTTGTGGCAAAGGTGGGCACGGCCTATAAATGGACTGCTTTTGTCGCCAAGTTCACCCGCGCCGCCAAAAACACTGCCGCTGCATTGATCGCTACGGCCAACCAGGCTGTCCGCCAGAATCCAAAGAGTGGAATCAGGAAAGTGCACAACGCCAGCGCGCCCAAGCATCCGCCCAGAAGATCGATGGCGTAGAGCACGCCCAGCCTTGAATGCTCGCCACGGCCGCGCAGAAAGATTCCCGCAGCGACGACGAATTGGTACCCGCCCAGCATGCCGGCCAGCGCAGCCAACGCAGGAAAGATGATCTGGGCCGCCATCCACGTGGCTGCTGCCGAGGCAAAACTCCCGATCAGGCTGATGACGATCAGCAGCGCCGGAGCGGCGAACGCGAGCAGAAGCTGAGCCTCCGTGAGTCTCCAGGGGTGTTCCGCGACGGCATCGCTGGAATTGTTGCTGCGCATCGCCAGCCAGCTCCCCAGCGCGATGCCCGCCATGAACAAGCCGATCAGAATGGCCAGCTCGGTGTAGACGTACCCATACACCGCCTGAAAGCCGAGAAGAAGAAAGATTTGGAGGGCCATCAACGTGAACCCCGTTGCCGCTACGCAGGCTCCCGCCGATGCTTTCTGGCGGCGCTCGTGGCCGGGCAAACACGCCAGTAGGCCCACCCCGATGAGCAGCGCAATTGCCAGAGTGACGGCGACCCGGCAGAATCTCAGGTGTTCCACCGCGCGAAACCACGCGGTGTAACCAGAGCGGAACTGCGCGCTCCACAGCACTACATCAAACTCGTAAGCGATGGGCACGAAGTCGCGGTTCACTGGCGTTGAAGCAGCCGGGGCCAGCTCGGTCTCCACCTGTTCCATACGATCCGGCATCATGCGGTAGGGAATGAAGTACTGGTTCACGTACTGCGGGGCGAGACGGCGCTCGCGGAGGCGCGCGACGAGCACCTGCGGATCGCTCGTCAACACATCTGGCTGCATGGCGCCGAAAAAGTGAATCATTTCTCCGGGAATCGCTGCCTGGTACGGAAACACCTCGCCGAACGTGCGCCGGATGGAGCGCAGAAACTCCGCAAGATCCGGGCTAATCGTCTCCTCAGCGGAGCGCAGCTCGATGGCCAGCAGCCCCTGCGGCAAGAGATGTGCGCGCGCCAGGCGGAAGAACTCGACAGTGTAAAAGCGGTTCAACTGCGCCGTCTGTGGATCCGGCACATCAACGATGATCACGTCGAATTTGTCCCTCGTTGTGGTGAGGAATCTTCGCCCATCCACGAAATGCAGATGCACGCGAGGATCGAGGTTGAAGATCGCCGTCTGGGCAGGGAAGAACTGCCGGGCCATCGCGATCAGTGCGGGGTCGAGCTCGACGTAGTCGAGGCTGGCGATGGTCGGATCTTTGAGCGCCTCAACGGCGGCGCCGTTGACGCCGCCACCAATGAGTAGCACGCGCTTGGGCGCGGCGTGTTCGAGCAGGGCGTAATCGACTGCCTCCTCGGCCGCGGCGGGATCGGGCGCATTAGCCAGGATCGAGCCGTTCTCGTACAGGCTGCGGATTGTGCCGGTCTCGCTCGTACCGGTTTCGGTTACGGTCAGACTGCCGTAGATAGACTCGCGTGCACCGACCACGTTAAAGCCGCGCCACAGGCGCGCCCGCGCCGCTGCGTCCCAGTGCGGAGCGGCCCAGAGCACGAGCGGAATCGCAGCCAACGCAGTCGCCGCGGCAAGGAGCGCAACCTGCCTGCGGCGCAATCGCAGTCCAAGCACCGCCGCCAAGCAAAGGTTGAGCAGGGCCACAATAGCCGCAATCTGAAAGGCATCGCAAAAGCGCACAAGCGCGATGCTGGCGAGGATTCCGCCCAGTGCCGAACCCGCCGCCTCCAGCAGATAGGCTGAGCTCGCGGCGGCGCGCGCTGAAAGCGCGCACTCCTTTTCGGCCATGCGAGCCGCTGCGACAAACAGCGCGCCTGACGCCGCGCAAAACACACTGAGGCACACGAGCGAAGTGAGCAGCATGGGCACAAGACCCACTAGCTCTCCCGGCACGGTTTGGAAGAATGCCTTCGCGTCGCGCAGCGCCCAAATGGTTGGAGGAAAGCTCGCGGCAAGAACACATTCGAGCGCGGCGACGGCGAGGCGCGGCCGACTCCTTCCAAGGCAAGCGCTGGTAGTGAGCGCGCTTCCGACAGCCGTCCAGAGAAGCCATGTGGCCAGGAGCATTCCCAAAGCGATCTCGTTGCCGTTGAAGACCTGAATCAACTCGCGCATGAGCACGATCTGGCCGACCACGGCGGAGAACCCGCAAAGCACAAGCGCCGCTTGCGCTCCAAGTGAGGACGCGCCCGCTGGGTCAGGCGAAGAATTTGGATTTGACGCTTTCACTGCTACGGAATTAAAGAAGCACAGCGAGGGAATTGCAAGGATGACCAGCACACAAGTGAAGCGGCCGGTTTTTACGAGTGAACAGAAAGCGGCGATCAGTGATCGATGGTCAGTGAACGGAGAGCAGCTGACAGCCATCACCTGTCAGCTTTTGGCCGCGAATCGTCGCGCGAAAGACGCGTGCGAAACGCGATTCCGCAAGGACTTGGAATTCGGGAAGAATAAAAGTCAATCAAAAACGGAATTGTGAAGCCGTGCAGGCACTTGCCTCATGCTATTGATTCCGCTCGGGCTCCAAAACACTTGAGCCGATGAATTCACCGAGCTAGAGCGCAAGCTTATTCCGGCTCCGAGTGTATGGTCGCCCATTCGTCAGTCGCCTATCCGTCAGTTATATCTCAGTAAACATTCCTTGGAATGCTGTCAGGAATGTCGGCCAGAGTTTACGAATCCAATCCACGTGGCCGTAAAACCGGCTACCGAGAGAAGTGAATTCCAAAGTTGAGCACGGGTTGGAAACCATGTGGACGCGTTGCCGACTATTCGCTCAAGTGGATTGCAGCCACGAATAACAGCCGGGGCGGCAGACGCCGGCCTTTTCAGGGCGTAAATAACCAGTACTTACAACTACTTACACGACGTAGGGGGCCGTCAAAATACACCGAAGTACGTGTATGACGGACCAATCACGGGTGGAGAATGCGGGTGGAGATTTCAACAAACGTGGCCGAATAGCAGTAAAAGACTGGCATGGCCTGCAACGATCCCTCGCTCGATTTCGAATGTCCTGTTTGCGGAGCGCCACCCAAAGAAAGGTGCGTCAACATGAGCGGAAATTTCCGTTCTGCTTCTCATATTGAGCGCAATTGGGTCGGTAGCGGTCACCAGCCGAAGTGGTCGATCACAAAGGCATCCCTCGCTGTGAAGCTTAGAGTACACACTTCTGGAAAAACGGCGTGGGAAATTGGGCAAGGGGAGAGACAGTCGCAGTCGTGGGAAGCGCGTCCCCAGTCCTTAAAGCGCCCTCACTGAGCTCACGACTTCGGCGGGATTGGCCTGCCCGGTATTTTGTACCAGCGTGAGCGTTAGTGTAGCGCAGTCCAAACCTTACGCACACCAGAAAAAGGTTCCTGGAGGATTGGCGCCCACCCGTCATGTATGGTCCACCGCTTTGATCCGTGGGTTAAAGACGGCGGACCATCCCATTAGTTATATCTCAGTAAACAGTCCTTGGCTTGTCGCCAGGAATTCGGCCAGTGTTTGCGAACCCGATCCACGTGGCCGTAAAACCGGCTATCCGGACAGAACCCATTTTTCGGGTAATGTCCGGTTAGGCGGTCATCCAGGCTTAGACTCCATTGTCATGGTCTCAGGCAAGATTTAATTCATGCTCTTTTGTAACAAACATCTTGTTCTGGGACTTTATTCATATGAATGCACAATCCAGGGACATCCCACCGCATGATTCGTCACCTGTTCGGGTCTCCGGGCGTTTATCTCTTGCTTTCCATAGGGGGACTGGCAGCAACCGCACAGGAACCACTGACACTTCGGCAGGCCATCAATGAGGCTCTGGCACATAGCCCCGAGGCCGCAATTTCGCGTGCCGACAACCTCGAAGCCGGGTCATCGACCGCACTGGCGCGAACCCAACTTCTTCCACAACTCAATTTCACTGAAGATATATCGCGTGGAAACGACCCGGTTTATGCCTTCGGCAGCCGTCTTCGACAGCGACAGTTCACGCAGGCCGATTTAGCGCTTAATGCTTTGAACTTTCCTCAGCCCATCGGGAATTTTTCTTCGCGCTTTTCAGGCTCGTGGACGGCGTTCGATTCCTTCAAGGCTCAAAAGGAGATTCGCCACGCCGATCTCCTCAAGGAGAGCTCCTCATCGTCGGTCAAAGCGACGGATCAGGAGATCGCATTTCAGGTTGTCGAGGCGTACCAGTCTGTGCTCTATGCGCAGAGGGAGATCGATGTCGCACAACATGAGCAGGAGACGGCGGCAGCGCTGCTGGCATCGGTTGAGGATCACGTGAAGGCCGGGCTTGCGGTGGAGTCAGACCGGATGGCGGCCCAGGTGAATGTGGCCGCGCGCAAAGAGGAATTGATTGCGGCCCAGGGCGATCTGGAATTGGCGTGGGCGCAGTTGCGCGAGGCGATGGGAACTTCGGACCTGAAGGCATCAGAATTGCAAGCGATAGAGCCGCACAGTTTCCCGCAAGCTTCGCTGGACGACGAACTCGCAATCGCGGCTAAGACGCGACCCGATCTGATTGCGACGGGGCTGGCGCAATCGGCGCAAGCGTCAGCAATGGGCGCTGCGAAGTCTGACTTTGGCCCGCGCGTTAGCGCTTATGGGAACTGGGAAGAAGATCGCACAAGTTTCGCTGGATCGGGCGGAAACAACTGGGTGGCCGGCGTACAGATCAGCATCGACATTTTGCCCCTAGGCAAGCACGCTGAACTGGAGCGCGAGAGCGCCGCGAAGCAGCGAATCGACGCACAATTAAGTGCTTCGCAGCAGCACGTGCGCCTTGAAGTTAGCGAGGCGCACATTCATCGGCAGACAGCTGCACTCTCACTGGAGACTGCACAAGCAGCGCTGAACGATTCGGCCGAGAGTCTGCGCATCGTGAAGAACCGCTATGGAGCGGGCCTTGCCACCATCACCGAACTGCTGCGGGCCGAGGATGCAGAACGCGAAAGCCAATCGAGCTACTGGCACGCCGTCTACGGCAACGTGATGGCCTATACAGAACTGCTCTATGCAACGGGGAAACTGACTGCCGAAGCTGCGGAGGAATTGCAATGAGGAATTTCATCGGGACGAGTCTGCTTGCTGCCTCCATGGCGATGATGGCCGGCTGTCATGGCGGCGAATCAGTCACATCAGGCGCCGTCGAAACCGCACAGGCGCGCGTCGTTGAAAGCCGGCAGCGAGAGGTGCCAGTCAACGTGCGCGCCACGGGGGCCGTTCACGCTCGTGAGACTGCGCAGATTTCCGCGCAGGTTCCCGGCCGAATCCAGCAGATATTGGTGCGCAAAGGAGACACGGTGAGAGCGGGACAAACTGTAGCCGTGCTCGATGATGCCGCACAACGCGCAGCAGTAAATCAGGCACAGGCGGGAGTAAGGGCAGCGCAAAGCCAGCAGGCAGCCGCACAAACAGACGCCAGCCTTGCCGCCAGCACATTGGAGCGCTATCGGCAACTTGAGGCCGAGAAGAGCGTGAGCCCGCAGGAGATGGATGAGATCTCACGAAAGGCCGAGGCGACAGCGGCCGGTCTGGATGCCGCGCGTGCGCAGACACAAGCGGCAGAGGCCCAGGAAAGCAGCGCGCACGCCATGCTTGGCTACACGCGCTTGGTGGCGCCCTTCGCCGGAATCGTGACGGCGCGAATGGCCGATCCGGGAACGCTGGCTTCCCCGGGTGTTCCCTTACTCCAGGTTGATCAGGCCGGACCCTTGCAATTGCAGGCCACAGTGGATGAGTCGGAGATCGCGGCGATCCACAAAGGAATGAAGACGCAGGTTGCAATCGATGGTGCATCATCCGCGGAAATCACAGGCACGATCGCGGAGATCGATCCAGCCGCCGACACTTCAACGCACAGTTTTCTAATCAAGATTGACCTGCCTTCCTCAAGTCAACTGCGCGCCGGTATGTATGGAACAGCGGAGTTTGCCAACGGCGTCCGCAACGCAATTCTCATTTCGCGTTCCGCTGTGGTCACGCGCGGCTCGCTGGACTGTGTTTACGTTCTCGACAGTCAGGGGATTGCGCAACTCCGTTATGTCACCCTCGGCGCGCCGCAAGGCGATCTCGTGGAGGTTTTATCGGGAGTCTCCGCGGGCGAGAGACTTGTAGACCTGCCTTCCGACCGCGAGCTTGCAGGCAAGCGCATTGAGGTCCAACCATGAAGCAAGACCTCGGGCTTGCCGGAAGGCTGGCGCACGCATTTCTCAATTCAAAGCTGACACCGCTTTTCATTGCCGCGTCGTTGGCTCTCGGAATCTTCGCGGTCGCGATTATTCCCCGCGAGGAAGAGCCTCAGATCCTGGTTCCAATGCTGGACATCACCACCGCGATGCCGGGCGCGTCTCCCGCCGAAGTGGAGGAGCGCGTAACGCTGCCCATCGAGACTCTGGTGCATCAGATTTCCGGAGTCGAGTATGTTTATTCGACGTCGTCACCAGGGCAGAGCCTGGTCATCGTGCGCTTTCTCGTTGGCACGCCGCAGGAAGATGCTCTGATCAAGGTCTACAGCAAGCTCTACTCGAACTTCGATCGCATGCCGCCGGGAGTCTCGCAGCCGCTGATCAAGGCCCGCTCGATCGATGACGTCCCGATTCTCGCATTAACGCTGTGGGGCCAGGGATACAACGGCTATCAGCTTCGCGCCATTGCCGCTGAGATGCAACACAACATCGAGCAGATTTCCGATGTTTCAGAGACGACGATCATTGGCGGCCTTCCTCGCACGATGCGCGTCGTGCTCAGCACCGAGAAGTTAACTGCTTACGGCCTGTCGCCCATGGCCATTGTTGGGCATTTGCAGGCAGCAAATGCCAGCGTGCAGGCCGGGAACTTCGCTGAAAACAACCAGGAGATCCGGGTGGACGCCGGCAACCTCTTCGCCAGCCGCGAAGACTTGGAAGCGGTGGTAGTGGGTGTTATCAGCGGGCGCCCGGTATACCTGCGCGACGTTGCCGAAGAGATCGTCGACGGAGCTGCCGACCCTGCGAATTATGTAGTCTTTGGCACCACCAGCTCAAGCACCTCAGGAGCGCGCCAGTTTCCTGCTGTGACCATCACTGTAGCCAAGCGTAAGGGCACCAACGCGACCGATATCGCCAACGCTGTTCTCAAGAGCGTTCACCGCATGCAGGGCGTAACCATCCCAAACGACGTGACGGTGACCACTACTCGGAACTACGGAGAGACGGCAAAGAACAAGTCGGACGAGTTGCTTGAGCACCTGCTGTTGGCGACGCTATCGGTGACCTTGCTAGTCGCGATCTTCCTTGGCTGGCGTGAGTCGGGCGTTGTGCTGCTGGCCATTCCAGTCACGCTCGCCCTCACGATGTCGGTGTTCTACTTCCTCGGCTACACCATCAATCGCGTCACGCTCTTCGCTTTGATTTTCTCGATCGGAATCCTTGTCGATGACGCCATCGTTGTGGTCGAAAACATGGTCCGCCACTTCCGGCTCAGGGAAAACCATGGCCGGTCGATGAGCGAGGTCGCTGTGGAAGCAGTGGCGGAAGTGGGCAACCCCACCATCCTTGCCACATTCGCCGTGATCGCCGCGGTATTGCCTATGGCCTTTGTTCGCGGCCTGATGGGCCCCTACATGCGACCCATTCCCGTGGGAGCCTCAGCGGCCATGCTTTTTTCGCTCCTTGTTGCTTTCGTAGTTTCACCTTGGGCGGCCCTCCGGCTTGTTGGCAAGCATCTTGAGGGAGCCAAAATACTCGAGCCCGAGGCCGAGAACTGGCGAACCAGGCTCTATCGCCGCATCATGATGCCTCTGATCCGCTCCGCGCGCAATCGCGTCCTGTTCTTCATCGGAGTTGTGGTGCTACTTCTGATCTCGGTTGCTCTCGTTCCCCTGGGATTGGTGCGCGTGAAGATGTTGCCGTTCGACAACAAGAGCGAACTCCAGGTGGTGATTAATATGCCCGACGGTACGCCACTGGAACAAACCGCGCGAGTGGCGCAGGCATTGGGCGAAGAACTTGCGCGCCAACCTGATGTCTTGAACTACCAGACGTATACCGGAACCTCGGGCCCCTATAACTTCAATGGGCTCGTGCGCCACTACTACATGCGCCGTCAGCCGAATCAGGCCGACATCCAGGTGAACCTGTTGCCTGCCAAGCAGCGCAGCGAGCAGAGTCACGCGATCGCGAAACGACTTCGTCCGTTGCTGGATTCGATTGGCGACACCTATGGAGCGCGCATTCAGGTCAGCGAAGTTCCGCCTGGCCCGCCGGTTGTGCAAACTCTAGTGGCCGAGGTTTACGGTCCCGACCTGGCTGGTCAAACGCAGGTCGCCCAGCAGATCAAGTCGATCTTCCAAAAGACACCGGGCGTTGTCGATGTCGACTGGTACGTCGAAGACCCTGAGCCAAGACTGATCATGCGCGTAGATGAGGTGAAAGCGGTCGAGCACGGCATCGCAGTCTCCGACGTCGCTCATGCCTTGGCGCTTGCAACCTCAGGAACTGAGGTCGGCCTGATCCACGATCAAACCGCACGGGAACCCGTGCCAGCAATGGTCGAGATTGACCGCGCCGATCGTTCCTCAGAGCAAGGTCTGGAGAATATCCGCCTGCCCGGCGCTGACAGCAGCATGGTCTCACTGCGCGAATTGGTCACCATCGATCACACGACCATCGAGCCTAGCATTTACCACAAGAATCTGCGCCGCGTTGTGTACGTCACGGGCGACGTCGCCGGCGCCGAAGAGAGCCCGGTCTACGCGATCTTGAAAATGAACAAAGATCTCGACCATCTCACTCTTCCGGCCGGATACACTTTGACTCGCTACAACGCGTCGATGCCGGACTCCACCGACCACTACTCGATGAAGTGGGACGGCGAATGGCACATCACCATCGAAGTCTTCCGTGACATGGGGCTCGCATTCGCTGCCGTGCTCGTGCTCATCTACGTTCTTGTGGTCGGCTGGTTCCGATCATTCATCGTGCCGCTGATCATCATGGCGCCCATTCCGCTTACCCTCGTCGGCATCATGCCAGCGCATGCCATGCTGGGCGCATTCTTCACGGCGACCTCAATGATCGGTTTCATTGCCGGCGCCGGCATCATCGTGCGCAACTCGATTATCCTCGTCGACTTCATCGAACTTCGGATTCGCCAGGGAATGCCGCTGGCCGAAGCGGTGATCGATGCCGGCGCGACTCGCTTTCGGCCCATGCTGCTCACGGCGGCCGCTGTGGTTGTGGGCGCAAGCGTAATCCTCACCGACCCCATCTTTCAGGGTCTTGCCTTGTCATTGATTGCCGGAGCGGTGGCTTCGACCTTCCTCTCCTGGCCGACCATCCCGGTACTTTACTTCATGGTTCACTCCCGGCATCAATCGGGGCTCGAACCTCAATCCGATTCCAATGAAGGAGACTCTTTATGACAGTTGAACGCGGTTTGCGCTTGATGGCGGGTGTAATGGTGCTTTTGTCTCTCGCACTCTCACATTTCCTTTCGCCATATTGGCTATGGCTGACGGGTTTCGTTGGGCTCAATCTCCTGCAATCGACCTTTACCAATTGGTGCCCGGCCATGGCCTTCCTGCGCGCCATCGGCTTGAAAGATGCCAATTACGGCGTGAGGTAGTGTGGCAGCCATGCGCACCAGGCTTCAAAGCGGACGAATTCAGGATGAGGTTTACCGCCAGATGTACCGGCTGGAAGCGCAGTGTCCCGGAGCCGAGAGGGATCTGGCAATAGCACTGCTTCGCGCCTGGATGGCTTTGTGCTCGGAGCCGCAACGTGAAAAGGGAAAGCCTTGGCTGACGAAGATCTCCCCAATCTGCCTTCAGATGATTGAGTCGGCTTTAAGAGCGGAAGATGCCGTCATTCATTGCCCCAAGTGAGACCTATTTAGCATGGCCAGAGCGGTCGGGCTTCTAGAACCGGCGTTCATTCCTGCACTCCGACGAATATACTGATTTTGCCCTCGACGACTTCATGCGATGCGACCTGAACTGATCCGAGCCACGGAACTCCTGCACCGAAATACCCCGGAAGCTATCGAAGAGGCGATCGGCCTGCTGCAGAACACCGTCTATTCCTTCAGCATGAAGGTCTGCGGGCATCGTGAAGACGCGGAAGACACAATGCAGGAGGTGCTGTCACGATCTCTCGGGCATCTGGCCAAAATCCAGGAGCCGCAGCAACTTGCTGTCTGGCTATATACCGTCACCAGAAACCGCTGCTGGCGCATGCGCCGCAAGCCATCTCACGCTCCGATCCACACCTTCTCACTGGATGACTTGATGCCGGATGAGGCCGAGCTAGGGCGATTACTGCAGGATACTGGCGAGAGCCCCGAGGGCAATCTTCTCAACGCCGAGCAGCACCAACTGTTGCATCAGGCAATTCTTCGCATTCCGGCGTCCTTACGCATCGTTCTCGTGCTTCATGATATGGAGGAGTTAGCGACCGAGCAAATTGCTCAGATTCTCGACCTCAAGCAGGGAACTGTCCGGATTCGCCTTCATCGCGCGCGTCTGAGCGTGCGCAAGGAGATGAGCCAGGTTCTGAGCAACTCATCGGAACACGTGAAGATCAGCCAACTGTTGGCCGAGAAGTCCAAAAGGCTCAAGCCCAAGGGCCGGCAACGCCCCGTTGAATGTAGAGAGCTATTCGGCAATCTGTCCGAATACCTCGATGGCAGGGTGGAACCGCTCACCTGTGAACAGATGCGCAGTCATATTGAGGCCTGCCCGTCCTGCGTGGCATTCCTACGAGACCTGAGATCCGCTATCGACCGCTGCCGCTCGATCGATATCCCCTGTGACCCGACCGTCGCAGCCCGACTGCGCGCGATTCTTACGCGAGAATACTTGCGGATGATATTGATTCCCATAGTTAGCAAGACTCCCGCAGATCGTAACCTTGCCGGTAAAATCCGGAAAAAACAATCGCTCGCATGTTCCTGAACTTCGCAGCCGAACAGAGTTGTCTGATGCTATCCATAACTATGAGAACCCACTCTCGAAGGCCAAGTCGCTCATTCAGGCCTGAAAGGGGGTCAGAACGGCGAGTTTCGGGTGTATAGTCGCCCACTCTTCCCTTTGAAGAGTATTCGCCTCGAAACCGCCCGGACTCTCGAAACCCGAGTTACGTCCGGATTGCCGATAATTCGCTCGGAACGATTCACTGACGATAAGCCGACTTGAACGAAGCCGCTGCGGCGGCGGACGCATTCGCGTGTTCCTGAGCCGACATTTGTGGCTATCCCGGTAGTTTGGTTCGCAGAGGAGGAACTCTCTGTGAACCAACTACGTCAGCTCA
>JBKQOX010000013.1:0-89229 GCA_052145255.1 Occallatibacter sp.
ATCTACCGCGAATTCTCTGCTCTCAACTGCGTCTGGCGGTCATTTTTTCTGGATTTCGTTACAATCCGTTTACAGCCGCAGATGGAAAAATACCGCTGTCTATGGTGCAAGTCAAGAACAAACCACAACATCTTGTATTTTGTTCACATTTCCCGCATCTGCTCTCTAAACCCCGCCATTTGCCTGTGGAAACTTCGATTCAGCCTTGTTTGTCGCAGGTTTCAGGGGTCAGACTTGCATCAATTTTGGGGCACCGCGAGGTACCGTCCAGGACCCCAACCCCAGTCCTCGGCTCATGCCTCAACCCTAGCCCCAGGTCGACCCCTACACAAGGCGCAAGACTGGTGCAGCTCCCCAGCACTTCTGTTCAAGTTGTGGACATTCGGGCGATTCGACGCGGCATTTCCGCTCTCAGTGCTTTATCCGCAACGGTCGGCCTTGGTGCACGAGCATTTCCCTAGGGAACTCATTGCCGCGCCTTCCTTGGCTTCCTCGGCAGGGTCATCTCGCTCAACGGCACAAACTCAAATCCCTGTGCGCGATAGCGGGTGATGATGCGGTCGGTGGCTTCCACTGTCGCCCAGCGGCTGCCATTCGGGTCTTCAGAGTCGCCGTCGTGCAGCAGCACGATCCCGCCATCGCCGTCGAGCATGTCGATCTGCTCGGCGAGACAGGCCACAATCTCGTCAGCTGTCCTCAGCTTCCAGTCCAGTCCTTCCGCATCCCACATCGCGAGCTGGATGTCATGGAGCCTCAGGTACTCCAGTATCCCTTCGTCGTAGTGGCCGCCCGACGGGCGGAAGTACTGTCCCCAGCGGTTAATCTCGTGGTCGATAGCCTCGAACGGCGCGCCGCACAGATTGCGGTGCGTCCGCGTGTGGTTGCCGATCGCGTGGCCCGCCCGCTCCACGCGCTTCACGGTGGCCTCGTGAGCCAGCATTCTCTGGCCAATCATGAAAAACGTGGCGGGAACGGAATAGTACGAGAGGACCGCGAGAAGCGCCTCCGTGCGAGGCGGAGAAGGGCCGTCGTCGAAAGTAAGCGAGAGTTTCTTCATTGCATGATGGCAGCATAACGGCGCCGTCCTTCAGATCTCAATAATTTTCTGCGCGTCTCAAGCCGCAGGCTCTGATCCAACGGGCGCGCCCTTCCAAAAACAAGTCGGCCCCGCACACCGTAGCGCGCGAGGCCGGCTTTTTCCAAGGTGACGATAGAAGTTCCGAGAATCAGTTGCCCTTGTTGTCGATCCTCATTCCATAGAACGATCTCCAAACAAAGAACACCGAGATCAGGAAGAATACGACCGCAAGCGCGTGCGCCAGTCCTGCATTGCTTTTAGTCAGAGTGACCGCAAGCTCCACTGCCAGCAATCCAAACAAGGTCGTGAACTTGATCACCGGGTTCAATGCCACTGACGACGTGTCTTTGAACGGATCGCCGACCGTGTCTCCGATGACGGTTGCGTCATGCAGAGGCGTGCCCTTCTGTTTCATCTCGACCTCCACGATTTTTTTCGCGTTGTCCCAAGCGCCGCCGGCGTTCGCCATAAAGATCGCCTGGTACAACCCGAACGTCGCAATCGAGATCAGATAGCCGATAAAGAAGAACGGCTCCACGAACGCGAAGGAAAGCGTGGCGAAGAAGACGGCGAGAAAGATGATGAACATTCCCTTCTGCGCGTACTTCGTGCAGATTTCCACCACCTTCTTGCTGTCGGTTACCGACGCCTTCTCCACGCTTTCCAGTTTGATGTGCTTTTTGATGAACTCCACCGCGCGGTAAGCGCCGGTGGTCACCGCCTGCGTTGAAGCGCCCGTGAACCAGTAGATCATTGCTCCACCGGTGATCAATCCCAGCAGGAAGGGCGCGTGCAACAGGGAGAGGTTCTCGACGTCATGCGTCAGGCCGCCGGTCAGGGCCATGATGATCGAGAAAATCATCGTCGTTGCGCCCACCACCGCGGTTCCGATCAGCACCGGCTTGGCCGAAGCCTTGAAGGTGTTGCCGGCTCCATCGTTGGCTTCGAGCAGGTCTTTCGCCTTTTCAAACTTCACATCGATGTTGTAGTCCTTCTTCAACTCGGCTTCGATGCCGGGAACGGTTTCGATCATCGACAATTCGTAAATCGATTGTGCATTGTCGGTAACCGGCCCGTAGGAATCCACGGCAATCGTCACCGGACCCATACCCAGGAAGCCGAACGCTACCAGCCCAAACGCGAAGACCGCCGGAGCCAGCATCAGGCTCGCCATCGATGGGCCGGTACTGAAGAAATAGCCCATTGACATCAGCCCAACCATACTGAGTCCCAGCCAGTAGGCCGAAAAATTGCCGGCTACGAATCCCGACAGGATCCCCAGGGAAGCTCCGCCTTCCTGCGCCGATTTCACCACTTCTTTCACGTGGGCCGATTTGGTCGAAGTGAAAACCTTCACCAACTCGGGTATGATCGCGCCCGCCAGGGTTCCGCAGGAGATGATCGAAGCCAGCTTCCACCAGAGCGTTCCATCGCCGAGGTTAGGAATCATCAGGTACGTAACGACGTAGGTCAGGCCGATCGAGACGATGGACGTGATCCATACCAGTGAGGTCAATGGCGTCTCAAAATCCATTTCATCCGCATTGGCATATTTCGCATGTGCAATGGCGCCATTCAGGAAGTAGGCAGCCGAGCTGGAGACCAGCATGGCCACGCGCATGACGAAAATCCACACCAGCAGTTGCACTTGCGTTGTGGGGTTCGGCACGGCCAGCAAAATGAACGTGATCAGCGCCACGCCGGTTACGCCATACGTTTCGAAACCGTCAGCGCTCGGGCCCACCGAGTCGCCCGCGTTGTCGCCCGTGCAGTCCGCGATCACGCCCGGATTGCGCGCATCGTCTTCCTTGATCTTGAAGACGATCTTCATCAGGTCCGAGCCGATGTCGGCAATCTTGGTGAAGATGCCGCCGGCAATACGCAGCGCCGCAGCGCCAAGGCTCTCGCCAATCGCGAACCCGATGAAGCACGGCCCCGCATAATCGCCCGGGATGAACAACAGGATGAACAGCATGATCAGCAGCTCAACCGAGATCAGCATCATGCCGATGCTCATACCCGCCTTCAGCGGAATCGCAAAGCAGGGATACGGTTTTCCGCGTAATGCCGCGAACGCCGTCCGGCTATTCGCAAAGGTGTTCACGCGAATTCCGAACCATGCCACGCCGTAGCTGCCCCCGATGCCGACCAGCGAAAACAGCAGGATGATCGGCAGCGTCACCGCAATTGATTTTCCCGGCACCGGCGCCAGATAGCCAAAGTACAGCGAGATAATCACCGCGATGAAAACCCAAAGCAAAAGAATGAACTTGCCCTGTGTCACCAGGTACGTTTTGCACGTTTCGTAGATCAGCTCCGACATCTCGCGCATCGTGCGGTGAACCGGCAGGTTCTTCAACTGCACAAAGATCACCAGCCCAAATAACAGGCCGCCGGCGCAAAACAGCAGTCCGATCGAGAGAAGTGAATGTCCGTTGAGGCCGAGAAATTTCACGGTCGACAAGTCCGGCACTTTCAGGCTGGCTTCTCCGCCCGCCTCCGTCTGCCCATAAGCCAGGGTTGGCAGCAGCAGCCCCGCGAGCCCCGCGGCGATCTTCAATGGCCGCCGCAGAAACACCCTTGCGCTAACCTTGATGGCCGAGAAACCCTTCCGCATCCCTGCCATCCCGTTCTCAAACCCGACAACCTGCCGCGCAAAAAACGCAGCCACGATGAGCGTCAAAACGCTCACGCTGACAAAGAAGTCCATCCAACCCAGTACAGTCACACATCCTCCATACATAAGGTTTTGAAATTGAGGCACATTCGGCCCCGCAACCGGCCTCTCAAACACCGGGGAATTGCCACCGGAAGCCTATCATCCGGATACACCGCTGTCGAGTGATAGCTGTCACGAGGTTTGCTTGCGCTTTTCCCAGCTTGGTTTCGTCCCATTCCGGATCGCAATCATAACGCCGTCCTTGCGACCCGAAATCTCCGCCACCGGCTCACACGTTCGCCTCACAACCGGTCTCATAAATGCCTCTGCTGCATTGTGCGCAATCAGTTGTCAGATGAAAGTTGTCCCTGAGGAGTCGTCTGTTCCCTGCTTCCCGCCTCACTCCACCGGCACATCAATCCGGTCTTCCGGCAGAACATCGCTCAGCCCTGGATCCGACTCCTCGCGCACCTTCCCTCCCGGCAAGGGATGCAATTTGAACAGCACCAGAACATTCCGGTCCGGATCGTCAAGCGCGTTGAAGCTCGCTACCTGCTCCAGCGAATACCGAGTATGCAGATCCACGAGAGTACTCGGATCGACTGCGTTCCATGAAGCGAACCATCCCGGCGCGTACCGGCTCACCTTGTCGGCCAAATCATCCGTGCTCAGCTCGTCGCAGATCGCTGGCAGCCGCGTGATCAGCGTGATCTCATCGCCGCTGGTCGATACCATCAAGCGCTTTCCGTTGGGATGCGTATCAATATACTGCGTCAACTGCGTCGCCGCGTTCACTAATGTGTATTCCGGATGTATCGCGTAGCCAATCGTCCTCCATCCGTGAATCCCTGCCGCCGTCGCCGCTACCGCAACAGCAATCCATCCCAGACGCCGCGCCCACCGCGCCTGCTCCACCAGCGCCCCCGCTCCCAGCGCCACCACAATGCAGACGAAGAAAGCCGGCACGGTAAAGTAGCGCGGCTGCGGATGATTCTGCACCGTCATAAACAAAACAAATCCCAGAATTCCCAGAATTGAAGCCCCGAATACTGGATCGCGGCCCATTCTCCGGCCCCATCCCGACCGCCATGCAAACGCCACACCCGCAGCTAGCGCTGCTGCCAGCAATACCAGGCTGTGATCTACCCATAGCATTCCGTGAAGCGACCACCAGAATGAAACCAGCGGCCACCAAAACTCCGGCGGCTTCACATAGGAGTTCGCGGCCAGGAAGAAATATTTGTAATCGCCGATCAACCCCGCCCTCGCGATCAACGCAATCCACGTGCCGTACGCAACGGCCGCGGTCGACCCCGCCGCCAGCCCGCACTTCAGCGCCACCCTTCGCCGCTCCCACAGCGGCACAGCCATCGCCCACCCCACCGCCGGTGCCAGAAATGCCGCGTTCGTCTTGGTCAGCATCGTCAGCGCAAAAAGCAACCCGATCCCAACCGAAGCCATCGTCGGTCGCCTTATCCGAGGCAGGCGCACCGCTACGTTCAACATGGCCAGCGCCAAAGTTGTCTCCAGCGGCTCCAGAATCGCCAATCGATTGAAGCTGTAGAGATACGGGCTGGTCACCGCCAGCGTCACTCCGAGGAGCGCGATCCAGATCGGGGTCCCCGCGGATAGGTCTTCATCCGCCGGGTGTGGGCGCGGCCCACTCCTGCGCATCAGAAGGTAGGTCAACACCAGGCTCGCGAAAAAGCAGCCCACCGCAAGCCCTCGCGCCGCCTCCACCTTGACCCCTGTAAAGAAGAAAAGCACCCACTCCAGAAAGGGCCATACCGGCAGAGTCACGGCCGCATTGAAATCGCCAGCCATGTACCAATGTCCATACAAATGCGCGCGGATCGCCGCGGCGCCATACCAACCCTCGTCGGTGTACTTGGCCCAATCGAAGATCCACGGCGATCCGTTCGGAAAATCCGCCCTCAGGTGCCACGCGTGCAGCACCGCGAAACTCAGAATCGCAAGCACCCACGCTCCCATCCACGCATGGACGCCCCACCGAAGCAGCTCCGCCGCGCGGCCGGTCCACGGCCGCCGCACCGGCTCAATCCGCTCTTGCACTTGAACGACGCGCCCCAAACGCGTCTCGGCTGCAGGCTGAGCTGGCATTCGTGTTTCCTCAGATTCTTCAAAAACAAAGTTGCTTTTGGAATTCGTCCCGGGTGGAATGTTTGAGTATAACGCTCTGCCTCAAATCCGCTTCCTTAGTCCCTACGTCCCTAGTCTCTACGTCCCTGCTTTATTCATGTTTTCCCCCACCTCGCCGATGAGACCTGTGATGGCTTGGAAGTTCACCTTTGCGTCCGAGGCGAGGCAGGATGGGATCCATGCATAGCTCCGTTCCGTTCTCCGTGCGGCCCTCCGCCTCCGGCCTTACGCTCGTGGAGCTTGATTCCTCCACTGCCTCTGTTCATGTCGTGGGCGTCAGCGCCGCATGGCGCAAGCTCCTCATGCAGGCGGAGATGGCCGCGCCCCATCTCCAGGTTGCCGCCATCGAAGGCGAGCACGGGACCGGCAAACAGACCCTCGCCCGCTATCTCTTCAGCCGCTCGCCCCTCGCCGCCAGCGCCTTTCAGCGCCGCGATGCCCGCGAGTGGCTCGCTACCGACGCCGATCCCTCTACCCTTGCCGGCTTCACCTATCTCGATCGCATCGACCTTCTCGCCCCTCCCGGCCAGGGCCTGCTCCTCGGCGTCCTCAATAATCTTCAGGATCGCCCGCCTGGCCGCGCGGTCCTGCTCGCTTCCTCTCAAACCCCTCTGCGCAAGATGGCCGGTCAGGGACTGCTTCTTCCCGACCTCGCTTTTCGCCTCACCACCATTCGCTTTGCCATCCCTCCGTTGCGCCAGCGTCGCGAAGATATCGCCCCGCTCGCCCAATTCCTCCTCGACCGCATCTGCACCCGCTACCAGCAGCGCCCCGTGGTCCTCGGACCCGGCACACTCGCCCGCCTCCTCCAGCACGCCTGGCCCGGCAACGTCCGCGAGCTCGCCGGCATCCTCGAAAACGCTCTTCTTCAAGCCGACGACGGCGTCATCCGTGTTTCCGACCTCGCCCTTTCCGACGGCCTCGAGCCTTCCTCTAGTCCGCAATTCGATGCCCCGTTCGCCGCCAACTCCCTCATCAATCCCGCATTCAATCCCTGGGCCAACTCCGCACCGGGCTCCGCATCCACGCTTGACGCACACTCCACCGCCCGCGTCCCCGACCTCTCCCTCGACGCTGTCATCCGCCAGCATGTTCAGTATGTTCTCGACCTCAACCGCGGCAACAAGCTCCGCACCGCCCGGCAGCTCGCCAGCAGCCGCTCCACCCTCTACCGCATCCTCGCCAACGAAAACTTCCTCGCCCGCTGAACGCACAATTCCTGAGTGCTCGGCGCCGTTTCGCGGCAACCGCCCAGAGAGAGAATTCCGTTTGTGGAGTACTTTTTGTTCCGCGGTCTGCAACCGCGCGCAAGACTTTCATCACACGTAAAGCGCGTGGAAATCGACAGTCGGGAAATCCGGGGCGATCATTTTTATACCCAAATTGATTGTTCCCGAATCGATCGGTTGCCACAGAAAATTCGAGAGAAGTACCGCGCCGCGGCGGCGTTTTGTTGAGAACCCGATAAACGTGTTGCAGCCAGCCGACAGGCCGGACTTCCACGCAATCTCCTCTTTCCCGTCCGACGAAATGAACCAGCCCATCCCCACATCCGTTCCGGCCAGCGGCGTGGCCCTTCGCGTTGCAATCAGACGCGCCAGGGGCTCTCTCAGCGGTGTTCGCCCAAATCCCATGCACGCCCTCACAAATGCCGTGAGATTCTTCGCGGTTGAGCGTGCGCAGCCTGCTCCCGGCATGGCCGGAAAATCCCAAAGCTGCGTTGGCTTCAGGTTCATGTCGTGTCCCTGCACCAGGTGCAGCCGCATTTCGCCGCTAAGAGTGATGCGCGTGTCGGCGAGACCGAGCGGATTACAAACTCGCTCGATGAGAAGTTCCTCGTAGCTCTTCCCGGCGCGGCGGGCGAGCGCGATGCCGAGCAAGCCGAAGCTGAGGTTGGCGTATTCGTAATGCGTGCCGGGCTCATACTTCGGAACGTAGCTCGAAAGAAACTCGTAAAGCTTGGCCTCTGTGTAGTCGCCCATCGGATTGGGCATGTCATACCAATTCGGCGGCAAATTTCCCGGCATGTTCGGCAGGCCCGAGGTGTAGGTCGCAAGATCGAGCAGAGTAATCGGCCCTCCATGCTCATGCAGTGTCACAGCAGACGGTAAATACTTCGACACAGGATCGTCGAAGGCCACTTCGCCGCGAGCCGCCATATCCACAAGCAGGACCGACGTCAGCACCTTCGTGATTGACATGATTTCGAAAACACTGTCGCCATCCAATGCGAGGCCGGGCACGCCGGAGCTTCCGGTTGAAACCATCCGTGTGCTGTGGTCGTCGATCACAACGCCGACCATGCCGGCAACCTCGTCGCGCGTGCCGACAGTTTGTTCAAGTGCATCACGAAGCGGATCCGCCGCCGGCGCCGCAAAACCATCGCCGGCAAGAGCGACGATTCCTGCGCCGATGGAGCCCCTCAAAAACCCTCGCCGATGCAGCATGCCTTGCCCTTTTCTCCCATGGTTCCGTTAAGGAAGTCCTGAACGCTGCCCTGCACAGCCGCTCGACCTACTGCTGCAGCACCACCTGCTGCCCTTCCTTCACTCCGCTCGTAATCTCCGTCACCGACCCGTTTGATAGCCCCACCGTCACTGGAATCTTCCTGAATCCCTCTTTCTGATGGTTGTCGGGAATATCGACGAACGCACTCTGCTTGTTGTCGTAGATTACCGCGTCTTCCGGCACCGTCAGCACGCCCTTATGCTCGTCCAGCATGATCTCCGCGTTGGCCGTCATGTTGGCCTTCAGCTCGCCTCCGGGATTGTTGATCGACACCCGAACCTCGAAGGTCGTTACGTTGTCTTTTTCCACGCCCATCGGTGCAATCTTCGTCACTTTCCCGTAAAACATCCGGCCGTTGAAGCTCTCTACCTTGATGCGCGCGGGCTGCCCCATGTAGACATGCGCAATGTCGGCTTCGTCCACTTTCCCCTGTACGTATACTTCGGACGTATCGCCCTCCGTCATCACCAGTGTTGCCGTCGAACCCAGCACCAGGATCGAGCTCACCGCGTCACCCATTTCAACGTCGCGTGACAGAATCACGCCGTCCATAGGCGCAACAATGGTGGTATAAGACAGCTGCTCCTCTAACTGCTTCAAACTGGCCTGGCTCTGCTGCACCTGCGCCCGCGCCTGCTTCAGCTTCGCCGTGTCCACGCCGATCTGCGCCTTTGCCGAATCGCGCTTCGTCAGCTCCGCCAAGTAGTCGCGGTTCGCGTCGTCCAGCGCCTGCCGGCTCACGATTCCGTCCTTGTTCATTTCAATGTTCCGGTCCAGCGTCGCCTTGTACATCGGCAGGTCCGGTGCCGAGGCCGTCACTTTGTCCTGCTCGATGTTGGCGTCGTAGGTGGTCACATTGGCTTCGGCGCTGGCCAGTTGCGCGCGCGCAGCGTCCACCTGCGCCTCGATCTCCTGCTGATCCAGTTGCGCCAACTCCTGGCCCTTGTGAACCCGGTCATTAATATCCACGTAAAGCTTTTCCACAATTCCGGACGCCTTGCTCTTGACCTCGACCTTCGTGATCGGCTGGATGTCGCCTGTCGCCACCACGGACTTGGCCACGTCGCCGCGCGTTACCTTGGCCAGCCGGTTGGGGTCAATCGGATCACCCTTCGCGATACGCACGACGGCAATGCCCACAACCAGCACCACTACGGCTCCCAACGAGCCCACAACAATCCACAGTTTCTTGTTCTTACGCGACGCTGCCACAGGTTCCTCCCCTTGATTCCGCAGGAGAGCGGGTCTCCCGGCGGTCGCTGCTTGAAGTATGACCAGCGGACGCTGCCCGAATGGGACGAGCGGACGCCGCCTGAATAAGATTTGCCCAAAAGATTGAGACGGTGACTGCTCACCGTTGTAACCCGCTGCCTCCTACTACGCAAGGCAATGCATCACGGTTCCACAGTGACATGAATCACCCAAAACTGGGCCCAATGGAGTTACTCGGGGGCTAAAATGTCGGTCTCCGGACGCGGCCATCCCCCTTCGCGGGAACTACGCCGCTATCTTCGTCGTATTCTTCATAGTTAATGGATAAGCAAAGTCGGCCTCAGGCCGTCTCACTCTCATGCGCAGCTTCTCTGACACTCTCGGGCAGGTTTTCCGCGCCATTATGGCCAACAAGCTGCGCAGTTTTCTCACCATGTTTGGTATTGCATGGGGGGTTGGCTCGCTGCTTGTCCTTGTGGGCCTCGGCGAAGGCTTCCGCGAGGGCCAGCGCAAGCAGCTTTCGCAATTTGGACATGACGTCGTCATGGTCATGAACGGCACGATCCCTGCCCTGCCCAACCAGCACACTGGCATGCGCCCCTATGAGCTCACCCTCGGCGACGAGGACGCCATTGGCCGTTTGCCTGAGGTCCGAAACGTCACCGCCGAGCTTGCCCGCTCCGATCTCTACGAGGTCAGTCAATGGAGCAACACTTCGGCCCATCTTGGCGGAAATCAGCCCAGCTACACGGTCGTCCGTTATCTTCCCATCGCGGCCGGCCGCTTCATCGATGAGCAGGACGTCCTCCAGAAACGCCGCGTCGTCTTTGTCGCGCAAAAATCCGCCGCCATCCTTTTTCAGGGCCATCCGATGATCGGCCAGATCATTTCCATCAACGGAATTGATTTCACCGTCATCGGCGTCGGCGAGAAGGTCGGCCGCGGAAACAACACCTACGACGACGAAAAAATGTACATTCCCATCACCACTATGCAGGAGTATTTCCCTCTGAAGGGCGACAACATTCCTCAGGATGCGGTCAACTCCATCCAATACAACCCCACCAGGAAGAACGACAACACCGCGGCGGATATCGCGGTGCATCGCGTGATCGGCGAGCGTCACGGGTTCGACCCATCGCTCTCCGATGCCTTCAACGAATTTGACACCATTACGGAATCCAATATCGTCGGCGCGATCTTTACCGCCATGGACATCTTTCTTGGCAGCGTCGGCGTTGTCACTCTCGCCCTTGGCGCAGTGGGCATCATCAATATCATGCTGGTCTCCGTCAGCGAGCGCACCCGCGAAATCGGCGTCATGAAGGCCGTCGGAGCCACCAAGCGCAGCATCATTGCACAGTTCTTCTGGGAAGGCCTTCTGCTCACCGCCATCAGCGGCATCATCGGCATCGCCGTTTCCTGGGTCTTCATGCACCTCCTCCAGGCCGTGCTCACTGACAAGATTCCCGGTTTCGATCCGCCGCGAATCGTGCCCTGGTCCGCGGCGCTCGCTCTCTGCACTCTCGTCCTTTGCGGCATCGCTGCCGGCCTTTATCCCGCCAGCAAAGCCGCCGCACTTGACCCCATTGAAGCCCTGCGCAAGGAGTAAATATGCTCAGAGACATTCTCGGCCAGGCTTGGGAGGCGATGCTCTTCAATCGCCGCCGCACCGCCATCACCACAATCGGCATGGCCTGGGGCATCGCCACTGTCGTGCTGCTCCTCGCCTACGGCAACGGCTTCTCCCATGCCATTGAAACCATCTTTGCCGAGTGGGGCACCAACACCATCGGCTTTTTCCCCGGCAAAACCAGCCAACAGGCAGGCGGCGATAAAGCCGGAGTCCAGGTCCGTCTCACGCTCGATGATGTCGATCGCATCACCGCCGCCCTCCCCGAGATTATTCACATCTCGCCCATGCAGTTTCAGGATGAGCCCGTCGAGAACGACCTCCATACCTACACCTGGACCATCATCGGTTCTCGCCCCTCCTACGCCGACATCATCAAGCTCACTCCCGCTGACGGCCGCTTCTTCAACGGCGCCGAAGACGACCAGCGCGCGCATGTCTGCGTTCTTGGCTCCGATGCCAAAACCAAGCTCTTCTCCGGCGTCTGGGCCGTGGGCCAATCCATTCGCATTAAGGGCGAAGATTTCACTGTCGTTGGCGTCCTCCAGCCCAAAATGCAGGAGTCGAACGACAACATCAATGACACCGTCTACATTCCCTTCAACACCATGGCAGATCTAAAAGATATCCACTACATCGGCGGCGTCTGGATCGGCTATCACGGCGACTATCAGAAGATCGAAGCCACCATCCGCAACACCCTCGCTGATGCCCACCACTTCCGCCCCACTGACAAAGACGCCGTCCACATCGCCAATCTGCGATCCCAGCTCCACCAGTTCGAGATTCTTTCCATGGCCCTCCAGATCCTTCTCTCGCTGGTCGGCGCGCTCACCCTCGGTATCGCCGGCATCGGCCTCATGAACATCATGCTGGTCTCTGTCCAGCAGCGTACCCGCGAGATCGGTGTCGAGAAGGCTCTCGGCGCGCGCAAGCGCCACATCCTTTTTCAATTCCTGGCTGAAGCACTCGCCATCACTGGCGTCGGTGGCATCGGCGGCATCCTTCTCGCCTGTCTCGTTTCAGTCGCGGTCGGCCGCATCACCTTCTATAGCGCCATCGCCAAATATGCCACCTCTGCCGACATCCGCCTCATCATCTCGCCCTCCTCGCTCATCGTCGCCACGGTCATCCTTGTCATAACCGGCCTCGTGAGCGGCATGATCCCCGCTATCCGCGCGGCCAATCTCGACCCCATCGAGGCTCTCCGTTACGAATGACCGTTCCTACCCGGCCTGAGGCGCCGCTGCGGCGGCCTGTCGGGCACCAAAGTCACCCGGTTCTGCAACCTTGGCTCGAAAATCTCGTCTATTAGCTCGGCAGTCCCAGGACGGTCCAGACGCTGTGTCCCAGGTTGACCCCGGGTGTTCCTCGAATTGAATTTCTGGTAGAGTTGCACCGTCGGGCCAACTCCTCGCCTAAGCTCCTCGATCGGCTGCGCAGCCGGACACGGAAGCAAGACCGCCATGGTCTCTCGCAACAGGAGGACTCATGATACGCAATTCTTTGTCTTTCCTTTTCGCCTCCACATTATTGACTTTGTTGCTGGCGGGGTGCGGCGGCTCTAATTCGACCGGCCTTTGCTCCTGCCCGGCCCCCCCAAGTGGAGCCGTCTCCCTCTCCATGACCGACGATCCGCCGGCCGGCGTGTCCGTACTCTTCTTCCAGGTCAGCCTGACCAATGCCACACTCACGCCCACAACAGGCTCGTCGGTCTCACTCCTCAGCAGCAACTCGCCCATTCAAATCGATGTCACGCAACTGCAGACTCGCTCCGCATTTCTCAACCTGGCAAATGTAACCGCTGGAACCTACAACAGTCTGAGCCTCACCTTCTCCAACCCGCAACTGGTCATCTACAACCAGTCCGACACGTCTCTTGGTAGCTCTTGCGCGGTTGGCGCAATCTGCACGCTCACGCCCACGTTCGACAACTCCTCGTCGCTCACTTTTTCGTCGTCACCCTTTCCGGTCACGGTCGGCAACAGCTCGCCCCTGGCATTCCTGATCGATTTCCATCTCAACAGCGTCATTCAATCCGATCTCTCGGCCAACCTGTCCGCCGCCAATGCCGTCACAGTCTCCGAGCTCCCGCCAGCGCCCACGCCGGCGCAATTCGGCTTCGTCACCGGCACGGTCACTGAAGTAGTCCCCAGCAATGGCGAAATCGAGCTCGCGCTTCCATGGGGCGGTTCGCTTTTCGTTGAAGCCACCAGCAGCACGGCGTTCAACAACTTCCCTGCGAGCGCATGCACAACACCCAGCATTCAGTGCGTGGCTCAGGGCCAGATTGTCCAGGTCCAGATCGCAACAGACCCTGCCGCCAACAGCCTCCCGACAGTGAGCCAGGTGAACTATGTGCAGCAAGCCAGCGCGCAGACGGTCGAGGGAACCATTGTCGCTATTCCACCTCTGCCGCTCCCTGCCGGTGAAACTGACATCGACATCATCCTCCACCAGAACCCGTCTGCCACTGCTGGTCCGCCCATCGGCGGCATAGCCCGGGTCTCAGTCTGGTCGCCGGGTTCCGGTTCAATGACCCCGACTACCTTCTCCATCGACAACAAGGGATTCACCATCCCCTCCGGATTCACCTTTGCCGGAGGAGCAAACTTTTTCATCGGTCAAACCGTTCAGGTCACCATTACGCCGGGCACATTGACCAGCACCGGTGCCGGGCCTGCTTCGGGCGTCTGGGGACCTCCGGCATCGGTCTCCTTCACTGCGTCGGCCATCGAACTGGAGCCCAGCCAAGTTACGGGAACCATCACCGCAATCGATTCCGGCACAACGAGCTTCACCCTCGGCGCTGCCGGTGCACCGTTCTTCGCTCCGTGGCCCTTGCCCAACGCCACGGGATTCTCTTTCAATGCGCTCGCCACCGGCCAAACCGCTTACACCGGTTTCAATCCCGACAGCTTTAGCGGCCTGGCAACCGGTGATTTTGTTTCCGTGAACGGCTGGCTGTTCCCGCCGGCAACCACCGGACCGCCAACCATCGTTACGCAATCGGTGCTAATGCGCCCCGGCCCCACGATCTAGTGCTCGTTCCATCAACTGCGCTTCGAATCGGCACGGCTTCGCTGCTGAATAAGCATGAAGCCGTGCCGGTTTTGCAAAGGGGGATAACGATCTGGTACGTCCGGATTGGCGACGACAGAGCAGTGTGCGGTTGCTATATGATTTCCTGAAATGAAGAAAACGATTGTCGGAGCCGTTCTGCTGGTGTTCGTCGCGGCGCAGCTTAGTTCTCAAAGCCCAGTCCCTGAGGTGAAAAAGGATAGCGAGCAGCCGGCTCATAGAGGCGCGTGCGGGTTTCCCTATGGAAAGGGCTTCTGGTTCTCTTTCTGCGCTCCGAACGGGTGGATCGTAGATAACAGTATCGCCAGAGACTCGGGTCTCAACGCGGTTGTTTATCCCGCTGCTTCATCCTGGGATTCTGCTACGCAATCAGGCACCTTCATGTACTACAGCACATCTCAGAAGAAGGACGAAAGCGCGACTGTCTCACGATTGATGGTCACGGATGCGGCCGAAGTTAAGCGCCACGACCAATCAGCCGTCGTGAAGAAAGGTGAGCCGATTCAGGTCGATGGCATTGGCGTACCTGTCCAGTTGTTTGCGCCAGGGGGTTATAGCCGTTTCGAGGCTGTAGCGTACATCGACTCACCAAATGTCGTCATCATGTTCGTCATGAGTTCCAAGAGCGAGGACATTTTCAAGCGTGATTACGAAGCTTTCGTCCGTTTAGTCCAATCGTACAAATTTCAGGGAACAGAAGTGACCATCAAGGACAAGTGAAGACCGTCGATCAACAGAACCCACTGCTCCCGAATTACCGCCAATCCGTCCGTTATCTTTTCACCAACATTTCCTCACGCCCCAATCCGGCGGCTCGGACATCTTGCCGGAGGCATTCTTATGAAGAACAGGACTCTCTGGATAGGAAGGGTGCCCCGTCCATTTTCATGCGGTGCCCTCTGAAGAAGACCTTCTCCAAACAGGCTCGCCCCTAGCCACCTCGCTCCCTTGGTCCCTTGGTCCCTTGGTCCCTCGGTCCCTTAGTCCCTAGTCCCTATTCCCTGCTGTTCCGCGCTACCCTAATTGTGTACGCCATGCCCCCGCCCACTGATCTCAATCGCGAATCCGTCAAAATCTCCGCCGGTCCACGTCTGCGCATAGCCATGATCCTCGCCGTCGTCGCCGACGTCCTCCAGATTGCCGTCTTCCCCTGGGTCATCGAGGGCGCCGAGTCTCCAGTCGACGACATCCTCGACTTCTGCGTCGGCGGCCTGCTCACCTGGCTTCTCGGCTGGCATTGGGAGTTCCTTCCCTCCTTCGCCGCCAAACTCATCCCCGGTGTCGATCTCGTCCCTCTCTGGACACTCGCCGTCGCCAATGTCTATCGCAAATCGCGCGCTCAAGTGTCTGTGGGCAGCGCCGCTCAGAATCAGCCTCGCCCCTGAAGAAAAAAACGCCGGCGATCCTGGTTATCAGGTCCGCCGGCGTTTGCACACTCGCAGGTTTCGCGATCCTTCAGTAATCCTCCTCTTTGATTGCTCAGAGGATGGATTCATGTGCCTTTGCGCACATGCAAAATATTACGCGTACTGCAACCCCACGGTTCCGCGAGGTGCAGCGCACCAAGCTTCATCAACCAAGAAGGAGTGACCGCTGTTCACTGATCACGGACAACTGTGTTCACTGAGCCGGCGTCACGGCCACAATACCGCAGTTCACCGAATTCACGTTCTGCACGATCTGTCCTGCGTTGAAATTGTTGAAGGTCGCGTTGCCCCCCGGTGTGAGTGGCGGGTTGCTCAGCGTCAAATTGGTTTGATTCTGCGCCAGAACTGTTTGGTTCGCGTCGTACTGGTCGCACTCCAGCACCGCCGTCGTAATGGCGACAGCCGACCCGTTCACCCATTTTCCGTTCTGAACCTGGACGTATCCATTGGCCGGCTCTTCCTGGCTGCTCCACTGTTGCTGCTGGACGAGCGCCGCGTTTGGGCCACCCGGACCAGGACCACCCGGCTGCGCAGGTGTCGCTGGTTGCGGCGGCGCGCCACCCGGTTGCGGCGCGGTTTGCGGCGCCGTCGGAGTTGTTGCCGTCGTAGGTTGGTGATTGTGGTAGTAGTACCATCCACCGGCCGCAGCCGCGATGGCGATCACCAGCCACAGCGTGTTGTTCTTCTTCGCCCCATCCGCCGGAGGCACCACCACCGGAATCGGAGCTTGCCCCGGAACCACATAAGGCGTGGATGAAGGCGGCGCCCCGTAGCCCTGCGGTGGAGGCGCTGCATAAACCGGTGGTGGAGGCGCCATCGGCTGCGCCACCGGAACAGGTGCTGCCGCCACGGGCGAAGCCGCTACCGCTGGAGCCGTCGCTCCCGCCGTCACGTCGTTTCCGCACTTCGGGCAGAAATGCTCATTTTCTTCCACATGTGCGCCACACTTGCTGCAGAATGCTGCCATACTCTCTCTCCCTCGGTTGTCGTTCCCTGTTCTTTGCGTTCTGTCCACCGTCCGTCTCTTTGGCCAGCTTAGCGAATGGCACGCTGTCGCGTTCCGCCGCTATCTCACGCACGTCGCGCCAGAAACCCCGCTAGCGCCGCTAACTCCGGCGTCTCGCTTGCCTCACTGCGCCGGAGTCACGGCCACGATGCCGCATTGCACCTTCGCCATGGCCTGCTGGATCGCTCCCATGGGAAACGGCGGGAAACTCGACGTTGCTCCCGGAGCTGTTGGCCCGTTTAACACCATCGTCGTTTGAAAAATTACCGTTCCCGTGGACGCGTATTGCACGCACATGAGCGTCGCCGACTGGATCGCCACATTCGATCCATTTTTCCACTGCGCGTTCTCTACCTCAACATTCCCGTTCTGAGGCACCCAGCGGCCGGAGAATCCCTGCTGCTGCACCAGCGCTGCATTGTTTCCGCCGCCGCCCGGAGCACCACCAGGTTGTTGACCTGGCCCGCCTCCCGGCGGTTGTCCCGGCGCGCCTCCCGGCTGCTGTCCCGGAGCACCTCCCGGCTGTTGTGCTGGCTGTGGTCCCGGCGCCCCGCCCGGCTGCTGTGCTGGCTGTTCTCCCGGCGCACCTCCCGGCTGTGGTGCCGGCGTCGGTGCTGGCTGCGGTACCGGCTGAGTGCCTGGCTGTTGTCCGGGAGCAGTTGCCGGCGGCGTCACACTCTGCGGCGTGTGTTTGTAGTAGTACCAGCCACCCGCCGCCAGAGCCACGATGATCACCAGCCATAACATTCCGCTCTTGTGCGCCGGAGCCGGTGGCGGCATCGCCACTGACATCGGCAACTGCCCTGGGGCCACAAAGGGCATGGGAACATGCGCTGGATAACCGGGAGGAGGCGGCACCGGCGTCGGCGGCTGCGCCACCGGAGCTGCTGCTGCTCCTGTCACATCGTTTCCGCACTTCACGCAGAAGCGTTCATTGCCTTCCAACTGCGCGCCGCACTTGCTGCAGAATGTCGCCATTCGCTTACTCTCCTGACCGTCGTTCCCTGATCCCTGTCTTTACGCCACTGGCGCTACAGCCACCGGCCCTGGCGGCATGGGCGGTCTTACCGTTCCCAGCCCTAGTGTCGCCTCTACGTGCTGCAGCGTGTGTTCGAGTTGCGCCTTCTGCATGTCTCTCACCTGGTGCAGGCCCTGCTGGATCATGGTGAACATTACGTACCACGAGATCACCGCAATCACGGCCATCCCTCCATACGAGAGCGCGAGGTTGCTGCTTCCCGCCGCCAGCGGGGAATCCCAAAGAGCGTGCAGGATCACGGGAATAATGAATGCCCGCAGGAATCGACCGTCAATCAGCATGCTAAAGTTCGCCGGCCTGTCACCCTTCACCCGCCAGAATGCGCCCGCCGCGATCCCCGTCCACACAATGTGTCCGAACGGCGATAAGATTGCGCGCACATTCAGCTCCATCAGTGTGGCTTTCATCACCGGCATCAGGATGATTCCCCATCCCACTGTGGCGCCCTGTGGAAGTCCGGCGAATATCTGGTCGAGCCCGCCATTTTTTACGAACGCCACCAAACCCGGAGCGAATGCGTCCATCCCGTAGCCGAGCGTCTCGGAGCACGCAAATGCTGCGCCCACCGTCGCACCAAACAGGATCCCGTTCAGTTGATATGGGTAGCGCGCACCGCGAGCGCCCCACGTTACGATGATCACTGCCAGCAGCTTCGAGCTCTCTTCCAGGATGCCTGCCTGGTAGAAAGCGCCGGCACTGAATAGCGGAGTAATGTAGCCAACCGTAATCAGCACCACTGCGATTCCGCCGCCGACAACAAATAACTTGATGACCTCAATTACCGAGACGTTGCGCGGCGTGTTCATCTCCCACAGAAACGTCAGCGTCGCCATCGGCACGGCAAACGTCGCCAGCACCATGATCGCGATCATCGGCTTTTCATTTCCGGTGTAAATGTACAGCGCATAAATCGCCGCGTACGCAACCGCCAGTCCGGCCAGCACGCGGAAGAACATCCACGGCTTGGGCCAGTTCGTGTCCACCATCTCCAATGGCGGCGTCGACCGCGGCGAGCCAACCCCAAGGTACTCTTCGACCGCGTCCGGCCCGTGCTTCTTGAACGTCTCTTTGAAAATCTCTGTGAGGCTGAATCCTTCCAGCTTGTCCGTCGAGGCCAGCTGCCGGATCTTCGCCGTCAGGTCACCCATCACACCCGAACCGGCATGCGCCTGCTTTCCGGGCGCGGGCACGTAATACACCTGCTGCGGTCCGCCGGGATACGCCTGGTACACCATGGGCACCATCCCCGGAGGCGGGGCTTGTGGCGGCATACCGCCCATGGGTGGCGGCGGCGCGGTATATGTCGTCGCGCCTGGCGGTGGTGGCGGTGGCCCTGCCGGAGGAGCGACGCTCTGCGGACCAGCCGCTGCGCCGAGCGCTGCTCCGCAACTCTTGCAAAACTTGTTATCTGGCTGGGACTCCGTGCCGCAGCGTGGACAAAGCATAGTGATTCTCCTGTCTTTCGGGGCCGGGGGGATGCTGATGAAAGTAGCATCTTTCCGCGCCTCAAGTAAAGAGTTCTATAGGGCCCGATCGTTATTAATTCACGATTCGTCGGACCGGCTTGAATATTCAGTGAACAGCACGTCAGTTCGCTGGCTCACTGGCCTCCCGGCCGCCTGCTTGCTGACTCCGTTAGCCCCGCTGACTCGGATGCATTCTGCCTCACTTCACCTTCGTCAAATGTCCCACTGTTTCCTGCGGCCCATCCAACGATCCATCGCTGGCCACTGTCAGAATCTCCGTCTGTCCGCCGCACGTCAGGTTCACCTGCTTGCCGCTTTGTGTATATGTGCAGGTCGCCGGGATCGGACCCATTGTCATATTCGCAATTCCGCCCGACTGAAACACGATCGTCACCGATCCGTCTGGAGCCGCATAGGTGTGTCCCTTCACGTTGTTCCCGCATCCCGCCAAACTCAGGCAAACCAGCGCCGCTACCGCCGCCGCCCATCCACTTCGCTTGCTCTCTTTCATTCGCTGACCTCCATTTCGACACCGTTCGTCTCTGGTTCCGCTAACCCCACAACCGCGCTCACCCACTGTCTCGGTGCGACAGGTAAACCCCTGGCATCGCGCGCAAGAGTCCCGCACACGACCCGTCATTGATTCCAATGCCAGGAAATTAGGAGCCCGTCTCCTTGCTTCGATTCGCTCTCTCCGCTGTCAATTGTCCGTTGGGGGGAATGCCGCTTCACAACTCTAACCACGCGCAATCCCCGCAGGCAAGCTTTTTCTTTGCTCTTTGAGGCTCGCGTTGAATCTTTCTGCGAACGCAGCGAACTTACAGCTTACCGACGAATCTGCTCGCAACAAAGTTTTCTTGGGACGTAGCACATTGTCAGTTGGGCCGGATCGAAAACGCGTTCCACCTCACCCACTCCGCCCGCCGTCGATCCGTCCACTACAATCCAACCAACGGCCGCCGTTCGCCGATCTTCCGGCTGCCTCACTCTCTGCGGAGTCCCCATGCGTCACCTCGCCCTGGTTACCGGCATTCTCTGCATCTCGATCGTGCTCTTCGATGCCTTCCAGACAATCATCCTGCCCCGCCGCGCTACCGGCCGCTTCCGCCTCACCCGCCTCTTCTATATCGCCACCTGGTTTCCCTGGCGCTTTTTCGCCCGCCGCTTTCACCACGCCCGCCGCCGCGAAATCCTTCTCGGCTACTACGGTCCGTTCTCGCTCATCTTTCTTCTCGTCGTCTGGGCCGCTTTCATGGTCCTCGGCTTCGCCTTCATCTACTTCGCCATCGGCAGCCCCTTCAACGACCCCGCCCATCCCTCCGGCTTCCACACCGACCTTTACATCAGCGGAACGACCCTCTTCACCCTCGGCCTCGGAGACGTCACGCCGCATAGCCCGCTCGCGCGCGTCCTTCTCATTCTCCAAAGCGGAATCGGCTTCGGTTTCCTGGCCATGGTCATGGGATATTTTCCTGTCCTTTACGCCGCCTTCTCGCGCCGCGAAGTGTCCATCTCTCTGCTCGACGCCCGCGCCGGCTCGCCGCCCACCGCCGCCGAGCTCATGCGCCGCCACTCATGTGACAGCGCCGCGCAGTCGCTATCCACTCTCCTTGTTGAATGGGAACGCTGGTCCGCCGAGCTCCTCGAGAGCCACATCTCCTACCCGCTGCTCTGCTATTACCGCTCCCAGCACAACAGCCAAAGCTGGCTCAGTGCCCTCACCGCCGTCCTCGATACCTCGTCGCTTCTCATCGCCGGTGTTCGCGGCCGCGAGGCCCGCCAGGCCCAGCTCACCTTCGCCATGGCCCGCCACGCGCTCGTCGACCTCTCGCAAATCTTCAATCTTCGCCCCGTCGCCAACGCGCCAGACCGTCTGCCGCCCGCGCGCTGCCACGAGCTTTACGACATGCTCACCGCCAGCGGCATCGAGCTCTGCTACAACGACTCCTTTCGCGAGCGACTCCGCCAGATGCGCGCTCTCTACGAGCCGTACGCCGAAACTCTCAGCCGCTTCCTCCTGATGCCGCTGCCAGAGTGGTTCTCCCTTCAGCCTCACAAAGACAACTGGCAAACCGTCGCCCGCCTCCGCGCCCAAACCGAAGCCAATGACTCAACGGCTCCGCCTCCCCCCTCCGCCGATCCAACCGTCGCCGCTTCCACCGGCCACGAACATCCACACGACTTCTGAGACGTCCCGCGCGCCTCACCGCCGCCGTCCCACAGTGAAATGGGTGCCCCCGGTCCCTCGCACTTCGGAACCGGGGATCACACGAACTCTTTTCCCGTCGTTGTAAGTCAGATTTACGCAGTCCCGTAAGGACCGCGCAGGGCGCCTTAAGCCCGTGCAGGCAGGTCGCACTGCTTCGTGAGGTTTGCTTTCAACCGCAGCTCTGTTCCCGGAATGTTGCCGGCAAGCTTGATCTTGTCTCCGTCCACGACTCCCGACAAATCCAGATCGAATTCGTTGCGGCCCATCGTGTTCATCAGTCCCGGCGCAATCTGCTTCGCGTGGAGCTGAACGGTCACGGCATTTCCCTGCCGATCGTATGTGCCCGAAAACATCATGGCGCTGTCGCCGCCGAATACGTGGCCTCCGATATAGACCACAACGCCCGTACCCCAGCCTTGCACGCCGACGAACTGAACCGTATAGAAACCTTCCATACTGAGCCTCAGCTTTCCTTCGCGAAATAGCGAGTGAACTCTTACCGGGACTTGCTTTGCGTGTGAATGATGAAGCCAGGCATCGGATTTGAATCGAGAGGAAATCAGCGCGGCCCGTTTCACTCTCACAGATCATGAGCCAGCCGCCCTTGCAGCCTACTATATCGCTTCACGCCTCCAGACAAAGCAAAGGTCTAGTCGCCTTCGCTGCCCGCTCTCGAACGACCCCGCAACCACGCCACAATCACTGAATTTGCTTAAGCCGGTCACAGGACCCTTGATCGCCGCCGCTACAGCCCTTTTCCAACAATAAGGTCCCCTTTGCCGAGTCCTGGGCGACGCCAAGGCCCTTCGCGTAGAGTTCTCCCAAGCTGCCACAGCGTCCGGCGCTCCCACCATCGCAAGCCTTTTGGAAGAGGGAAGCCGCTTGCGGATAGTTCTGGGCTACGCCAAGGCCCTTTGCGTGAAGCTCTCCTAGATCGCCGCAACCCTCAGCGCTTCCACCGTCGCATGCCCTTTGAAAGAAAGACGCTGCCTCCGCATAGTCATGAGCAACGCCTTTGCCGGTATCGTAGTCCGCTCCGAGGTTGAAGCAGCCCTCCGCGCTCCCACCATCGCAGGCCCTCTGATAGAAGGAAGCCGCACGCGACTCATCTCGGGCAACTCCATGGCCGGTATCGTAGAGCCAGCCGAGATTGACGCAGCTATCTGCCGACTCGCCGTCGCAGGCCTGCTCAGCGAAATGCCGGGCTTCGGAATATCGCTTCTGAAGGATGAGGCGCCTCGCTTCCTGGGCCAGCTCCTGTGTGGCCGCCGATGTTGCGCCGGGAGCGCCGGCCGAAGTTCCGTCCGGACTCGTGCCTGCCGCCGGCGCGGCGGAACTTGTCGGACTGCCACCGGGCTGGGGAGATTGCGCCGCAGGGCTTCCGCCTTGCCCAGCGCCCCCACCGCCGCTCCCTCCGGCCGCCGCGGGCTGTGCGGCCACGGGCGAAGAGGCCGCCGAACTCCGGCCCCATCTGAAGCGAATCGCCAAAATCGCCACCAGCACGAGAGCGAGCGCAACGGCTCCGCCCAATGCCCACACGCGAACTCTTCGGCGTTTGGGAGTTTCAGCGGTCGCGCCCTCGGGTTCCGAATCCGGAGAGCTGACACTGAGATTCCCCTTTGCCGGATCATGCGATCCATCCTCCACAGACGAAGCGCCGCTCAGGCTCTCGACCTTGGTCGTTTTCCCCTCCGGCGCTTTCTCTTCCTCAGCTGCAATCGGATTCGCAGCACGCGGTTCCGCTTGCCCTGCCGACGTCTCGATAGGCGCCAGCAGCGCTTTGATCGTTTTCGCGAGGTGATTGAGATGCGCCTCAAAAGGCGGCGTCAGCGCGTCCAGCCTTTGCCGACCGCTGATGAAGAATTCGAACGACTCGTCGGGATCAACATTCTCGACGCGAAACGTCAGAATCACGACGCCACGATTGAAAGCCCGTTCGACCTCGTTGTGAACCGCCGGCGAAGCATTTGCGTTGGCCGTCAAAACCAGCACCATGATCCGGACTTGCTTGATGGCGCCAACGATGCTCTTGCCGTACTCCATGCCGGGCATCACGTCGCGCGGAGCGATCCAGCACCGGATTCCCTCCGACTCGAGCGTCGCGCACACTGCGTCCGCAATCGTCTTGTCCTTCGCGGAGTGGCTGATGAAGACGTCGTGCGCCATGGTCGTCTCTGGCTTCCGTTCGGATGGGAACTGGGTACGCCCCACTATACCCCCGAACCAACCACACGCGCCCGCCACTTCCCGATGAAGTGTCATCCTGAGCGAAGCGTTTTCAGCGGAGCGAAGGATCTGCTTTTGCTTTTCGCGCTCTTCACCCTCCACAGAAAGGGGCGCCCCAGCCTAAACGCGTTTCTTGTGTTTTGGGTGGGATCGCACGACCCCAACCTCTCCGCGTTGTCATCCTGAGCGAGGCTCGCCAGACGAGCCGAGTCGAATGGGAATATGCGGTTGCTCTTAGCCTTGTATCAGGGCTCGACCGGGGTACCCACCCAGTGGGTGGGTCCCGTGCCGCAACCGCTCCAAAAGATAGGCGGGCTTCAGCCCTCGAGTAGGAGCGCCTTGGAACACACCCCTCGCGTCTGCCCCGAACCGGCTTGCCCGCAAAGCGGGTAACTTCCAGATTGCCGGAGATCCGCTCAGGATGGGTGCAGTACGCGCATTTGCTCAAAGTAAGATGGCCGGTGATCCGGACATAAACGCTGGGAATGGTTCCGCAGTGGTCTGCAAGATACTCGCGGCGTATGATTCATGGATGCTTCCCCGAATGACGGCAGTTCTTCTTTTGGGCGCGGGAGTGCCCTTACTCCATCAGTTCTCTCCGCCAGTGCCCCCCTTAAACAGTTGCAGGACACACCCGTCCTAATCCTCTCCGTGCTGATGAGCTGCCTTGCGGCTGCTTTCCTGGCGCTCTGGCGAGCCGCGCCTGATTTTCGAGCGTTTCGCACCCTGGGCATCTTTTTCGCATTGGTTGCAGTGTGTCAGTCATCCGATTACTTCGGGGGTCAGACCCTCTACTTGTGCCTACGAGCCCTTGCGTCAGGCATGCTCATCGAAGCAGCGGGTGAGGCAATGCAGATCCCGCGCCGTCGCTGGACGTTGTTGTTCTGGCCGATCTATCTCTTTGTTTCTGTCGCGGTGTGGTTTCCGAATTTGTCGTTTACCGCTGATTGGCCGATGCTTGTATCAGCGGTACTGCTCGCGATTCTGATTTTCCAGGGTCTCCGGCGCAGAAGCGCGCGGGACAGAATGATTGCCGCCGCATTCCTGTTCTATTGGTGCGTGCGTCTCACTCTCACCGGCTTCTTCCAGCGCCTGACCGGCCTGAAGGCCTACGCTTCCGTAGGCGGCTGGCACTGGCAGTACACCATTAGCACGCTTTCTGTGCTGGGAATCGTGACGCTGGCCATCTTTGCTCGCGACCTTATCCGCGACCGCCGCGACAAGCAGCGCATGGCCGCTGAACTGGCCGCCGGTCGCGCTGTTCAGCAGATTCTTGTCCCCGAAGACATTCCCACAATCCCGGGATTCAGCATTCAATCGGTCTACAAACCCTATGGAGAAGTCGGCGGCGACTTTTTCCAGGTGCTGCCGGTGAAGAGCGATGGAAGCGCCAACGGAGTACTGGTGATCATCGGCGATGTCAGCGGAAAAGGCATGCCCGCTGCCATGACCGTCTCTCTGCTGGTGGGTACGGTGCGCACGCTGGCACACTACACGCAAAGCCCCGGAGAAATCCTGGCCGCCATGAACCAGCGGATGCTCGCCCGCAGCCACGGCGGTTTCACCACCTGCCTGGTCCTCCGCGTCGACGGCGACGGGAAGCTCATTATCGCCAATGCTGGTCACATCGCGCCTTACGTTGACGGCAAAGAGCTCCAGCTCGAGAATGGTCTTCCGCTGGGAATCTCCGCCGACACAATCTACGTCGAATCCACCCTCCAACTGTCGCCCAAGCAGCAACTGACCCTTCTCACCGACGGCGTAATCGAAGCCCGCGACAAGGCCGGCGCACTTTTCGGCTTTGAACGTAGCGCCTCACTCAGCACTCAGCCCGCCGACGCCATCGCCCAAGCGGCACAAGCCTTCGGCCAGGACGACGACATTACGGTCCTTTCGGTAACCCGTACAGGCGAGCTGAATCCTGCAACTGCGTAGTTCAGGGCGCTGTTTCGACCTCTCAATCGTTCGTTCATGTCGGTTCGTCGCCGATCCGAGAGTTACGATGTTTCCGCCTGCCCCCTCAAACCTGAAGGCTGGGAGCTGAAAACTGACAGCTCCCTTACCCCCACACCCATCCCTCGCCTCCGTGCTCCCTACATCCAGAGTCCCTTAGTCCCTAACCCCTTAGTCCCTAGTCCCTACGTCCCTAGTCCCCGCCTTCCTACCTCCCGCCGCCGTAAAGCAAACCCGGACTCGGAAACGGCGCCTCGCATTCGGGAATCTCCTCCTCCTTCTCTTCAAAATCCTCCTCTTTATACTTTCCACCGTCGATCATCGCCTCGCGAATGCACATATTCAGGCTCATCGGTTCCGGCTCCGGCTCCCCCTCCACCGTCTTCCCTTTCCGCACACGCTTCCACCGCGTCCCATCCCACACCTGTCCAACCCGCATGGTCGAGCCAACTATGATGTCAGTAAGCATCGGCGCTTCCCCGTCCCTCATCTCTAGCCGCCGTTCCTTCTCCTCCTCCCCCAGCTTCATCAGCATCTTTACGTTGTCCATCCTCCCCGAAAGCGCCTTCGAGACCATCGCCTCGGCCAGCTCCTCGCTGCTCTCCGCCATCCGCCTCTCAGCCGCCGTCCTCAACAGATCCACCCCGTATCCCTTCACCTTCCCCTTCCGCGGCTTCGCCTCTTTCGCCGCCCCGCGCCGTCTCTTCGCCTTACGTTTTCCCCCAATCTCCGCCATCTTCCCACCCTCTCGCCCCATCCTCGTTACGCCGCTTCTACATCCGCCGCTGCTTCCGCCGCCTCGTCCGCTGCGCTGCCCTGCTCACTCGCTGCTTTAGTGGCTTTCTTCCTCGCTGTCCTGCTGACTCGCTGGCTTGCGGTCTCGCCTTCCCCGACCTCGCTGCCCATCACATCCTTCCACATCCGCTTCTCTGCCATCTCTTCCAGCGTCTTCCCGTTCAGCGGAACCACCCCGTAAACCACCTTGCAACCCATTGCCTCCGCCATACGCTCCAGCGACCGCAGCATGATCGCGCCCGTTTCCTCCCGTTCCTCTAGATCGAACACCGGCGACCGTCCAATTCCCATCCTTTCCCCGATCTCTTTCAGTGGTATCCGCAGCGCCTCCCGCACCGCCCTCAGCAGCCCGTTCGTTGGATCCTTCTCTTTTGCCGCCAGACGGTAATACCGCATCTCCTTGTCCAGCTTCTTCCGCAATGCCTTCCGCTCCATCGCCGTCATCTCTCGCTCCCTCTCGACCCCCGCACCACTCCCTGTTCACTGTCCACTGTTCACTGGGTTATGCATCTAGCGTAGCGAAATTGAGCATAATTATCGGCAAACTTGAGTTCACAATGTGGGCCAAACGCGATTTATTTTCATGCCCAGTTCGCCTCTATCCGGACGTTTCAGTGCACTTCGGGCGCCCACAACCGTACATTTTGAAAAAAATGTCCGTATCGACCCGGACATTTCGGCCATTTCCGCTTTTTACCTCCAAGTGTCCGCTCTTATCCGTACATTTTTTCTCCCACACGTCCGCCTCAACGCCGACAACTCACGCCTGCTTTCGTCAAAACACCACCGTCCATGGATCACGGCTCACACTTCACGGTCCACGGTCTCCTTGCTCTAAACTCAACAAGAAGGCCAACGCCCCCCAAAAGGAACCTGCTCCCTTGAGAAGAACCTATCTTTTTGCCGTCGCTGCCTCGGTCGCGCTGCTCACATTCCTTCCGGCGCTCCACGCCCAGCTCACAGCCGGCCCTGCCGCTCCCGCCTCGCTTGCCGACCGCCGACAGGCCCTCAACGACCTCTTCCACGACTACTGGGAAGATCAGCTTAAGACAGACCCCGAGCTCGCCTCGCTCATCGGCGACCCGCGCTACAACGACCAGATCAGCGACTACTCTGTCGCGGCCTACAACGACGAGCTGGCGCGCGTGCAAAGATTCGAGCTCCGCCTGGCCGCGATCGACCCCACCGGTTTTACTGACCAGGAGAAGACCAGCCAGGAACTTCTGCTTCGCACATTCGACATGGACCAGGAGGCGGCCGACTTCAAAGAGTGGGAGATGCCCGTCAACCAGATGGACGGGATCTACGCCACATATCCTCGCCTCGTGGCCTCGCTCAGCTTCAACACTGTGAAGGACTACGACGACTGGATCGCGCGCCTGCATGCCATTCCCCACACCTTCGATCAGGTCACGACCAATATGTCCATCGGTATGGACGATCACCGCGTGCCGCCCAAATACCTGCTCCAAAAGACTCTCGATCAGGTGAAGCAACTCGCCAATCAAAAGCCCGAAGATTCGCCCCTCGCTCTGCCGCTCAAGCACTTCCCCGCCTCGATTTCAGCCTCAGAGCAAGTGCGCATCAAGAGCGAAATGCTCGATGCCATTGCAAAGGAAGTTCTGCCGGCATACGTGCGGTTTGCCAGGTTCCTCGAAGTCAGCTACATTCCGGCCGGCCGCGATTTACCTGGAATAACTGCCCTGCCTGACGGCGCCAGGTATTACCAGTTCCTCATCAAGCGCACTACAACGACCAACTTGACCGCTGCCCAGATTCATCAGATCGGCCTCGACGAAGTCGGCAAGGACGAGGCTGAAATGCTGGCTATCGCCCAGAAGCTTGGGTTCACGGACCTGGCCAGCTTCCGCGTCAGCCTCAAGACCAACCCCAATGTGCACCCTGCCTCCGCAGACGCGCTCATCGCGGCCTACAAAGGCTACCTCGGTCCCATGCAGGCCAAGTTGCCGCAGCTCTTCGGCGTGCTGCCGAAGGCGCCGTTTGAGGTCACAACGGTTCCCGACTACCTTGCAAAGAACTCGGCGCCTGCTTACTACGAGGCGGGCTCGCCCGACGGCTCCCGCCCCGGCCGTCTATTCATCGACACATACGATGCGACGCATCGCAACCTCTACAGCGTCGAATCCATCGCCTACCACGAGGGCATTCCCGGCCATCATTTGCAGATTTCGATTGCGCAGGAGATGACGGGCATCCCCGAGTTCCGCAAGTTCGAGGGTTACACCGCATACGTCGAGGGCTGGGCGTTCTACTCCGAGCATTTGGGCAAGGATGTCGGCCTGTACCAGGACCCCTACTCCGATTACGGCCGCCTAGAGAACGAAGTCTGGCGCGCCATCCGCCTCGTCGTCGACACCGGCGTGCACTCCCAGGGCTGGACCCGCGAACAGATGGTGCAGTACTTCCGCGACCACTCGAACATTGACGAGCCCAGCATCCAGTCCGAGGTTGATCGTTACATTGCCTGGCCCAGCCAGGCTCTGGCCTACAAGATCGGCCAGTTGAAAATCCTGGAGCTGCGCGACCGCGCAAAAAAGGCTCTGGGCGACAAGTTCGACATCCGCGCCTTCCACGACCAGGTCATCGATTCCGGCGCCCTGCCGCTTGACGTCCTCGACCAGCGCATCGACGCCTGGATCGCGACGCAAAAATGAACCTCTAATGGTGCAAATCGCCGTCCAAATGTAGGCTTGGGCGCGGACATTTTCGCGAGAACATTTTCGCGAGAAAACGCCGAAGCGGTCGAAGTGTCCGCTCCCATGCGGACATTTTTCGTGAATCGACTACTTCTACGCCTGCAAATCGGGGCCAAATGTCCGGTTACAAGCGAACACGACCTTCGTTATTGAACCACTCCCCGCGTGCCTTTTTGCACTTTCCGCTTGACAGAGCGCGCGACCGCGCAAAAAAGGCTCTGGGCGAAAAATTCGACATTCGCGCCTTCCACGACCAGGTCATCGATTCCGGCGCCCTGCCGATTGACGTCCTCGACCAGCGCATTGACAGTTGGATCGCGTCGCAAAAAACGGTGAACGGTGAGCGGTGAACCGGGAACAGGGTTCAGGGTTCAGTACGTCATCTTTGCCAAATCCTCGATAAGCCCCGGCCCGGACGGCTCCCACCACAGTGTCTTGCGCGTCCACTCGCTTGAGGCCGGCATATCCAGCGTAGCAAAGTGCCCCAAGATCCCGAAATGCTCAGCTGCCTGCTCTGGAGTGATGGATTTCGTGGGCATCTTTAACCCCCGACCGATCGTCTCCACGATATCGCGCAGCGACACGCCTTCTTCCTGCACGGCATGATACGTCGTCACGCCCGGTCCCGTGTTCTCGACCGCCAGCCGATAGAGGTGCGCCACGTCCTTGAGCGGAGCAGCAGCCCAGCGATTCGCGCCGTCGCCCACGTACGCCGAAACACCTTTGGCGCGCGCGGTCTGAATCATGATCGTCACCAGGCCCTGCTTGCGTGTGTCGTGCACCTGCGGCAAACGCACAATGGCCACGCGCACGCCCTTTGCCGCCACCGACTGAGCGGCCAGCTCCGGCCTGCGCGGAATCCCAGGCGAATTCACCGGAGGATCGGTCTCCATGCGCAACTGGCCTGGCGCGCCGGCGGTAATTCCAATCCCGGAGGTGACTACCAGCAGCTTGCCCGGCTCCATCGCCGATCCCAGCGCCTCAATCGCCTTGATCTCGTCCGCCGCATTCTGGGCAAATTTCGACCAGTCGTGATTGAACGCCAGGTTCACCACAACGTCCATCCCCGCCGCCCCGCTGCGAAGGCTTTCGAGGTCTGTAAGGTCTCCGCGATGCACCTCTGCGCCCGCGGCCTTCAACTGTTCCACGCCAGCGTCGCTGCGCGTCAGTCCGCGCACGTGGTGCCCCGCCGCAATCAGCTCACCCACTAATTCCGTTCCGATGAAACCCGTCGATCCCGTCACAAATATATGCATCGCCGCTCCTTCTGCTGTTAGGGCGCAACCCGTGAAGATCGCGCCAGAAATTGACATCCGCGCCGCCGCGGAATAAAACGGAGATAGTCTCCGTATAACTAAGATAATCGGAGACTGTCTCCGGTTGCAAAACTTTTTTCCGTGGCCTCGCGCATGCCGAAAAAGAAGCCTCTGCCAACTCCGCCCGCCCGCAAGCCCCGTGCGGATGCCCAGCGCAACCGCGAGCGCATCCTTGAGGTCGCGAAAGGCGTCTTCACCCGGGATGGCGCAGCCGCAAGCCTGGACGAAATTGCCCGTCAGGCAGGCATCGGCCCGGGCACGCTTTATCGGCACTTTCCGACGCGCGACACGCTTATCGAAGCTGTCTATCGCAACGAAGTGGAGAAGCTTGCCGCTGCCGAGCAACGCTTCGCCGCCACCATGCCTCCGCTCGAAGCCCTCCGCGCCTGGATGCTGCTCTTTATCGACCACGTCGCCGGAAAAATGCTCATCATCCCCGCCATGAACACGGTCGCCGGCGGTTCCATGCGCCTCATCGAGGGCTCGCGCTCGCTGATCCAGACTGCCTTCGAAACTTCCGTCAAGCGCGCTATCGCCAGCGGCGATCTGCGCCCCGACACCGACCCTAACGACTTCAACCGTGCCCTCGTAGGCATCTTCCACACCATGGCGTTTCCCGGATGGGAGCCGAGCGCGCGCCGCCTCGTCGACATCCTTATCGCCGGGTCGCGCGCAACGCCCAAGCAGACTGCTGCCCCGCACCGCTCGCGGAAAAAATAACAATGCCCCAGAACAGGCCGGCGCCAATCCGGCTCGTCGATTGTCAATCTTTCGTGATCGATCAAAACGACTGTGGCTACATCAGGCCGGACTGCGCTCTGTTCCGCTTTTCCGGATGGAATCTCTGAGCCGGTTTACTCATCGGCATTGCAGTCCGCGTAGAAGTTCGTGCCACCCGGAGAGTTCCGGCTTCCGGTTCAATCGCTGGAGCACTTGTCCGGGGGTCCGGGGCTGTGAACGGCGGACGTTGGAGCATGGGCGGCAGGATCGACGCCGTGCCGGGAGATGCGCCACTACGCCGACAAGAAGGTGAAAGTGCCGGCGTGGTATTCTTTCGAGTTCGCGCTCACAGCGGTTCGTGCCGCGGGCAATATTCAACGCCCCTGCGGGCTCGCAGCGGATGGAGATTCAATACCGTTGCGGGCAGCAGCGGATGGAGAAAGTTATGAAGAATGGATTGATTCTGGCTTGCATGATTCTGGGATTCGGCGGCGTGCTCTATGCGCAGGCCACGGCTCCAGTCGACACGACGGTCTGCGACGTGGTGAAGAAGCCGCAGGCGTTCAACGGGCAGATTGTGCGCATCAAGGGCACGGTGGTGACCGGGTTTGACGAGTTTGTGATCAAGGACTCGACCGATTCCAACTGCGGATATCCCGTGAACGCGATCTGGCTGGCCTATCCACCGGGAACGAAGGGCAAAGCGGGTCCCGCAGCCATGCTGACGATCGAGCCGGCGAGAAACTTTACGGGAAAATACACGCCCGCGACGCGCGCGGCGGCAACGCTCGACAAGAGCAAGGACTTCAAGCAGTTCGATTCCCTGCTGGCACAGAAGCACGAGAAGGGTGCGGACATGTGCCTGGGCTGCACGCGCTACGAGGTGACGGCGACGCTGGTGGGCAGACTCGATAGCGTGGCCGACGCAACCCTGCAACGCGACTCCTCGGGCAAGATTGTGGGCTTTGGCGGTTTTGGGAATATGAATGCCTATCCCGCGCGCCTGGTACTGGAGTCGGTTTCAGACGTGACGCCAAAGGAGATCGATTACTCAAAGAACGACGATGAGACCAAAGGCGGTGCCACGACTGGGGGAAACGGGGCGGATATGTATGGCTCCGGCGCGGGCTGTGGCGGCGGTGGCTGCGTGGGAGCGGGAGCGGGGAACGGACTCGATCTGAATGGTGCGATTGCCGCCGCTCAAAAAGCCGCCGACAAGCTTGCCGCGGGCCCTCCGAAAGACGCTGCGACGAAGGCCGCCGCCGTCTATGGAAAGCCCAACGACCATTCGACAGGCGTTTCTGTCGCCTATGGAGCGGGGAACGAGGCTTCGCCAAAGGACGAGGATCTGGGGACCAAGGATTCGCCGGACGGGATTCTTTTCAATTGCACTTTCAACCAGGATCGCGTGCAGGGAGATTCGCTGGCGAGAGCCGTGATTCACATGGGGGAGCACATATCGGAGCTGCGCAGTCCAGTTGCGGGAAACGAAGCCGCGCCGCCTTACATCCTTGAGTCTGATGCATGGGTCGTGACGGCGGTGTCGGCGGTGGTTGGCGGCCAGAAGTTTCTTTCGCTGCCCGGCGGTTACGTGATTTGGGATTCCAGTTGGCCGGTCGATGAGCGCAACGACAAGATGGCAAACACACTCAAGGATTTCCTGATCAACGAAGCCATATTGAGCCAGTAGGCGAGGGCGCTTGAGAGCTGAGCCAAGTGAGCGCGTCGCGCAAGCGCGGCCGGAAGGTGATTGACTTAGATCTCCCCCACTTCTGAGGGAGAGGGTTCGATTCCGGTGATTGGACAAGGATTCGAGCCTGACGCGAGTATTCTTGAGAGATGTAGGCCGCGCCGTGCGCCGAAAGCGCCGAAGACGGCGGAATTCTTGATATGAAGGGAAAAGAAGCAATGGCCGAGATCGCCGTCGAGGCTCCGCAAACCCCTGCGCAGTTGCCCCAGGTCCGCGTGGCGGTTCTGGGCGCGGGAAAGATGGGTGGCATTCTGCTGCAGGCATTTCTGAAGGAGAATCTGTTTGCCGCCGACCGGATTCACGCTACCGTGGGCCATGCCGAACGAGCGCTCGCGCTGAGCACGCAATGGGGCGTGGACGTGAGCACCAACAATCTGGAGGCCGTCCGGCAGTCGGACCTGATTCTGGTAGGGGTGAAGCCATTCCAGGTTCCGGATTTGATCGCGGAAATCAAACCCGGGCTTAGCAAATCTAAAATGCTGGTTTCTTTCGCAGCGTCAGTGAAGACGCGCGCCATTGAGGAAGCGGCGGGTATGGACATTGCTGTGGTGCGCGCAATGCCGAACACGCCCTCGGCTCTGGGCGCGGGCGCGGCCGCTCTGTGCCGCGGGCGCTTTGTAAGCGATGCGCAGATGGCGCTGGCCCAGCGACTGTTTGAGACTGTGGGCCGCACAGTGCTGGTGGACGAAAAGCACATGGATGCAGTGACCGGGCTCTCAGGTTCCGGCCCGGCGTATCTCTACATCATTATTGAGGCGTTGGCCGAAGCCGGCGTGAAGGTAGGCCTGCCACGCGAAATTGCAACGCAATTGGCCGCGCAAACGGCCTACGGCGCTGCGAAGATGGTGCTCGAGACGGGTTATCACCCGGCTCTGCTCAAGGACGCTGTGACCACGCCCGCAGGATGCACGATTGACGGCATCCTGGAGTTGGAGGAGGGCGGGTTGCGGGTGACGCTGATCAAGGCAGTGATGCGGGCAACTGAACGTGCGCGGCAACTGGCGGCGGGATGAGCCTGCACTGATTCGGTGACCTTCCGGCAAACAACTTTGCCCATGCAACGCCCAACCTGGCTACCCACCTACCTGCCGGAGCTCGACGGACTGCGCGGCCTGGCGATTCTGGCGGTAGTCCTCTATCACTGCCATCCGCGTCTCGAGGGCACATGGTTGTACTACGCCAGCCTATGGGGATGGGCGGGCGTCATTCTCTTTTTTGTTTTAAGCGGTTTCCTGATCACATGCATTCTGCTGGGAACGCGCGACAAGCCGCATTACTTTCATCATTTTCATGCGCGCAGGGCGCTGCGCGTGTGGCCCGTGTATTTGCTGGTTCTGGCCGTTGTCTACCTGAACGCGCCATGGTTCGTGGGCGGCAGCGTGTGGCATGCGATCGAGACCGCGCCATGGCTAGCCTACCTCTTTTGCGTGCAGAATCTCTTTCACCTGGCCCTGCCGCCGGCGCTCGGCCCCTCGTGGGCGTTGGCCATTGAAGAGCAATACTACTTTGTATGGGCACCCGTGGTGCGCGTGCTGCGGAGGCCTTGGATGCTAGCGTCGGTGCTTGGGGCTGCGCTGATTGCATCGCCGTTGATTCGCCACGCAAATCTGCATTGGATGACACCAACGAATACGCTGATTCATCTGGACGGAATCGCGCTGGGCAGTCTGCTTGCGCTAGCGTTCTACACGGTCAAGCTGAGCAGGCGCGCATGGCTCATAATCGGCGTGGCCGGATTTGTGCTGGGGATTGCCGCGGCGGCCACCGTTGCAGGTGGAACTTCGCTGCTGGATTCGGCGCTGGCGGTTGGGTTCGCCGGCGCGATGATTGCGGCGATCGCATCCACCGGAGCGCGCAATCCAGTGCATGCAGTGCTGCGGCGCGGGCCGCTGGCTTTCTACGGACGAATCAGCTACGGCCTCTACATGACGCACATTTCAGTTTTCATCTACTTTGGCTGGTTCGATCGAGCGATGGACAGTTATGGCACAGCAGGAAATCTTGCGGTTGTGGGATTCCGCCTGGTGATGAGCACGCTCGTGGCGACGGCGCTCTGGTACGGATTCGAGTCGCAGGTACTCAAATTGAAACGATTTTTTTGATGGTGGAACTCCTCACTTTCGCGGGGTGGAAACGAGCCGGTTTGATCCAGGAGATCCTGCAGCGGCAAACCGCCAGCTTGTGGCGCGCCAGAAACTAAGAGAGTTATTCTCAAGTGTCGCAAGGAAGAAGAGTGGACCATGACACGCATGCTCATATGGTCTTTTCTATATTCATTGATCTGTCTTCCGGCAGGCGCCGCACAAACCACCCCATCGCAGCCGGAGACCACGCTGCGCACCAGCACCGATTTGGTCGTCGTGGATGTAACAGTGGACGACCGACAGCAGAATCCCGTGCACCAACTGGGCGCATCGGACTTTACTGTGCTCGAAGACGGCAAGCGGCAGACAATCAAGGTTTTTGAGGAGCACACGGCTGCCGCCCCGGCCCCGGTGGCGCCACCGCCAAAGCTTGAGCCGGGAACATTTACCAACTATTCCCCGGTCCCGGCCAATGGCGCCCTCGACATTCTCCTGTTCGACAAGCTGAACACCCCCTTGGACGCGCAGACGGCTGTCCGCGACCAAGTTCTGAAGTACTTGAAAGAGGCTCCGCCGGGAAGGCGCATGGCCATCTTCTCGCTCACAACGGAGCTGAAGCTGCTGCAAGGCTTCACGTCGGACGCCGAGGTATTGCGCGCGCTGGTTGCAGGGAGTAAGGCCAATCCAGGCGCGTCGCCTTTGATGAACAGTCCGGTTTCAGCAGATGAGTGGGGTACGGGGGAAATCACCGGGGACGGATTGGGTAATTCGCCGGCTGCGGCGGAGGTGCGCGCCAACCTGCAACAGTTCGAAGCCGGGATGGAGTCGTTCCAGCCTCAGCTCCGCGCACGCTACACCCTGGATGCGCTCAACCTGCTGGCCCGCTATTTGAGCAACCTGCCGGGGCGCAAAAACCTTATCTGGTTTTCGGGATCGTTTCCCATCAGCATTCTGCCCGATCCCAGCCTGAAGGATCCCTTTGCGGTGATGGCATCGTCGGAAGACGAGTTCAAGGAAACTGTCGATCTGCTGGTGCTCAGCCAGGTCGCGGTCTATCCCATCGATGCGCGGGGACTTATGGTCGGGTCGATGACGGGAGGAAGCGACCCCAGCGGACCAACTTAGCAGAAATCGGGCGTTTTTGCCGTGAACAATACCCTGGACAACCTTCTCCAACAGACAGCCGGAGAACACGGCACCATGGAACAAATGGCGCAAGACACCGGCGGCAAGGCCTTCGTGAACACAAACAACCTGACGGCAGCGATCGAGAACGCGATCGAGGCCGGCTCGAATTACTACACGGTGGCGTACTCCCCGACAAATCACAATTGGAACGGAAGCTATCGGAAGATTCACGTAAAAGTCGACCGTCCGGGAGTGACGCTCGCCTACCGGCGTGGTTACTATGCCGACGAACTTGTCGAGGGCAAGCATCATAAGCGAGAGCAACAAGGCAAGTCCGACGCGGCACCGTATAGCGCGCTCGACGCCGCAATGCAAAGGGGTGCTCCCGATCCGACTGAGATCATCTTTTCTGCAAGCGTGCGCCCAAGCACAGCCGATGTGGCGCCTGCGGTGGCTCCCGGCAACCAAGCGTCAGGAAAGGCCTCCGGCCCGTTTCGCCGCTACACAGTGCACTTCATGATCAAGCCGAACCAAGTCGATTGCCCGGCCACGCAGGAAGGCGTCCTTCACTGCATTCTGGAGTTTCGCACTTTTGTCTACGATAACGATGGCACGCTGATTAACCGGCAGGGCAACGGCGTGACATTCGATTTCCAGGCCGCGATACTTTCCGAACTGTCTGATCGCTATTTCGGCTACGTCCAGCAGATCAGCGTTCCCGTGAAGGGAGAGTATTTTCTCCGCATCGGAGTGCGCGACGGCACGAACGATCGCGTAGGTGCTTTGGAGCTGCCGGTTGCGGCGGTTGCCGGGCTGAAGCCTCTTGAGGCGCCGGGAGATGCACCGGCTGCAACTGCGGCGCCCGAATAAATGCACCGGCTCAAGGACATCGGCCTTCGGAGTCACAGAGTGTGACTCGAATCACCCCAGGACAAATGGAGTGGCTGGTAGGCTTGATCTCAGATCGCTCGCTGCGTTTCGCGAAGATCTCTGAGGGTTTGCGCGCAGTCTGTAGCGGAAAAGCCTGAAGCGAAATTGCGAATTCAGCCGGCCCCAAAGCCAGCGATTGAACCAGCGATTCGCCGGATTTCGTCGCAGACCTCCTGAAAGGTTCTTCTTTATGTCTTCATTGCCGATCTTGGTGTTGAACAGCGGTTCCTCTTCGATCAAATTTTCGTTATACGAGGCTTCAGGCGGCGAGCGGAAGCGGCTCGTTGAAGGCGCTGTGGATGGCATCGGCACCGATCTGGGGAAGTTCTGGATCAAAGATGCGACCGGAAAGAAGCTGGTGGATCAGACGCCGGCTCTACCGAGCCGATCCGTTGCGTTCAAGCTGGTGGTCGATGCGCTCAACTCCGGCGAAATTCCCGCTCCGGCGGCAATCGGACACCGCGTGGTTTGCGGAGGGCCCACGATCCGGGAGAACCAGCGCATCACACCCGCGCTAATCGACGAGATCGAAAGCTATGCGGCACTTGCGCCGCTACACACGCCCATCGCGGTTTACATCATGCGCGAGGCGCTGCGGCTGTTTCCCGGCATTCCAAATTTTGCGGTGCTCGACACGTACTTTCACCGGACTCTGCCTGAGGTCGCAGTGCGCATGCCCATACCGGAGGAGTACGCGGCCATGGGAGTGCGGCGCTATGGATACCACGGCATTTCTTACGAGTCGATCATTTTTCAGCTGCAGCCGAACGTTCCCGAGAAACTGATTGTGGCTCATCTGGGCAATGGCGCATCGATTTCGGCAATTCGCAACGGCAAGTGCCTGGACACGTCCATGGGGCTGACGCCATCGGGCGGTATTATCAGCGGCTCGCGAACCGGCGATATCGATCCGGGCGTGTTGATTTTCGTCCTGAAGAAGATTGCCGAGACGACCGCCAACGCAGCGGAGGCGGCCGATAAGCTTGAGACTGTTGTGAGCAAGAAGTCGGGGTTGCTCGGCGTAAGCGAGTTATCGAATGACATGCGCGATCTGCGCGAGGCCATCGAGGCCGGAAACGCGAAAGCGCGACTGGCCGTGGACAAATTCTGCTGGACGATTGCGCGATGGATTGGGAGCTATGTGGCCGAGTTGAACGGACTCGACATGCTGGTTTTTACCGGCGGCATTGGCGAGAACGATATTGCCTCGCGAGCAGAGATCTGCGCGGGCCTGGGGGCGCTGGGGATCGTGGTCGACGCAAAGCGCAACAATGTGCGCGGGCCTGCGGTCATCTCAGCAGAGAACTCGCCGGTGACGGTGCGCGTGATTCCGCCTCTCGAAGACCTGATGATCGTGAATCACGTGGTAAGGTTGCTGAGCGAGTAAAACCCTCGCGCCGCTCACGATCGCTGAGCGAAATCGGCAGCCGATCATCAGGGCACGAAATTGTTCTACACTGGGGAGTTCATGCCGGAGTTTTCTATGACCGTCGCTGCTGCGCCCGCGCAAACTCATCATCTTCCTTCGCTCGCACTGCGGCGATTCGCGTGGGGCGTTCTGGCTTACTTCATTGCGGTGATCTTGTGGGGCGGACTGGTGCGCGCCACGGGTTCGGGAGCAGGCTGCGGCGACCACTGGCCACTCTGCAACGGCACAGTGATTCAGCACTCAGCGCGAATCGACACGATGATCGAGTTCACGCACCGCATGACCAGCGGTCTCTCGTTTTTCTCGGTCGTCGCACTCCTTTGGTGGACATTTGCACGCACCGTGCGCGGGCACCTAGCCCGGATCGCGGCGATTGCCGCCGTGGCATTCACACTGATTGAGGCGGCACTTGGAGCCTTTCTCGTGAAGCTCGGACTGACTGCGCAAAGCCAGTCCCCGCTGCGAGCGCCGTACCTGGCACTGCACCTGACGAATACTTTGCTTTTGCTGGCCACGCTGACGCTGACCGCGCACCTGCTGAGCCGCCGCACTGGCTACCAGCGCGGAAAAATTCACTTCAAAGCGCCCTTTGGTGCGATCGCATCGATTATTGTCGTGCTGATCGTTGGCGTAACGGGGTCGCTGGCCGCGCTTGGCGACACGCTTTTTCCTGCGAGTTCCCTCGGCGAAGCGTTGACGAAGGATTTCTCGGCAACCAGCGGATGGTTGGTGCGCTGGCGCTGGACGCATCCGACAGTCGCAGTTGTGGCCAGCATTTTCCTGGTTTGGCTGCTGGTGCGCGCCGCACGGCGATCAACCCATTGGGACAACCGAGGACTTTCCGCGCTCGTCCTGATTTTGCTTGCCGCGCAGTATGCGCTGGGGATTCTCGATGTGGTTTTCCTGGCACCGGTCTGGCTGCAGATAGCGCATTTGCTCGGCGCTGATTTGCTGTGGGCGGCGCTGGTCGTGCTGGTGGCGCGGCTGACTTTAGAACCGATCGAAGACGAGCAGCAAACTTAGTCCCGCATTGCAGACTTGCGGAAACAACGAAAAGGCCCCTCGCGGGGCCTTTTCGTTTCGTGAGCCAAAAAGTCTGGGTCGTGCGTCGTTTCCCTAGTCGTCGAGTTCGGGGTGGTAGTGGCTCTCCCAGCCGAGGTAGCGCGCGGCCTCGTGCACAGATTTTGAGACATCGCTGAAGTTCGCGGCCACGTGATGTTCGAAGCCCTCGCGGCAGATGTACTTGAGGAGCTTCTGCAATTGAGGGATTTCGGCTACTCCGGCTCCCCCGAAGGTTTCAAGCGGATCGTCGGTGAAACGACCCGCACCTGTGTAGCCGCGAATCACGCCGTGCCGGTCGTCAGTGGAAAAGCGCGCAAAGCTCATGGCGCCGGGTTTGATGACGCCCTCGCAGGTGCCATAGGTATTTTCTTTACCCACAGTTCCGGCGATGATCTGCTGGAAGTCCATTCTGACTTCCTTGAAGAAGTGCTTGGGCAGGTTGGAACAGTGGAAGCAGACGCACTTGTTGGGATCGGCGCCGTAGTTGTTGTTCCAGTCGAGCAGCGCTGAGGGAGTGCCCGAAGCGAGGGCCATCATATACATGCTGAGTGTGCCCGGAACATCGACTTCGCAAGCAGATGGAATGAGCTCATTCGACATCATGCTCATGATGGTGCATGGGACCACGCCGAAGAACTCCTCCATTGAGGTCCAGCACTGTACGGCGCTGATGGTGCAGTTGGTCTGCTTCATCCAGCCGTCGACGACCGCGCCCAGTTTGGCCATCTTGAGCAGTGCGGCATCGGGAATGCCGGCAGTCGTAACATATTTCTTGATCGCCGCTAGCTTAGCCTGCGCTGCGTCGTCCGAGTCCTTCATGCGATTGATGCGGCCAAAGATCTCCGAGAGATCGATCGGTTCGACGGAGATGCCGGCGGTTTCGAGAATGCGCTCGGAGTAGCGAACAGTGTTGAAAGCCGCCGGGCGCGCGCCGATGGAACCGATCCTGAGATTCTTGAGACCTTTTACAATCCGGCAAACCTGGGAGAACCACTCGAGGTCGGCCTTGAACTCGGGAGAATTGAGCGTCTCTGTGTGCAGCGTGGTGAGCGAATACGGAATGCGGTATTGCATCATATTGTTGCAGGCGCTCATTTTGCCGCAGAAGCTGTCGCGTCGCACGGCAATGGTCATATTGTCGGAGCGGTCGGGCGTGGCCTGCACCAGCACCGGAACTTTGAGACCGGACAGACGGATGGCGTCAACAATGCCACGCTCTTCGCCGAAATTGGGCAACGTGACGATGATGCCGTCGATTTCGTCTGCATGCTTCTTGAAGAGCTCGGCGCACCGCTGCGATTCGGCGTAGGTTTCGACCGCGCCGTGTCTTGACTCCTCAGGGCTGAGCACGATGGCCTGTGCTCCCGCAGCCTCTAAAACAGCTATGATCTCTTCCCGGCCGGTCTTGGCCAAATGGCCAGGAAAAAAGCCGCGATTACCCACCACGATTCCAAACGTCATCTTGCGTTGCGCTGCCATTTTCGTGCTCCTTTTACGAAAGCTCTTCAAGAATTCTAAGAAGTCCGGTCCGCGCCTACTTTTGCACGCGTCCGGGGCGAAATTTGACGACATAAAGCAAACCGAGCGCTGCCAGAACAGCGCCCCACCAAACCGGCGTATGCAGATTGGTCAACTGCACTCCCGGAGCATAGTTTCCGGTCGTCCATTCAAAGACGCCGTAGCCGAATATCATGGCTCCGTAGATCAGCAACAGAACACCAATGAAAAACCAGATTGGAATTCCGGAGTTATGCATTCCTCTCTTTTCCTTCCTTCGTTCTATTCGTGTTCACTTGCGCGCTGCGATTGAATTCCATTACCAGAAGATGATATTGAGCGCGATAAAGATCACCAGCACAATGCTCGCCCAGAACCACTCCCGCTTATAGTACGGAACGACCTCTTCCGCCGGCAGCTTGGTCACTCCGTAAACCAGACCTTCCAGTTCAGCTGCCGGGCGCGGCTTGGTGAACAAGCTGACAACGACAATCAGGATCGCTGAAAAAAGGAAGGCCCACAATGCGCGAAAGACGTTCTCGGCCATTGGCTTGGCGGCGTCCGACAGGGCAACGTATTTCAGATTCGAAGGGTTCAAGTGGACCCATTCGAAGAGGCCGGCCGAGAACACGATCCCCAACAGCAGCCCGAGAAATCCCGACAGCCGGGTAGCGCGCTTCCAAAACATGCCGAACAGGATTACGGCCAGAAGCGGGGCGATGAAAATCGAGAACAACGCCTGCACATAGTCCATGATTCCGTGCGCGTGTTGCACCAGGTAGCCGGCCCCGATTGAGATGGCGACGCCGATGACAATCGACAGCCTGCCCACCGCAACATAGTGGCTGTCGGAACCTCGCTTGTTGATGAGCGGCCTGTAAATGTCGTATGTCCACACGGTCGAGAAGGCGCTCACGTTGCCGGCCATACCGCTCATGAAGCCGGCAATCAGCGCGGTGATACCCAGGCCCAGCAGACCGGGACCGAGATAGCGAACCATCATCAGCGGCAGTACTTCGTTGTAGCTGTGCAAATCTGACTGCGGCCCTTCCTTCTGGTCGAGCACATCCTTTTGAACTGCTGGCGAAAGGGAGCTTTGTTTTAAGAGTGGGGCACAACTGCTGGACATCGGAACGCAGGCCGACCATGTGTCCTGAGGAACAAGCTGCCTGCGGCTCCCGTCGGGATTTTGCAGCAGCACCAATCCCAGCAGGCCGGGCAGAATCACGATGAACGGAACAGCCATTTTGAAGAACGAACCGATGATCGGAGCCATGCGAGCTGCGCGCAAGTTGTGCGCGGCCAGCACGCGCTGGACCACCAGAAAGTCGGTAGTCCAATAGCCAAAACTTATGGCGAAGCCGAGACCGAAGACAATTCCTGTCCAGTGGACGCCCATGGGATTCGCCGAGAAGCTGCCAGTATCTCTCCAAACGTGGAGGTAGCTGTCGGAATGCAGATTGGCAATGATTTTGGTCTTCAGGCCTTGCATCCCGCCGGCCTGAATCAGTCCCAGGATCGGAACCAGCAAGGCGCCGCCCCAGATAAGCACAAATTGGAGCACTTCGTTAAAGATGGCCGAACGAAGCCCGCCCAAGGCGACGTAGATCGTAACAGCGACCGCCGATACCACGATGCTGAAGGTGATACTCCAACCCAGCACAACCTTCATGACGACTGCCATGGCGAACATGTTTACGCCGCTCATCAGGATCATTTCCAGAGCGAACGCGACGGCCGCCACACTGCGCGCATGACCGCCGTAACGCAGGTCGAGGTAACCGGGCACGGAATGCGTCTTGCAGACGTAGTAGAAGGGCATCATCACCAAGCCGAGGAAGAGCATGGCGGGAATGGCGCCAATCCAATACCAGTTCACGGCCAGAATGCCGTATTGGTAGGCCGAGCCGGCCCAACCCATCAATTCCAACGAACCCAAGTTGGCGCTTACGAAGCTGAGGCCCGCGATCCATGCGGTCATCTCGCGGCCGGCCATGAAGAACTCTTCGCCAGTGTTGGACCGGCCTTTGAGATAGAAGCCGATCCAGAGCACCATAGCGAAATAGAGAGCGATGACAATGATGTCGAGCACGCGCAGATGCGCAAGCGGCTCGGCACTGAAGGCAAGCAGGGCCGGCAGAGAGCCAACAGATCCCCCGGCAAAGGAGGCTGGGACGAACCCAATCATGGATATCACCTAAAACGGCGAGAATGCGTCAACAAAAGCTGTTAGACGTTCGCACCTAAGTAAATTGCTTTACTCGAACCTTTGTCAAGCAGAGTGCGCCTTTCTAAGGGCGCCGTTCGTCCTGAGTGTTCCCGCGAATAGGGCGATCCCCAAAAGGTTCCTGCATGCACGGGTTGAGTAAGCGTTTTCAAACAGGAAGTTTAGCATGGCGCAATTGAGGCGCGCTAATCCTGGATTAAGCGCAAATGAAGGCTTTCCCGTCGATCAGTCGTTGCCGACCGCGATTTCGTGCAGCCAGCCGGGAGCTTTGAGCAGCTCGCGGGGACGCGGGCCATCGGCGGCGCCAACAAGGCCGTCACGCTCCATCAGATCGATCAGATGCGCTGCGCGGCCGTAACCGATTCGGAGGCGGCGTTGAAGCAGGGACGTGGAGGCCTTGCCGAACTCGAAGACCAGGCGAACCGCATCGTCAAACATCGGATCGTCTTCATTCGCGTCTCCGTTTTCGCCGTCCATGGCTTTGTGCTCATCCTTAGGCGATTCGAGGAAGCCTTCGACGTATTCCGCTGTGCCTTGCGACTTCCAGAAATCGACCACGGCTGCCGTCTCCTTCTCGCTTACGTAGGGAGCATGCAAGCGCATCAGGCGGCTCGTGCCCGGTGGCAAAAAGAGCATATCGCCACGGCCCAACAGAGCCTCAGCCCCGTTCGTATCGAGGATGGTGCGCGAGTCGACCTTAGTAGCAAGGCGGAAACTGATGCGGGTCGGAACGTTGGCCTTGATGAGACCGGTGATGACGTCGACGCTGGGCCGCTGCGTGGCGAGGATGAGGTGAATGCCCACCGCGCGCGCCATTTGCGCAAGGCGCGTAACGGATTCTTCGACATTGGCGCGATCAAGCATCATTAAGTCGGCCAGCTCGTCGATGATGATGACGATGTAAGGAAGCGGCTCTTCCTGCTGACCCTCGTCGAAGAGAGAATGCATGGAGCCTTCGAAAAGTTTGTTGTATTGGTCGATGTGGCGCACGCTGCGGCTGGCCAGCAGCTTGAGGCGGCGCTCCATCTCGCGCACCGCGTTGCGCAGCGCGTTGGCGGCGAGTTTGGGCTCGGTGATGATGGGCGTGAAGAGATGAGGAATACCCTCATACATGCCAAGCTCTACGCGTTTGGGGTCGACAAGAATGAGCCGGACCTGATGCGGAGTCGTGCGGTAAAGCAGGCTCATGATCATGGCGTTGATGGCCACGGATTTACCCGAGCCAGTCGAGCCTGCGATGAGAATATGCGGCATGGAAGCCAGGTCGGCAGTGACGATTCGGCCGTTGATGTCTTTTCCCATCGAGAGAGTGAGCCGCGAACGTGCTTTGATGAAGGTTTCACTCTCGATCACGTCGCGCAGATGGATGGTTTCGCGTTCATGGTTGGGCACCTGAATGCCAACGGTGCTCTTGCCGGGCATGCGCTCGATGAGGATGCTTTCAGCGCGCATTGCCAGGCACAGGTCGTCGGCCAGCCCTGTGACGCGAGAGTATTTGACGCCGGCCTCGGGCTTGAACTCGAAGGTGGTCACCATGGGGCCGGGGTTGATTTGCACGACCTGGCCACGCACGTCGAATTCGGCGCATTTCTCCACGAGAACCTTGGCTTCTTCACGAAGCTCGTCTTCGCGCACAGATTGCGGTGCTTCTCCTTCGCTGAGTAGTGTGCTCGACGGGAGCTTGAAGCCGCTCATGTTCTTGGGCGCGATGGTGACAGTACGCAGTTCAGCGTCGGCGCGATTGTGAATGGCAATCTCGTCGGAATGAGGTTGAGGCGGATCCTGAAGCGGCTCGGGTTTCGCGGCGGGCCATGGGTTCACCGGCCTTGCGGCGATCGGATGAACCTGCACGGACTGGGCGTGTATCGGTTGGCCTTGCGCCGGAACCGCCGCAATTACGGCCGCGGCCGTTGCCGTTGCGGACTCCGGCTGGACGCGCTCCCAGATGCTTGGACGGCGCTGCGTGATAGGAATCGACGCGGCGGCAGCTTCAACCGGTTCCTGCGGCACATCCTTGCGTTGATAGGCGGGAATGTCATCAAGCGGGTCTTGCTGCTGTGCGCGGCGGCGCTTGAAAAACGACAGGAAGCGGGCCGGCCAGCGAGAGGGAGGCTCCGATTCCTCTTCCGGACCGTCCGCAGTGACGAGCTTCGGGAACGGAACGGGCTCATTCCGTTCCACGCGGAGGGTTTCGTTTTCAGCCCGCATTTCCGCGCGCTCCTCGCGGCGGTTGCGCCAGCGATCACGCAAAGAACAGATCTGGTCCCAACGTTCCGCGAGGGTTTCGCGGATGACCCAGAAACTGATCGCCGATGCGAAGTAGAGTCCGCAGGCGGCCAATGCGGACGAGACCAACCATGCGCCCTGAATGTTGAGATAAACCACCAGCAGCCCGGCTACCATCCGTCCGACCACGCCTTCCACTGGAACCATGTGCAGCCATCGCCAATGCCACGGCAGCAGGCCAAAAACGGCAGGCAGAAAGACCAAGGCGAGGATGGTTCCCATCCAGCGCAGGATCGGCGAGCCTCCGGGCCGCGATCTCATCCAAGTCCAGCCCACGCCGCCTATCCACAGCGGTAACAGGAAAGCCGTCAAGCCGAGCGATTGCAGCAAAACATCGCTTAGATAGGCGCCAAAAAGACCGACCCAGTTGTGGGCGGTCACAGAATCCGTGGCCGTGTTCAGAGAGGGGTCAGAGGCGTGGTAGGTTGCCAGGGCGAGAAAAAGAAGAAGCGCGACCAGCAGCAGAACCATCCCCAGAAACATGTTCACGGGGCGGCTGCGCGTAGGCGACAGAACAATGCGGATGGGCTTCATGATAAGGGCGTTACCATCTTCCTGCTGCCGGGTAAGTTTTATCGGCAGGCCAGGAAGCAGGCAATTCGTCCCAGAGCAAACTCTATTATCGACGTCCGGAGGCTCAAATCCGGGCAAATGGGCGGCAGGGGGAACCTTGGGCATCAACCTGCCGTTCGGCGGAATGCTTCCATTAAGGAATCCGGACGGAAACGAATGGGTTTATGCGTCAGGTTTCTTCTTAAAGGCGAACTTGAGTGAGCGGGAGAGTCGCGAGACGGGGCTGAAAAAGAATGCCTTGATCTTCAACTCCCTGAACGGCGGGGCATCGAATGCTCCGCCAGGACCGAAGTGCAAAACCCCTAAACCGTACTGGTAGTGAATGCGGAAGAATCGATAATCGCGTGGGTTCTGGGCGATGAAATCCTCAATCGCGGTGAGAACGCCGTTTTTGGACCCACCTTCTACCAAGGCATTCAAGTAGGTGCTGTTCAAGCCGCCAACTTCGGCCAGAGCGTTTCGGCCGCGGATCATTCCCTTTTGTGCGAATGGATGCCGAGATTCGGCAGGAATGGTCTCCGGCTGGTAGTACAAGTCGCGACGGCCATAGGGCCAGTCAACATCGTGAAGGAAAATGAATCCTCCGGGCCGCACCAGAGCACGCTCTCGAATGAGACGCAGCTCGTTGAACACGGTATACCAATTGTGGTCACCGTCGATGAGGATGCAGTCGAATCCCGATGCCGGACCGATGTGCTGGCTGGATGTCAGCGCGTCAAGACTGTTGCTCTTGATGACCTGGACCCGCGAGTCGACTGCATATTTTGCACCGAGATCCTGGTCGATGCACGGGTCAATGATTGTGTAGCTGGTTAGTGGCAGCCTGAGCAGATGGTCCGCGGATGATCCCGTGCGTGAACCAATTTCGCAAACGGATTTCCAATGGCTTCTGCGTGCCAGAGGAGCAATGTAGTGGCGGACAAAGGTGCGCATTGGCTCTCAGTTTGGCAACTTTAGCGCGCGATCAACCTCGCGCCCCAGATCAGCAGCGCGCCTCCCAGCAAAATCCGGTAAATGGCGAACATCGTGAAACCGTGCTTGCGAACCCAGTGAAGAAACCACTCCACGACACCTAGCGCCACAATGAAGGAGACAACGGTGCCGATGATCAGCACGATCCAGCGTTGAGAATTCATGGCCACATGAGCGGCGACCGTGGCGGCTCCGGCGGCCTTGCTGGGGTGAACCTCTTTGATGAGATCCCAGCCAGTCGCGGCGATCATCGTGGGAATAGAGAGCAGAAAGCTGAATTCAAGGGCAGCGGGTCGGTCGAGACCCGCAAGCTGTCCGGCGGCAATGGTTGACATGGAACGCGATGTGCCCGGGAAGATGGCGGAAAGCGCCTGACAAATGCCGATCCAGACGGCTTGCGGCAGGGTCATCTCCTCAACGTGCGTCGTGCTCGCCTCATGGCGCTCGCTCCAGGCATCGATTACCCACATCACAATCCCGCCCACGAGCAGCGCTATTGCCATCGCTTTAAGGCTGTCGAGGTTCTTTTCGCTCCATTTGCGCAACAGCAGCGCCGGAACGGAAGTGCATGCGAAGGCAATGAGCGTAAGCGAGATGGGGTGGTTGAGCCAGGTGCGGTCGCCATTTTCGCCGCGCGGGAAAGTGCGAAGAAAATTCACGATCCTTTCAAGGAAGAGCAGGCATAGCGCCATGATTGCGCCCACCTGGATGACGATCGTGTACATATTCCAGTACGCGACATCCTGAAGGCAAGCCGCGTTGCCGACCGAACAGGCTGAATCGCCCAGCGGGATCTTCATCAATGCTTCGGCAATGCGCAGATGCGCCGTCGAACTAACCGGCAAAAACTCGGTCAAACCTTCCACAATTCCCAAAAGAATAGACAGAATATACGGGCTCAAGAAGCCTCCTGGCTTTCTCCGATGTGTCTAGCAGCTCGCCCGGGAGGCCCTGAGCCGCTCAATTCCGTTCGATACCGTAGACTGGAACCCCTTCATCCAATTTGTACACCAGCGCGCCGGCCCGCAAGGAGTAGTCCGAGTCCGCAAAATGGGCCTTCAATTGCGCGGCAATGGAACGCGCCTGGTTGTGGGCGATTTCGCTCTTCTTATCGTCCCCATCAGCGTCGTACATATCCTTAAGGACGGCGAAACGGTAGACGGCCTCGTAGAGTGCCTGCGCTGTGCGCGGACCGTCAGGGTATTCGTCGGCGTACTTGAGGTAGAGATCGGCTTCTTTCTCGGGGCACTGGGTCGAGCCTTCCCAATCCCCACAGAGCTTGTTGTCAATCAGGTCAAAAGCGGCAAAGGCCACCCAGCGCGTGCGGGGATAGTACTTAATCACCTTGCGCAAAGGGTCCTCGTCCACGGTTTGGCGGAACACCGGATCCCGTTCTTTTGCCGATGGCAAAGTTGCGGAGTCGGCTTTCTCGACCTGCCATTGGATGTCGGCGGCGCGCCAGGCAGCCTCCGGCGCAAGAGGCGAGTTTGGGAACATCTCAACGACTCGACGATAGAGCAGGCGGGCGCTCTCTGCGGCGTTGGCCGGGCCGCGCGGGTTCGAGGCCAGAGCCTCCTGATTCGCGGCCGCGCCCATCAGGATCTGATCGCCGTTGGGCGTGGTTTCTTCAACGATTCCCTTGGCTTCCATCCACCCAGTGATCGGCGGAGGCGACTGGTCTTCGCCGACCATTGGCGTGTCGCGGTCGCTGTGTTGCTCTTCGATGTCGGTGTTGACGAAGACCTTGATCCAAGAACCACTCTTTTCAACAACCACCATCTCTCGGCCAATTTGCTCTTTGGTGACTTTCTCCGAGCCGGTATCGGGCGAGATGAAGAGCCAAGTGATGCGAAGAACCGTAGCGCGAGGGCCAGCCATGGGTTTCACATCCTGCTGCGGCTTCTTGTCGGCATGCGCGGGCGAAACGGAGCAGCCGAGCGCAACCCCAAAAAGGAGAGCAGAAAGCACGTGAATCCGTAAGTTCATCGTATGCAAAATCATAGTTGAACGACGCTACGAAGCAGCTTCCGTGAGCACTCCAGCCAGCATCACGGGATCGACGTTACCGCCGCTTACCACGGCCACGGCCTTCCGATAGGCGGGCAGTTGGTCCGCATGAAAGAGCAGCGCAGCAGTCGCGACGGCACCACTGGGCTCGGGGACCAATCGGGTGGAATTAACGATGGCACGCATGGCGGCGCGAATTTCGGCCTCCGTTACCGTGATAATGCCGTCGACAAAGGCCTGAATGTGAGCGAAATTGCGGACGCCGACGCTCTGCGTGCGTAGACCGTCCGCGATTGTGCGGCTGGTGAGTTCCGCCGGCCATGTGACGATTCTGCCGGCGGAAAAACTCTCAGCGGTGTCGCCGGCGAGTTCCGGTTCGATGCCAAAGACCTTGGTCCTGGGGCTGAGCTGTTTCACCGCTGCGGCAACTCCGCTGAGCAAGCCCCCGCCCGAGACAGGCGAGAGGACGAGGTCCACGTCGGACAGTGCTTCTATGATTTCGAGCCCGCATGTTCCCTGCCCGGTAATGATCTGTTCGTCGTCGTAGGGTGGAATCACGACATAGCCGTGTTTTCGCACGAGTTCCTCGGCCACGGCCAGGCGCTCGCTTGAGGCCAAGCCGACGTCGACGACTTCAGCACCGAGGGCCAGCGTGGCGGCGCGCTTGATCGCCGGCGCATTCGACGGCATGACAATCACTGCCTTCGCGCCGACTTCACGCGCCACATAGGCGACTCCTTGCGCATGGTTGCCGCTCGAATAGGTGATGACACCGCGGTCGATTTCGCTGGGCGTGAGCTGGAGAATCTTGTTTGAGGCGCCACGGATTTTGAAGGCTCCGATCGGCTGGAGACTTTCGGCCTTGAGCCAGATCTCCCTGCCGGTGCCGTGACCGGATCGACCGGGAAATGCCGCACGCACCAGCGGCGTCTTCATCGCGATCGGCGCAATGCGGAGAGCAGCGGCACGGATGGCATCGATAGAGATTAGTTGCGTCGTTGTGTCGCTCATCTTTCGTCCGTTTTGCGATGTTCTATTCGTATGCCAGCGCGTCGATGGGATCTTTGCGGGCGGCCATCCAGGCGGGATAAAGCGCGCCGCAGATGGAACCCACGAAAGCGATCAGCGCGCCTTTGGCAACCCATCCCAGCGTCAGCTCGAAGGCGAAGGTGGGAAACCTGGCGGCGAGCAGTGCCTGCGCGCTGAAGGTCACCGCCACGCCAACCGCCACGCCCACTATGGCGAGCAGTCCGGTCTCGCGCAGTACAACGCCGACGATCGCGAGCTTCGACGCGCCCATCGACTTGAGAATGCCAATCTCGCGGGTCCGCTCGAGCACCGCGGTGTACATCGATTGAAAGATGACCAGGAACCCGACGATGACGGCGATCCAGATCACCACGCTCAGCGCGAGATCGAAGCCGGGAAAACGCGATGGCGTGTAAAGGGAGATCACGTCCGACATCAGTTGCACGCGGTACTGTTCCAAGCCCTTGGTCGCGAGGATCTCATCGCGGACAGCGCTGAGGTTGGCGGGGTTGTCCACTTTGAGATAAATCACTGAGGCTCTGCCACTGGAGCCAAGAAGATCGCCAAGGGTATCGATGGGTACGAGTCTTCGCCCGCCCTTGCCGCTCTCCACAATGCCGCAAATACGAAAGGCGTGATCATGAATTATGACGGTATCGCCCACGTGAAATCCCTTGCCGGGGCCCGTGCCGGAGCGCGCATAGACGTCGTCGACGATGACATCATACGGAGCTTGAAACGGTCCGCCAGAAAGAAATGTGAACGGCTTGAGGGCGTTGTAAGTTGGGTAGTCGATGCCCCAGAGGATTTCAACCGCATTCGACATGTTGAAGTCGGTAATCACAGGCGCAGCCACCGTGACGTGCGGCAGCTTTGCCAGGAACCCCGCCAGCGCAACGGGCATGGGTGCGCCGCTCATCCCGTTCAGGAAGCTGGCGTTGGACGGGCTGACCACCAAGTCTGCGCCGATGCCGTTGGTGCGCTCCTTTTGGGAATTCAGCATGCCCATGAAGACGGCAACAATCGAAAGAATCATGATGACTTCAATGGCCACGGCCAGGATGCTGATGACCGAGCGCAAAGGGCGGTGCAAAAGATTGGCGAAGATGAGCTTATTCATGTTCTTGCGTGAACCCGGCAGGGATTTCGGCGCCGCGAACCCTCGTCATCAGGGTAACAGCCCTGAGCGGACGGAACAGTACAGCCTTGCGGGGGCTGAATCCGCGCGGCGCTATTACAAAAGTGTATTCAAACCCGCAAAAATAGAGGGCTTTGGCAACGATAGGTTTTGACCGCAGGGTCAACCCGGTTTATCGTGAAGATAAAATTTCCGCTTGGGTCTTTGACCCTCGTCTGGTCGCCGATGGGAAGTTTTGGAGAAGACCTGCGCAAGGAACGTCTAGCACGCGGCATTGCGCTGGAAGACATTTCGGCGGTCACCAAGATCAGCCAACGTCACCTGATTGCGCTGGAGCAGGAGAAGTTTCGCCAGCTTCCGGGTGGCATTCTGAGCAAAGGGATCGTCCGCGGATACGCCAGCGCCATCGGTCTCGATCCGCAAGACTGGACTGAGCGCTTTCTTCAGGCCTACAACACCTCGGGACAGATATCGGACGAAGACAGCGGTTGGTCGACGTTTGCATCAAACGTGGGAAAGGCGCGGATACTGCGCCGAGAGGCCGTTGAGGTCCGTTTGCGCTGGATTGGCGCGATCCTTCTGCTCTTGGCGGTGGCCGGAGCTGCATTCCTGACTGTGCGCTACTATGGTGTGCGCGTAGGCTGGTGGCGATCGTTTCTGCCAATTCACGGAGTATCTCTCGGGTTCCATAGCGCCCTTTTCGCGACTCGTGATTTCGTGAGCCGCCTTGTCTCCAAGATTTAGGCGACCAGCCCCGGTTCGGGGGCTCCAATCCGCAGTTGGAGGCCCATTGCTTGCCATACGCTGTATGTCTTTGCCCCTCGCCACCCACCGGAATTACCATAAAGAGATGCAGTATCCGGCTTGAACGCGCACGTGCAACTGCTCCGAGTCGATGGGCCGCGGAGACGCGTCCGATCGACGAGGGTCTTCGCAGTGACTCGATCGCTTCATCTCGAAGCAGATCGCCGTGCCGGCCGAAACGTTGAATCCCGTCAAGGGAAGGAGCTTTGAAGTTGAGCGACCGTTTCTTGTTTACCTCTGAATCCGTTACCGAAGGCCACCCGGACAAGATTGCCGACCAGGTCTCCGACGCCATTCTCGATGCCTGCCTGGAGCAGGATCCTTACAGCCGCGTGGCGGCGGAAACCCTGACGGCGACTGGCCTCGTCGTCATCGCGGGCGAAATCACAACCAAGGCCTACGTCGATTTCCAAAACCTGGTCCGCGGGGTGATTGCTTCCATCGGGTACGACAACGCGCTCTATGGCTTCGATTCCAATACCTGCGCGGTGATCTCGAGCATCAACAAGCAGTCCGGCGATATCGCACAGGGAGTCGACACCGGCGGCGCCGGCGACCAGGGCATGATGTTCGGCTACGCCTCCGATGAGACCCCGGAGTTGATGCCGGCAGCCATCTCGCTGGCGCACAAACTCTGCCGGCAATTGAGCGCCGTGCGCAAGAACGGCAAACTGCCGTATCTTCGCCCCGATGGCAAGAGCCAGGTAACCGTGGAATACGGTGAAGATGGAAAGCCGGCGCGGATCGATGCGGTCGTCATCAGCAGCCAGCACTCCGAATCGGTGAGTAACGACGAGCTGCACTCAGATATCCTCAAGCACGTGATTCAGGCGGTTCTCCCGGCGAAGTGGCTCGACGAGCACACGAAGTACCACATCAATCCGACGGGGCGATTTGTGATTGGCGGTCCCATGGGCGACACAGGCCTGACCGGGCGGAAGATTATTGTGGACACATACGGTGGCATGGGACGTCACGGCGGCGGGGCTTTCAGCGGCAAGGATCCGACCAAGGTCGATCGATCGGCAGCGTACATGGCCCGCCACATCGCCAAGAATATTGTCGCTGCCGGATTAGCCAGCCGCGCTGAGGTTCAACTGGCCTACGCGATCGGCGTGGCCGAGCCCGTGAGCGTACTGGTGGAGACCTTCGGCACGGGCAAACTGGGAGAGGCGAAACTCACCGAGCTGATCCGGAAGAACTTCTCGTTGACGCCGAAGGCCATTATCGAGCACCTGAATCTGCGCCGGCCGATCTACCAAAAGACCGCGGCGTATGGCCACTTCGGCCGCACCGAGCCGGAGTTCACATGGGAAGCCACCGGCAAGGCCGCTCAATTGGCCGAGCAAGCTGGAGTGGCCGCGACGGCCAAGGCGCGCTGAAGACACTTCGGTTTTCAGTTGACTTGATTTGTTCAACAATGGGATCCGCCGCTCGCGGGTCCCATTGTTTTTTCCGATGCCTCGTCGATGGCTTAGAATTCTTCGGGGTGCTCGAACGTCGTTTCTTAGCGGAGATACCCATGCGTCTTTCTGTTCCTGTTGTTTTCGTGTTTGGCTTTACTAGCTTCTGCGCAGCACAAAACGGAGCGAATTGGACTTACGAAGGCAAAACCGGTCCGCTGGTCTGGGGCAAGCTCGACCAAGCGTACGAAGCCTGCTCTAAAGGCCATGAGCAGTCGCCCATCGACATACGCGGCGCGCGTCTAAACAAATCGCTTGAACCCCTCGAGTTCCACTTCATTTCTGGACCCATGACCCTTGAAAACACGGGGCGCGGCATTGTTGCGCATGTTGATCCGGGAAGTGTCATGGTGGCCGAGGGAGTGCGCTACCACCTCACGGGGCTCGACTTCCATCACCCAAGCGAGCACCCGGTGAAAGGCAAACTCAGCGATATGGAAGTCGACCTGGTGTTTCACACCGACGACGGCAAAACGGCGATCCTGGCCGTTCGCCTCAACCAGGACAGGGGCTTTCCCAACGCATTGCTGGCGACGCTTTGGGAGCACTTGCCAACCAAGCAAGGCATGAGCACGAAGGTTAGCGACATGGTGAGCGCCGGAGGGCTTCTACCCGAAGACCGCGGCTATTGGAGCTACATCGGATCCGAGCTGACTCCGCCATGCACCGAGGGAGTGCGCTGGTTTGTCTTCGAGGAAGACCTGAGCATCAGCCGCAGCCAGATGCGCATCTTTACCGGTCTGTTCAAGATGAACACGCGCCCCGTTCAGGATCCGCATGGTCGGAAGATCGAAGCGAACGAGTAGAGAGGTTTCAGATTTCGGGTTTCAGCTTTTCGGAGCCTGTTCGGCCAGCGGTGTGAGAATCAGCACGATCTGATCGCCGAGGCACTCAACGCGAATTCCCGTCAGGTCACGCACAAGGTAGTGCGCCGCATTGAGTGACTCGGCGGGATGGGAAAATGTGGTCGCCACTACGGTGCAGCCGGCTGCGCGGCCAGCCTCGGCTCCCGAAGACGAGTCTTCGAGTACTAAACAATCCGTTGGCGCAACACCGAGCAATGCAGCACCGGCCAAGAACGGCTCGGGATGGGGCTTGCCACGGGTTACCTGGTCCGCAGTCACCAATTCTTCAGGAACAGGAATGCCTCCCAAAGCCAATCGAATCCGTGTCAGCCTTTCGGTTGCGCTGGTGACGACAGTCCATCGATTCGCGGGGAGCGCGGCGAGCAGTTCGAGCACACCCGGCAGAATCGTCAGTCCTTCATTGTCAGCGATTTCAAGGTTTTCAATCACCTTCAACTCCGCGTTGCTGTCGAGGTCGGGGCGAAGTTTGGCGATGGCCTCCACAGCTCGCCGTCCGTGCGCAGTCACACGCGCCAAGGCGGGGTCGACGCCGCGAAGAATTGCCCATTGGGTCCAACTGCGCTCAACAGAGCCAATGGACGAAATGAGAATCCCATCCATATCGAAGAGAATGGCTTTGCAAGAAATGCTGACAGGAGAGGGGGCCGATGGGACCATCAGTCGATCTTAGATCGAATTGGATTTACTTGCGTTTCTCGGCGTGCGCCGGCTTTGGTGGGGGAAAGGTGATGTGGGGCGGATCGCCGAAGGTGATGCTGGCTTCGACAGAGTGCTTACGGGTGCCAGCGGACACCTGGTTCTGGCCGAGCTGAAGGGCACCATTCGCGATGGCGGCGTCGCCGGACCAGCGATCGAAGCGGGCCAAGGAAGCAGGAATCGGTTCAGACTTGATTGCGCCGCCAGCGATGGCGGATTTCGCGTTTGAGATACTCCCTTGCCCGCACTCGAAGTGCAAATCGCCTTTGGCCGATGAAGCCAAATCTGCATCGGTGTAGCCCGACAATTCAAGATTTCCGTTGCCACTCAATGCTCCGCCAGTCCAGCGCAGGCCCAAGAACCGGCCCACGTCCGGGGCATTGAACTTCTGAAAATCACCTGCGAGCGAGTAATCCGGCTTATCCCGATCGCTGGCAGGCTTGGTGAGGGTTCCGGCGAGATGCACCGTGCCGCCGAAGAGAGCGGCATCGAAGCTGGTAATCTCGGCGCCAGTGGGCACAATACGCAAAGTTGCCGCGACATTCTGGAGTGTGATCGGGCCGAGAACGAGCGAATCGGCAGTCACAGTTCCCTCAACCTGCGGCCAGGGTGGCGCAGACGAGGGATGGAGGCGGTCGATGAGGTCAGAGAGAAGGGTGCCTTTTTCCCGCGCGCCAAGCAGCGCGCTCTCGAATGCCGATGCATCCAGATCCGCAAACTGCATCTGGAACTGAGCCGGGCAGGGTTGTTGCGGAGCTTGTTGCGGCACGCAGGCGGATGGAAGCGTAAGGCTCGCCGTTCCTTTCAGAAGGCCATATGTAAACTCCACCGGGTCCCAACGAAGATCGTGATTCTCGATATGAAGCGTCGCGTTATCGACGACGACGTGGCCGGCCAAATAATCGGCCTGCCAATTGGCATTATGCACGGTGACTGTTCCGGCGAGAGTGTCGCCACTGCCAGTTTTGAGCAAGTCGTCAAGGGAATTCGCAGGCGAAGACTCCGTAGGGTTCTGCGATACAAGATCGGCCGGTAAAGCACTCCCGGATGCGATCTCCTCAGCCGGCATCCAAGGCCCTTTCGCAACCAGATCCACCGCGATGGGTTCTCCGGCAAAGGTGGCCAGGGCTTCCGTTCCTGGAATGCCCGTTACTCGAGCGAGCTCTCTGGCACGAGCGAAACTTGCCTGACCGCGCGCCGCAACCTGGTAGCCAGCGAGTGAGAAACGCAGATTCAAGATGAGTGGAATGGCTCCGCCTGCAGGTATTGCGACGGAGCCTGCCAGAACCTGGGCTGGGATCTCCGTTCCTGTTCCACTTGCTTGAGCCAGTGGCTCAGGGGTCACAGGTTCGACAGCCACCGGCTCCATCGTGAATTTTGGCGCCTGAATAGGCCTGCCAAGGCCGTCGCCGCTCAGGATGAGGTCTTCGACGGTCAAGCTGCCTGTGAGCGGGCCGATCTCTTCAGTGCGAACTTTCGCCTCGTGGTTAGTTTCTGATTTCGCTGCCGGTCCAGGCTGAGCTGGGGCAGTGTTCGCCTGAGCGCGGACATCGTAGACGATCCTTCCACTTACAGTGCCTCTAGCCTCGAGATCCGGCGCGAGGTCGCTTCGGAGGGTGCGCAGCGCATCGAGGCCGGCAGTAACCGGAATGCGATCGAGCTCTATTGAAAAGCGCGGCGAGGAATCCTGGGCCGGCTTTTCTCCCGTAACCCGAACACGGCCGTCTCCGAGGGGTGAATCGCAGGCCAAGTTCTCTATACTTCGCTCGGCATAGTGATAGACAAGGCCGCAACGAGCGTCGAAGTCCAAGGGCGCTACTGGAGTGAACTCGGCGCGATGCACGCCGGAAGCGCGAAGCCGCATCGCAATTTGCGCAGCATTGGCAGTGCCGTCAAGGTGCAACTCGCCGGTGAGATCGCCGCGCCATCCGGGATCGGATCCGGTAACGAGGCGGGCAAGCTGGCCAAGTTGAGCCTCCCGCCAGTCGAGATCCAGATGGAGGGGCATTTGGCGAAGCGCCGCCGCGCGCCGGATGCTGGCTTCTATACGTACCACTCCAGTCTCCTCGAGGTGAAGGCTCACGTCAGTCCGGGCTGGTTGTCCGCGCAAGCGGATGCGCCACTCGCCGGAATTTTCCTGCCACAGCGAGAGATCGGCGTCGACCAGTGAAAACGGGAGCTTCTCCACTCCGTTTTTGAAGTTGATGCGGGAGTCAGTGGCCTCAAGATAGGGGAGCGGCGCTATCCTGCGCGTGCTCGGTGTTGAAGCCGTCTGTGCGATAGCGGTGCGAAAGATCGAGTCCAAGTTCCAATGGCCTGGCCCAGCTCGCACCAGGTTGAGACTGGCTTCGTCTACGCTGATCTTGCCAATCTCGACGCGCCCACGAAGGAGCGCTAACAGACGGATCGAAGCGGTGACCTTATTGGCGTGGAGCACAGGTTCTGCGCCGTAAGCCGGATCTTCGGCAACGCTCAAATCAGAGATCTCGAAGCCCGGCCAAGGCAAAATGTGCGCCTGAACCGACGAGAGGCGCACCGGCCTTCCCAGCGACTGCGCGATAAGCTGCGTGATCTGATTCTTGTAGGCGCTGACGCTGATAAGCGGAGGCACGACGAGCACAAGCACCAGGACCGCAATGGCTGCGAGGGCTATCCGCAACCACCGACGCACTCGTTCGTTGCCGCCGGCATTGTCTGTCATTGTCAATTTGAATTCTATCTGCTCGTTACCGCGTCAGGTGGAAGGTGCGGCTCCAGCGCGTTTCCGTGAAGAAATGCAGCGCAACATGACCCATCCAAACCAGGCGGGGGCCAATTCCAGTCTGATGGTTGACGGAATCCGGCGTTATGAACGACCAGTAATTGAAGAGCGTGCGTCTCATAATATTCTGCCGCGGCACAAATCCCCAGAAGCGCGAATCCAAACTGTCATGGCGATTGTCACCCATCATGAAGTACATGCCGGGTGGAACCACCAGATCGCCATCGACAACGTGGTTGGGAAAGTCAACGGCCCAAGCCTCGGTGGCGCCGCCTGGCTGCGGGTCCGGCGGCACGGAAGGGAATTCGTCGAGAAACTCCTGGAAATTATCGGCTGTTGTAGGTTGCGCGTAGGGCTGTGGTTGCGCCACCCCGTTGAGGATCACGATGCCATTGTGCAGATGAATGCGGTCGCCGGGCACGCCGATGAGGCGCTTCACGAGGATTGTGTATTTGGGCTTACCGTCGCCATCCAGCTGATCGAGGCCGGGCTGGAAGACCGGCTTGATGAAGACCACAATGTCGCCGCGGCGCGGCTCGCGGTAGTGAACCAAGGGCATCCACTTTGCGGGCGGAGCCAAAGTGAGCTGGTCAACCACCAGATGATCGCCGACGAGCAGGGTATTTTCCATCGATCCCGAGGGGATGACGTAGTTCTGCGCGATGAAGGCGAAAATGAACATGCCCACCACCAGTACGGAGCGGATGGAGGCGACGGCTTCAAAGGGCGTTTCTTCGACCCTCGTTTTCGCGGGTTCAGGCGCGGGCGGTTTTGCTGGCGACTTTTTATTTTTCGTCATGGATAGCGAGTCAACTCAGAGCGAACGGGCTGCGAGCGGTTCTCAAGCAACAGGCTACCGCGTCAAGTGGAATGTGCGGCTCCATCGCGTTTCCGTGAGGAAGTGCAGCACAACGTGGCCCATCCAAGCCAAGCGAGGGCCTATTCCAGTCTGGTTGTACACGGAATCGGGTGTGACGAACGACCAGTAATTGAATAGCGGCCGGCCGACGATATTCTGCCGGGGCACGAAACCCCAGTAGCGTGAGTCGAGGCTGTCATGACGATTGTCACCCATCATGAAATACATACCCGGTGGAACCACCAGGTCGCCATCGACGATGTGGTTGGGAGCGTCGACAGCCCAATTCTCCGTCTCTCCTTCACTCGGCGCCAGAGCCGGCGGAATCGATGGGAACTCGTCAAGATAATCGCTGTCAATCGTGTTATTCGAGCCCGCTATGCTGGTTGGTGGCGGAGCCTGCGCCACCCCGTTGATGATGACGATGCCATTGTGCAAATGGATGTGGTCGCCGGGCACGCCGATGAGGCGCTTGACGAGAAAGAAATACTGAGGCTTGCCGTCGGCGTCAAGTTGAGGCTCGGGAGAGGGCTTGATGAAGACGACGATGTCGCCGTGGCGCGGCTCGCGGTAGTGAACCAGCGGCATCCATTTCGCGGGCGGAGCCAGAGTGATGCGGTCAACGACCAGGTGATCGCCGACGAGGAGCGTCTTCTCCATCGATCCCGATGGGATGACGAAGTTCTGCGCGATGAATGTGAGGATGAACAACCCAACCACTAGCACCGAACAAATGCTGGCCACGGCTTCAAACGGTGTTTCTTCAACCTTGGCGGGCTCGGGGGCCGGTTCCGGACGTTTCTGGGGAGGCTCTTTGGGGCTTCGCGTCCTATTTTTCGTCATTCTGCTGCTCTTTGCGGAATTGCTCCAGAGTCGTGAATTTGTCGCTGGACCGAATCAATGAACAACGTGGAAGATGCGCCGCCAGCGGGCAAATCCCGCTAGACGTTCGGCGAGATCCGGTTCGTGTCCGAGTCTATCATCCGCACCCGGTTGAGGACTGAGCTGAGCGATTTGCTGCACGTCGGTGGAGGAGGGGCGCGAAAGCGAAAAATAGATCACCAGGGGACGAGCGATAATGGCCTGCCCTGGCACAAAACCCCAGAAGCGGGAGTCCAGGCTATGATTCCGGTTGTCGCCGAGGACGAAGTACTCCCCCTGCGGCACCACAAGTTCCCCGTCCCGGGTCAGGCTCTCCACCTGGCGCCACCAGTCAGGATCGACCTGCATCCGAAAATCAGGATCGCTCAAAATATCGCCGGGAAAGTTGTCGCGAGCGGGGCTGTAGGGCGCGGGCTCGAATGCTGCGTAGGGCTCATCGAGAGGCGAGCCGTTGACGAAGACCTGTCCTTTCGTGATGCGCAGCCTGTCGCCAGGCAGACCGACCACTCTCTTGATGAGCATGGGCGGCTGAGCGTGATGGAAAACGATGATGTCGCCACGCTGAACGGGCCGATAGGGCAGAAGCGAACTACCGACGCGACCGGCGGGAGCATAGATCTGCTTATTGAAAAGCAAAAAATCTCCTACCAGAAGCGTGCGCTCCATGCTTTCAGAGGGAATGAGGAAGGGCTGCAGCAAAAAGGTGAGCACGAACAAGGCCACGACAATCGTTTGCAAGAGCGAGGCCAGCGCCTGCGGCAAGGTCGGCAGGTGCGGGTGCGCGTGCGCCCACCGTCGCAGAAACGGACCAGGAGCCTGAACGGAAGTGCTCATTTCGCGCGTTTTTCCTCGTCCTTAGAGCCAGCCAGAATGCCTGGACCAGAGATCGGCGGTCCGAGGACTTTGTCACGGCTGACGTCGTTCGCCAAAAGGATGAGCGCTCGTCGTGCCGCATCCTGTTCAGCATGTTTCTTGGTGCGCCCCATGCCGCGAGCCAGCGGCTTCCCTTTCTGCCCTTCTTCCCTTTTCATCCGCACTTCGACCAGAAAATGCTTGCGATGATCCGGACCGCTCTCGCTCTTCACGCGATAGACCGGCGCTCCAGCGCGTGCCGCCTGCAAGCGCTCCTGAAGCGCGGACTTGTAATTTCCCAATGCCTGTCCGGCGCGCATTTCGAGGGCCAGGCGATCAGCAGCTTCGCCCATGACTCTGCCGCGAACGAAAAACCGCACGGGCTCAAGGCCTCCATCGAGAAACAGCGCGCCCATCACAGCTTCCATGGTATTCGAAAGCACGGTGCTCCTGCGGCGCAGCCCGCTGCTCTCCTCGCCGCGGCTCAGGCGTAAATGCCTGCCCAAGCCGATCGCCTCGGCCACCTGTGCCATGTGTTGCCGGCTAACCAAACCGGAGCGAATGCGCGTCAGTTCACCTTCGCGCCACTCCGGATGAAGAGTGAAAAGCGACTCCGCCACGACGAGCCCCAAGACGGCGTCGCCTAGATATTCAAGGCGTTCATTGTCGGCCGGTGCTGACTTTTTGCCCAGGTCCGTTTGCGCAAGCTGATGGGCAAGAGAACGGTGCGTGAGTGCACGCACCAGCAGCTCTGGGCTCGAGAATTCGTGCCTCAGCGCAGCTTCAAGCTCTTTCAGATCCGCCTTCACTCCAGCCTCGATGCTTACCGTTGCTTACTGCCTTAGATGCATTCGGCGCGTCGTTCGCGGGGGCGAGAATGAAGCGCGAAACTCGAGAGGTTCTGTGCAATCCTTGAGATCCTGGAAATCGCGAGGGTCGCCCATTGAGGATTACTGCGGCTTAGGCGCGCTGTCCTGGGACCGGGGGGCCGGATTTTCGGCTCCTGCGCCTCCAGAGTCCCGGGCAACGGGTGGTGCACCCGATGCGGGTTGCTGGAGCATGGTGCCGGGGGCATCGTCCCCTGCTTCTTCATCGCAGTCATGCTCATGGCCGCGTTGCACGTAGGCCGACTTTACGCCCCGTTCCGCTGCCAGGCGTGTATCGAGCTGGCCGTCGCGGACAGCCAACGCTTCTTTGTATTCGGCCAAGGCTTCGTCGCGCTTGCATTCCAGGTCGAGCATCCGGCCCAAATAAATGTGCGACCAAGAAAGCAGTCGCTGCTCCTTGCTCATCGCGAGGGTCTTCTGGAAGTCGTCGATCGCCGCATCAGGATGGCCGGTCAGCAAATCCACGCGGGCCATGATGAAGTGGGCGCGAGCCGCGTCGGCCGTCGACTGGATGGTGTCGGTCTGTTCAGCGAGCACCTTTTGCGCCATGGCGGAGGCCGCGGTAACATCTCCGCTGGCCAGCTTTGCCTCGGCAAGATCGAGTCCTGTCAATGGGCGCGGCTTGCTATGCTGCAAGACATCTTCGTCGCCCTCCTTGTCGAATTCGGTCTGGCGCGCACGATGCACCTGCTGATCTACGTCCATGCCGTATACCATTTCGCCGATGGTGTCTTTCAGGCCGGCAGGATCCTTTTCAAACTGCAAAAGCTGTTCATAAAAGTATTGCGTCAGCACATATCCCTGCCGCATATCGTGCGCGACGGCGGCCGCCTTTGCCGCATCCACCTTCTGCAGGTAGAGCTCGCGCTCATGCTCGTATCGCGGCAACTGCGAACGGTCCACGTTCGATGGAATAACGTATTCGGGAATTCCCGTGTCCATGGTGCGCGCTTCAATGGCCTTGATCAAGCACTCGATGGTCAACGAGACAGTATCGGAGCGGAAGCGGAAATCAAGGGGTGCATCGCGAACCTCTTTGAGAATCGGCTGCTCGCGGTCAATGGCGTTGGACCGCTCGTAAAGCAGGGGATCGATGACGTAATGCAGGTACGTATGACGCACGTCGTTCATGGGAACCTTGCCATCGACCGGTGAGACCACGACTACGTAGTCGGTGCCGTAGATGCGGGCGTTCACCATGGCCGGCGAGAGCTGGGGCTCAATCACCACAATGAACCTGCGACCATCGTAGGTGGAGGCCGGCATTTTGAGGTACAGGTTGACGTTGACAATCATCTTCGAGATTGGATCGTGGAGCTTGTCAATCTCTTCGTCGTAGACATGGTGCGAAGTAAGCCAAATACCGTGAAGATCCACCGCGGCTGCAAACGCACGGAGCGCGGGGAGCACCTCAACCACCTGAGTGGAATCGGGCGGCATTTCCGTCAAGTCCACTGTGATTTCCAGTTCGGGCGGAGGCGTCAGATAAAGCGACAACGAAATGTACTGCGAAATGTCGCGCTCCGAACCGGTCATGCGGTGCTGGGCGATGTAGAGGCAGAGCGCGTCACGCTTCGTACGGGCATCCTCGCTTTGGGCGAGCGCCAGATTGATCTCATCCCGGACATGTTTTCGGATGGGCTCACTGTCTTCAAGGCCCTCATCGTAACCGCAAACATTCAACGCCGCGGCCATAATGAACACTTGTTCGGAGGGGATAAGCGAGATAGTCGGCCCGGCCGGATCGATGAGCGAAGGCGCTTTTTCGCGCGCGTACATCTGTGTCGAGGATGGAACTGGGCTGGAGGAGGAGGAGCTGCTTGATGATTGAGCCGGAGCGTGAGGGGATGCCCACCCGGCCAACAGACAGAAAATCGCGGCGGATATAAAAGCGAAAAAATGCGATCGACGAATCATGAGGAAACCCTGCATGCAAGTCTAGTTAGACGCAAGGGCAGGGTCAAATAATCAGCCGCTAGCCCTTAGCTTCCGGCTCTTAGCTTTTCGTGCAGATATCGGGAGGGGAGGCAACACTGCCATCGAGCCAAAGCAGCAGACGCAACTTTCTTTCTTAATATGAAATTGGGAGCGAGGGCCAATCGCAAAAACTCGCCTTTACCCGCGCACGGAAACGCCGGAGAACGAGAGCACAGCAAGGCCTCGAACGGGCTGCCCGTAGAAACGGGCAGGTTCAAAGCGGCTGAACAGGAGCAGATTCTCGACCTGGGAGCGGGTGACGGCGTCAGTGGGTCCGGAGACGATGCGATAGTCGTAGACCTCGCCGAGATCGTTGACGTAGGCCTCAACGACAACCGAGCTGGAGATGGCGCTGGCTTCATTATTGCCCTGAGCATTTGAGAAATAGAGCAGGCGAGGCGCAGTTGCGTCCCCCAACGGCTCGTCAGGCGTAGCCTGGGCCGCCTCCGGCTGAGCGAACACAGTCACCAGCACGACGATGGTTCCCAACAACAGGACCGCACTGGCAAATCCAGCGCCTGCCTGCAACAGGAACGGTCCCACAGTGTTTCTCCACGCCAGACCCCAGCCAGTAAAGATGCTGCGCCGGTTACGGGCGCGTTCCTGGCTGACGGCGACACGAATCCGCAAGGTCAGGTCCGCCGGCTCCGGCAACGGCCCCAGTCCAGCCAGCGAGGCCTGCAATTCGCGCAGCGACTTCCACTCTCGCGAACAATCGCGGCACTCCTGAAGGTGTGCATCGATCTCCTGCATCTCGCGTCCGTTCAACCGGCCATCCAAATACTCAGTCAAGCCAGACTGCACTTCATAGCACCCGTTCATTGCGCCTCCTCACCCAGGGAAATCTTTAACCCTGCCAGCGCTGTGGACCGCGTACCGGACTTGTGTGCCGTAAGCAGCGCTTTTAAGAAGGCGCGCCCGCGCACAAGCCGAGACTTTACGGTTCCCAAGTTGACTCCCTGAATGGCCGCCACTTCCTCGTAGACGAATCCTTCGATATCGCGCAAGATCAGGGTGGTGCGAAATGGCTCAGGCACCTGGCGAAGCGCCTTCTCCACTCGCGCCCGATTTTCTTCATGCAGGACCTCGTCGTAAGGCGATTCTCCAGGATCGACCAGCATGTCCTTCAGCTGTACCGGTCGTCCACAATCGCCCTGCGCCATCTCCTGCTCCATGGCGATCTCCTGCTGCTGATGCCTGATCCACCAGCGGCGCTGGTTGGATGCTTCGCGCAACGCAATGCGGTAGATCCAGGTTCGCAACGAAGACTCCCCGTGAAATCCACGAATCCCGCGGAAGACTTTCACGAAGACTTCCTGGGTCAGATCTGCGGCGTCAGCGGAGTTGCGCACGGTGCGCGCCAACAACGAGTAGATTGGCTGATGGTAGTGCGTAATCAACCAGGCAAACGCTTCTTCGGATCCGGCTCGCAATTCATCGACGAGAGCCGCCTCATCCGATTGAAGCGTCAGCGCTCTGGCAAGATTGCCCATGGTGAGGTCCGCCTGCAATTTCGTGTCCTCCCACGTTACCGCATACCAGCCATCGTCTGCACGTTCGCACATCACACCGCGTTATGTAGCCGCGGCGTGAGTAGCTCATACAAAGCCATTTAATGGTCGACTCCGGCGGCCGTTTAGCCACTGGAAGTCCCTATTGCACAGGCTCAGGCGTACCGCATTCTGGCTCGTGCAACTACTCTCTTAGACACCGGTGCCCTTCGAACTGTTCCCAGTATCGTTCGATGAGGATTTTCAAGTCATGAAAACTCTGTTGATGCCTTCAAAGAGGTGGCCGACCTTTCAAATCGTGAAAACGATCCGTTGCCCCTTTGTCTCACGGCCCCAAGCTGCCTCAACTTGGGCCAGTGGGATCGGATTGGCTGCAACCTTCAGTGTTCCCGCCGCTGCCATCTCGAAGAAGGTGGGGAGGCTGGCAAGAATCCGGTCCAGGCGGGCCGCGCCAAAGCCGCTCCCCAACAGGGTCAAATCGACGCTCCGCAGAATCGCGCCTGGCAAGGTAATCGTCGGCCCCGCGCTGGCGCCGACCTCCACGAGCCTCGTTCTGTACGTGGCCTGGACTTGGAAGCCCTTGGCGAGGGCCTCCAGCAGCAATTCCGTGGGCCGGCCCCAGAGATAATCAACGACCAAATCGATGCCCTGGGCCGCTTCGACGGCAAAAGCCTCGCGCACCGCATCCTCCGGCTGGCCAAGCGGGATCACGGCGTCCACATCCGCGGCCGCAATGGCTTCGACGTTTCGTCCCGCGCCGATCACCCGCTTTGCCCCGAGGATCCGCGCCGTCTGTATGGCAAGCTGCCCGGCAACGCCCGTCGCACCAAGAATAAGCACCGTCTCTCCCGGCACGAGGCCAGCACGTTCCTTCAGCATGACCCAGGAGGACATGCCGGGATTCGCAATCGCAGCGGCCTCCACGTCATTGAGTTTGTCGGGGACGGGAATACACATCTGCCGCGGAGCAGCCGCACGCTCAGCCATCGTTCCCCACGGCTTGCGTACCAATCCGAAGTAAACCCGGCTACCGTCGTCGAGAACGCCCACGCCATCGACTCCCGGCACGGCCGGTCCTTGTCCGGCGCCGCCGCTCGCGTAGTGCGAACCGCTTGCCAAAGCCTTCACGATGGGATGCAATCCTGCCGCGCGCACCTTGACGAGCAATTCGCCATCCTGCGCCACGGGTTCGGGAAACGATTGATACTTCGGCGCCTGGCCGGGAACGTTGACGACGGCTGCTTGCATTGAATTCACCTCCGCGGCCCGTAGAATATCAACTTTGGATTTCGCGGGATGCGGATTCGATTTTGCCCGGATGGCGCATAGGATGAAAAGCGGAGGCGTCAGCCGATGTTTTCAGCTCATCCGATTGGCTTTATTCATAGCCCCTACCGCGAAACCTCGGCGATTCCCAAAGGGATCGGCGCCAAGCACGATGCGGAAGGCGTCATCGAGATCCTGCCTGAGTTCGAACCGGGCCTGACCGACATCGACGGCTTCTCACACCTGTTCATCCTTTGGCAGTTCGACCGGGCGGATGGGTTCGATCTCATCGCGCATCCACCCACAGATGAGGGCCGGCCTCACGGCGTCTTTGCCACGCGGTCACCGCGCCGGCCAAACGCGATTGGCCTGACTGTTGTCGAGTTGATGCGCCGCCAAGGCTCGTCGCTGCATGTGCGCGGCGTCGACATGCTTGACGGGACACCGGTGCTCGACATCAAGCCGTATCTGTCCAGCATTCCAGCGGAAAAACTGCGGCGGGGATGGCTGGGTGAAGCGGAAAAGAACCGTGCATCGTGAATCGTGAACAGTGGTCGAGTTCAGGGTTGATCAACGAAGTTTCACGGAATTCCCAGCAGCTTGTGCGTCTGGAGACTCAGCCGCCAACGCGGATGTTCCAAGCAATATTCCAGGGCGAGCGTCGTGTTCAGTTCGCGGGCGGGTCCGTCCATGGGCTGCAGGAAGAAATGCCGGAACTGCATCTGCTCAAATTTTTTCGGCTCTGCTCCAGGCTGAGGGTAGACAAGCTTCAGCTCATCGCCGCTGAGCTGCTTGAAAACTGCGCCGGCCTTTGGGCTGACGCAAATCCAATCGAGGCCCGCCGGAGCCGCGATGGTTCCGTTTGTCTCCACAGCTATCTCGAAGCCACATGCGTGCAGCGCATCAATCAGCTCGGTGTCGATTTGCAGAAGGGGTTCGCCACCGGTGCAAACTACGAAACGATTCCCGGGTTCGACGCCTGCCGGCCATTTCCGGTCAATGGCCGCTGCGAGAGCTTCGGCGGAGGCGAAGCTTCCGCCGCCACACCCATCTGTGTCGGCAAAATCCGTATCGCAGAATTTGCAGACAGCCGACGCGCGGTCCCGCTCGCGTCCTGACCAGAGGTTGCAGCCGGCAAAGCGGCAAAACACCGCTGGCCGGCCCGTCTGCGCACCCTCCCCTTGTAGGGTGTAGAAGATTTCCTTGACCTTGTAACTCATAAAAACAAGCTCTTAGCCGTTAGCTGTTAGCTTTTAGCATCTCCGAGGCAGCTTCCAAGTTTTAGGCTCTTTGCAACGACTTTTGTTCGCAGCGAACAGCTAAGAGCTAATAGCTAAAGACTAATAGCTAACGCTTCAGCGGGTCTTCGATCCCATTTTCTCGGAAGCCCTTCTGCCTTAGAAGGCAGGAGTCGCATTGGCCGCACGGTTCGCCCGTGGGGGAGGGATCGTAGCAACTGCTGGTTAAACCGTAATCGACACCCAAACTGCGTCCCAGGCGAATGATCTCAGCTTTCGAAAGCGCGATGAGCGGCGTATGAATCTCGAGTGACTGGCGGCCCTCCACACCAGCCTTGGTCGCAAGGTTGGCCATTTGTTCAAAGGCAGCAATATACTCGGGACGGCAATCGGGGTATCCGGAGTAGTCGAGCGCATTCACGCCTAAATAGATATCGCTAGCGCCCAGCACCTCGACCCACGCCAACGCGAAGGAGAGAAAGATCGTGTTGCGCGCGGGTACATATGTAATTGGGATGCTGCCGGCCATCTCCTGAGTTGTGCGGCCTTTCGGAACCGCGACGTCATCCGTAAGAGCCGAGCCGCCAAAAGCACGCAGGTCAATCGCCACTGTTCGGTGCTCCGCGACGCCGATCGATGCGGCGACGCGCTTCGCGGCCTCGAGCTCCCATGCGTGGCGTTGGCCATAAGAAAACGAGAGCGCGTAGAGCTCATGGCCTTCGCTCTTGGCAACCGCGAGGACGGTCGCCGAGTCGAGGCCTCCGCTCAAAAGAACGACTGCGCGTTTGGATCTGTTTTCCATTGATAAAAAACGAGGCTACTTGAGATCGCCGCCACGCCCGATGTCCATCGACGGCGGAATTGGATTGCGTTCGTCGATGTAGGCGTTGATGCACTGGTCCAACATGCCTTTGGCCTCCAGGATGAACTCGACTGTATCGCGCGCCCCGCCATAGCCGCCCGCGTTCGGCGTTACGAAGTGCGCTTCGGCCTTCACGCGCTCCCGCGCATTGGCGACAGCTACCGCGAAGCCCACTTCGCGCATTGCCGGCAGATCGATTACGTCATCGCCCACATAGCAAATCTCGTCGAGGGCCACGCCTTCTTTGGCAATAATCTCGCGGATCGCCTTCATCTTGAAGGCGCAACCCTGGTAAACGAATTCGAGCTTGAGGTCGCGGGCGCGCGTGGCGACGGTCTCGCTGATGCGCTTGGTAATCACGCCGCATTTGAGACCGCCGAGGCGTGCCAGTGAAATCGCCGTGCCGTCATGCGCGCTATACCCCTTGGCCTCAACCATGGTGGTCGATTGCACGCCGAAGCCAATGCTGTCTTTGCCACTGAGCTCATCCAATACTCCGGTGTGCGCCGAACCGGGCACGAGCCAGATCGTGCCATCGGTCCATACACCGTCGACATCGAAAAGAATAACTTTGATCTTGCGGGCGCGGTCTTGCGCGGTAAGTGCCATTTCCTGATTTTACCGGTCGCGCCTAATCGCCTGCTTACCAATACAGTGGAATCAAGAGAGAATACAGACGTGGATCGAGACTCTCCCACAACCGCGCCACAGCCTCCACCAGGACCCGACCCCGAGGACTATTACTTCGAGGGACCCTATCTCGTTTTCGCCGCTGCTTACCATCTCAAGCGGGGTACCTGCTGCGGATCGGGTTGCCGGCACTGCCCCTACCGAGAAGATGCGGCCGCGAAATCCGACCCGATAGAACTCGAGTAGCGCCTGGCGGTTGCACGTTGAAATTTCTCGCTGGCTGGACGTGCCCTGCCGATGGTATAACTCCAGACTTGCGGAAACGGGCAGCCCGACCTTCGCATTGCGGAGGCTTCCCCAACTTCCGAAACCGCAGGAAACCAACCAAATTCGAAGATCGAGGAGGGAAAAATGGGAATTCTCATGTGGATTCTGGTCGGCCTGGTCGCCGGCTGGTTGACGGGCAAGATCATGAAGGGCTCAGGCTACGGGTTCTTCGTAGACATCCTGCTGGGCATTGCCGGAGCGTTGGTGGGGGGCTTTATCGCGAACCATCTTGGCGTGGATTCGCACGGCAACTTCCTATACAGCACCCTGATCGCCGTGGTCGGCGCAGTGATCCTGGTGGCCGTCCTCCGGCTGCTCAAGCGAGCGTGACGGCTGCCAACCCCTTCCGCAGCGGCACTGCGGGAAGGGTTGGGGCCGCGCCAGTCTTACTCGGATCCGCCAGTTAACGATGATTGCGCCGTCGGCGGGACGACCGACGGCACTATGGCCGGCGCCGCGGCTGGCTCCCGCACTAGAACAGCGAAGCGCGGAAAGGCGAAGCTTCCCGCAGCGTCGTCGATCACGTTCAACTGGCAGACGTATGGGCCGGGCTTGAGGCCGCTCAAAGGCATATCGAGCTCGATCGCGACGGCATCGCGTCCTTCGACGTTAATTGACCTGGCTTGCACGATGGGTGTCTGGTAGACCTTGTTTGATCCCTGGATGAGTTCCAGACTGCTGAGCAGATCGATCGCAGATTTTGGCTCCTTCGGCGCCCCATCGGCCGATTTTTGGTGCGCCGGATCGTAGATCTCGTAGAGAAGATACATGTGCTGGTCCTGGCGAAAGACGTGGCTGATGTTGGGCACGTATTCTTCGCCATTTCGCACCAAGGGATCATCTTTCTTGCTCGGCTCGCGCTGCGACGCCAGGATAATGGAACTCATCTTCAGCTGGATCTTCTTCAGATCGGGCAGCGTCACATCGGCGATGAACGAGCCCATGCGCCCGGTCTGATTCTCCCGCACCACAAACTTGAGTTGGTACTTACCCGGCGGCAGATTGAAGCTGGTAGTGTACTGAATGTTCTTCTGCCGCGCCTGCAGCGACGGGTCGAGGTTGAGCTTGACCGTATCGCGCACACGTCCCACCGGCCGCTGAGCTTCATCGAGCACCGCACCAATAATGTCGAGCGTGGCCTTGTCCTTGTCGCCGCCTTTCACAAATGGGATCTGCGAGCCGGGCACGACGAGCGAAACCGGCATGTAGAACCGGTTTTCATCCAGGCGGAAGTACATAGCGTCCATGTAGACAGCCATGTCGGTGGCCGGCAGATCGCTCGCCAGCTGATCCTGGAGTTCCTGTTCGCGGTCTTCCTTGCCGGAGTGCTTGAAGTCAGCGGGAGCGTAGTATCCGGGCCGGTAGTCGAGTTTGATGCCGGGCTTGTCGATTTTCACGGTCAGCTTGCGGTATTTGCCGTCGCGCGCTGGGTTCGTTGAGTGAAAGCCGATGGCATAGTAAGCCGAATTATCTTTCTGCACCTGAGCAAAAGCCGGCGCAAAGTCATTGGAGTCCAAAAATGCCTTACCACCAGTGTCGCTGGAAAGCGTGGCCATCACTTCCTGACTGGCAAAGTTCGCGTTCATGTTGGTCGTGAGCGCGCCACCGTTGAATCCGCTTTGGCCGCGCAAACTGCCCGCAGATGCGTCGCCGAGCGGCGTCACGGCCTGTAAGCCGCGCGTGTCCACGCTGTAAATGGCCAGGTCGGCCCGCACTGCCGCGTTGATTGCCGACCGCAAAGAAGCTTCGTTCTCTATGCCGTCGCGCGAGATGCCCCCGGAGAAATAGAGCAGCGATTTCTTCTCGTTGATTTTGGAAAGGGATTGCGAAATAGCGCGCAGCGCGAAGAGCTCGCGGTCGGTGTTGAGGTCGTTGTACTCACTCTCGTCGGGCGTATAGGCAGTCGTGTCCTCCACCTGGTTGTTGTTGGAGTTTGCGCCCTGGGCAAATCCCTGGCCCTCGGTGCCGTTGTAAGCGCCAACCTCGTTGATGAGTGCGTTCTTGTCGGCAGTGAAATCCTGGTCGACGTTGAGCGTGTCGCCGAGCGAGACAAGCGCCACGAGATCGGCTGGCTGCATTTTGGCTCGAAGGAAAGCCTGCGCCGCGTCGACGCTGCGCTCGAGATCCTCGGGCTGCATTGAAGTCAGGTCGAAGAACATCACAATCAGACGGTGGTTCCGCAATTCTTCGGGCTTAGCGACGACCACGGCCTTGCTGCCGGCAGGGCCCGCGGCCAGCCCGCTGACCATTGCTTCCTTGAGCGGCGTGGCCATGTCCACACTCTCGAAGTCGAACGAATCGATCTGCTGCTCTTTTCCGTTTTCAAAAATTTTGAAGTCGCTCTGCTTGAGGCCCGTCACGAGTTCGCCGGTCTTTGCGTCGCGCGCCACCACATTGGTCAACACAAGTTCGGCGTTCGCCTTCAGCGTAAAGCCGGCCTGGGGCGTTTTGGTGACCTGGGCAGAGTCTTGCGCAGAGATCGGATACGCTCCCGGCGAAACAAGCGCCAGCAGTCCAACGACCGCCCCCAATCTCCGAACCAGACCCGTCATCAGTATCCTTCCGTCCAACGATCAGCCCGCCGACTCGCTAATTTGTGCCCCTTCAGAACCTGAATCTCGCCATAAACTGGAACGACCGCATCTCATGCACCGAAGTCACTTCGCAAAAAGTCGGAGAGCCCTCGGTGGTGTTCACGCCCGAATACTGCACTGTATTAAAAACATTGTTGATCGTGGCGCGAATCTCCATGCTGCGCGTCTCGCCGAAGTCCACGGTCTTGGAGAGCGACATATTGTTTGAGACTGTGCCCGGCCCCTCAATCGAATTGCGCGGAGCGTTGCCAAAGTAATCGCAGAATCCTGGCGTATTGCTGGGCGTTAAGTAGGCCGCAGTGTTGAACCACTTGCGCAGCGAACCACCGCCGGCAGTCACCGATTGTCCAGTCAGGTTCGGCCGTGATGCGCTCGAATTTCCACACTCTACGCTCTGCGCTGTCGGCTCGAATCCGGGTGAGAGCCAAGACCCGGTAGTGAAGTTGAAGCTGCCGGAAATGGAAAAGCCCTCAAGAATATGCGAGCCCACACCCGAGGTAACCCAAAACTTATCGGGTCCGAAAGGAAGCTCGAAGAGATACGTCCCGTTCACCTGGTGACGGATGTCGAGAACCGAGTGGCCCTCCTCCGCAGCCGGATTCTGCCAGTCTTGCACCAGCGAGCCGCCACTTCCATTGACCGACGTCGCGTCATCAATGGCATGGCCGCACTGATAGTTCGCGCCGACAGAAATGCCTTTAGAAAGGCGCTTGTTCAAGCGGACTGTTCCGGCGTTCATTTTGTAATACGCTGCCGCCTCGTCGTAGGTGAAAAGCAACCCCGAGGGGTCGGTTCCAGGGCTGGAGGGCAGCGCGCGCGGCGCGAGCTTGACATCGAGATGATTCGAACGCGCTCCGTTATAGCCAAGGTTCATCACGATGCCCCAGGGCAGTGTCCTCTGTATGTCGAGATTCCACGCCATCACGTAGGGCAGTCCGTAGTGCGGGTCGACTGCGTAGTTGCCTACCGCGGCAGGCACGGGAAAAGGGTTATTGAACAACGCAAAGCAACCCGCCGGAAGCGTCCGCGCGCAGGCAGTTGACGGAGTGTTCCCGATCGCGTCCTGATTGGTCTGCTCGTCGGTGAAGGGCGGCTGGTGCGCCATCGTTGTTGCAAAGCCGGAATATTCGCCTACCGTGTAGTTGGTGCCAAACCCGGCACGCACCACAGTTTGCTTGATCTTCGGCACGCGCCAAGCCAGCCCCACACGCGGCTGGAAGGCCTTATGCCAGGGAAGGACGAGCGAGTTTGGCAACCCGTTCATCCCGGCAGTCTGCTCGGTCTCGCTCGTGAATCCCGCGTCCGGATTGGTGGCCACGTCGGCTAGGTGCGAATATTTCTCGGTGTACGGCGCGAAGAACTCCCAGCGCACGCCGTAATTGAGCGTAAGCGACGGCAGCATCCGCCAATCGTCCATGGCGAAGGCGTCGACGACATTGTCGCGCAGATAACTCTTGGCTTCAGAAGAGTTGAGCGTTGTGGACTGCGGCAATCCGAGCAGAAAATCGGCGATGGATGAGCCAGTGGTTGGGTCCTGCGCGGCGTCTTCAGTAAACAATCCGGTGAAGGCAAAGTTCCCAGTGGCGTTCGAGCCGGCGAGAAAGTCGCGGTGCACGCGCCGGTAGTCGCCGCCGAACCGCATGTTGTGCTTGCCATGAATCCAGCTCAGGACCTGAGTAAACGAGATGGTCTGTGCGATGGAGAAGCTGGGTTGCGTTTCACTTAGGCCCTGAATGCCGTTGCTGAGCGAAATGTCGGGGACGCCGTAGTTGAGCGGCACATTGTTCGGCACAGGGACTGCCGCGACCGCCGCTGGATTGTTGGTGGTGTTTGTAAAAAAGTTCGTGGTTCGACTGTTGCTGCGATTCCAGTTAACGTTGGAAATGCTGGTGAAGCGATGGTAGCCAACCGTATAGCCAGCCTGCAAGGAATAGGAACTGGAAGCGCTTTTGCCACCCAGGTCCGGAAACAGATTTACCAGGTCCAGGGCTGAGTGGGACCAGTTGTAGTTGAGGTTGATGCTCTGGCGCAGGCCCTGAGTCTGCGAGCTGCCGCGACGCCCGCCGCCGTAGCCGAGCTGCTCCGTGCTGCCGGGCCGCGCGGCATTTGCGCCGAGACTGCGGTTGTAACGAATGCCGGCCTGGGTGGTGTTCGACTGCGCAGTTGTCAATAGGTGATAGTTGTAGCCGTTGATGGTGCTGCCGGCGGGCAAGTTCGGTGCGGGGAAATAGTTGAGAAGCGCCGTCGACTCTGGGGAGATGGACTGTCCCGCAGCTCCAGTGGGTGGGATGACATTGCTGTTGCCCATGTAAGAAAACTGCTGGCCGGTGACGGGATTGTAGACTGGCGGCAATCCAGCAGCTGAAAAATCGCCGGTGCGTTCCGCGTCGGTAGGAACTGTGGCATAAAAATCGTCCGGCGTGGACGAGCGCGTGCCGCTCAGTGTCAGAAAAACCGTGTCCTTGCCGCTGGGCTTTGTCAGGTGCGGAATATACGGCGGGCTCATGAAGGAGAGAGTAAAGCGATTGGTCCCATTGGCAGGTTGCTCCTGCTGCTGGCCCAGCAACGCAAACGGCTGAGCGTTGATCGCCGAGTTCGTACCGTTCCACGCGATGGCGCCGTGCGGCTGGCCAGGATTGAAGTTGCGGAAGTTCCCACGACCGCCCCCACCGCCTCCACCGCCTCTTCCACCGAACCCTCCACCTCCGCCGCCGAATCCACCGGCCCCGCCAAAACCTCCGCTGCCGAAAGCGCCCCCAAATCCCCCACCACCGCCCCCGTAACCGCCGAATAGTCCGCCTTGGCCCCCTTCGCCGGCTTGCCCGTTCAACCCACCTTGCGCTTGAATCGATAGTGCTGCATCCCGTATTCGATCGGAATCGAGGCCGGCCAGCGCGCTCACCTGTCCCGCTTGTCCGGTGATCGCCACCGACTCTTCGCTGAAGTCGGAGTTGCCGGCAATCGAAGGCAAAGCGGCGCCGCTGGCGCCGGCCGTACCAGCGCCCGTGTCGGTGTCGGCGCTCAGCGCATTCAAAAGGTTGACGTTCTCGGGCGAATTACCCGCCATCTGCTGAGTGATCTGATCGTCGCTGCCCTGGCGCGCGGCCTGTTGCGCTTGCTGCCGGTCAATTTCGGCTTGCCGCGAAGCAAGAATCAGCTCGAAGTTCACAGTCTGATCGTGGCTGGAGGCATTCAGAACGGCTTCCTGCGTCCCTCCAGCGAAAGCCGTGAACTGAGTGCGGATGACATAACGGCCGTTTTGCGGAATATTCAGTTGCCACGAGCCGCTAATATCGGTCGTCGTGGAATAGCGCTTGCCGGTGAGTGTGTTTTGCGCGGTGATTGTGACGCCCGGCAGCGGGATAGTGCCGCTTTTGACCGCACCATGCAGTTTGCCGCCAGTGACGGGCTCGGGCACGGCTGGCGCAGCAGAGGTTGAAGGAGCCTGAGCTACCGGGATTGGGATCGAGGGAGCTTGCGGCCATGCAGTCAGGCATGCGGCCAAAACATACGCCGCCGCACTCGCACGCCTGATTGCCGCCTGCCGCATTGCGCCACCCGACCTCTCTTATCAGTATTCAGTCTGACGAGCCTTGCATCGCGAAGGTTTACGGACGCGGCGCGCGGGGCCAAAAGGGACTGGCGTTGCGGTTGATCATTTGAACCCAAATGAATGTTTTGCACTTGCAATCCCGGGCGCCGCATGTTAACTCTCAAGTTAATAGTTTTCTGATAGCTGCCGCGTGAGTAAACGTGGGCACGCAAGGGACAAGAAGCCAAATGAGCATAAAGATCGGGACCACGATTCGCGCTTACCGCCTGCAAAAGGGATTGTCGCAGGGGGATATCGAAAAGAAGACCGGACTATTGCGCTGCTATCTCTCGCGCGTGGAGAACGGCCACACCGTGCCCTCGCTGGACACATTGGCCAAGATTGCCCACGCGCTCGACCTCCCGATTGCGCAGTTCTTTGCCAGCGACACCCTCTCCCGCCAGATGAACACGCAGAATCTCTCCGATGACGAGCTGCGTTTTCTCACGCAATTACGCCGCTACTCAACGAATCTGAATGAGAGCGACCGCAAGTTGCTTCTGGCGATGGTGAAAAAGTTCTCCGCGACGGCAACGCGCTAGCGTCGCCGGCCTCATCCCTGCGGCAGAGGGATATGGGCCACATAAAACCCGAAAAGCACGAGAAGCAATACCATCAGTGCCACTGTCAGGCGTAACTTAAACTGAAACTCACTGCGCGGCGAACCAATGCGTGGAACCATGGGAACCGCGAAAAGCAAGCCGCACAGGAAACCGCCTATGTGCGCCGAATTGTCGACTTCCACACCGGTGAATCCGCTGCCGAAGTTGATGGAGAGACCGATCACGAGATTGATCGCAGCGAAGTAAATGACGGACTTGCGCAGTTTTTTTACTTCCAGCGGCGGCACGGGCAACATTCTTGACTTCAGCAGCACGATTAGCGCGCCGGCAATTCCAAAGACCGCGCCCGATGCCCCAGCGCCGGCCTGAAAGTATGGCGCTCCCGAGGCGTCGTGAATCGGCCGTACCCAGTTGTAAAAGGTCGATAGCAGGTTGCCGGCAGCGCCGGTGAGGATGTACGCAGCGAACAAACCGAACGATCCCATCAGAGGTTCCGCCAATAGTCCCAGGTTCCACAGGCACCACATATTTGTGGCCAGGTGAAGAATGCCCACATGCACGAACATCGCGGTCACGATGCGCCACCACTCCCCGTAGACCAGCACGTTGTTCGGCCTGTCTGCACCCCAGAACATCAATTGATCGAGAGTCGGCATCCAGAAGCTGGAGCCGCGCGCCACCATGGCCAGAAACACGGCGCAATTGATCCCAACGAGTAGATAGGTGGCCGGCGATTGGGCCCACGCGGGACGACGCCGACGCGGCGGCGGTGCTTCATCGCTGGCGGGAGGTAGAATCTCCGGCCGGGTGGATGAGGAATAACTTCCCATACCATCACTCTAAAGCATTCCCGACGCCACAGCGGCTTGAGATCTCCTGCAGGAGCACTAGAGAACACAGCAACATCCACAGGCTGAATTCATGTTTCGAAATTCGGTTCGCTCCCACGATGTAGTCTGGAATTTGTTCTGACTGCGGCGACCCATCATAACGAAGACGCCGACCCCCGCGGATTCTTCAACAAGGAGCGGAGTTTTGAGCTCGGAACCCAATGTAAACGGAACTGGCGCAAAGCCAATTCGCCGCGCGCTGCTGAGTGTGACCGACAAGAGCGGGCTGGTCGAATTTGCGCAGGCGCTCAAGAGCTTCGGGGTCGATTTGATTTCGACCGGCGGGACGGCAAAGGTGCTACGCGAGGCCGGTCTGGTGGTCAAGGACATCAGCGAACTGACAGGTTTCCCGGAGATGCTCGATGGCCGAGTGAAGACGCTTCATCCGCGCGTGCATGGAGGCCTTCTCTACATTCGCGGCAACGCGGAGCACGAAGCGGCGGTGGCGGCTCACGGCATCGAGCCCATCGATATGGTGGTAGTGAATCTTTATGCTTTCGAGAAGACAGCGGCGCAGCCGGGTGTAGGCTTTGGGCATCTCATCGAAAACATCGATATTGGTGGGCCCTCGATGGTGCGATCCGCCGCAAAGAATTTTGAGGATGTGGCGATCGTAACTCGCGTGTCGGACTACCCCGCTCTGATCCAGGAGATGAAAGGCGCCCACGGCGCTGCGCTGACCCGCGCAACACGCTGGCGCCTGGCAAAACAAGCCTTCGCGATCACCGCAGCTTACGACGCGGCCATTGCAAATACTCTTGAGCGGATCGCCGAGGCTCCCCAGCCGGCAGCGCCGGCCTCTCCCGATCTTGCTTCTCTTCCTTCCACATTGCGCATCAATCTTCCGCTGGCCCAGGCGCTGCGTTACGGCGAAAACCCGCATCAGCGCGCGGCGCTCTATGCTGACGGATCGGGCCGCGGAATTGCAGGCGCAACACAGTTGCAAGGTAAGGAGTTGAGCTTTAACAACCTCGTCGATCTGGACGCATGCTGGGATCTGGCGCAGGAGTTTGAAGGGCCTGCCGTCATCATCGTCAAACACACCAACCCTTGCGGCGCGGCCACTGGCGCGACAGTCCTCGACGCCTATCAAAAAGCACTGGCCAGTGATCCGGTGTCGGCCTATGGCGGCGTGATCGGAATCAACCGCGAAGTGGACGGCACAGCAGCCGAGGAAATCGCCAAGCTGTTTGTGGAGGCGATTGCGGCGCCGGGATTCTCGCCTGAAGCCCGGGAGCGCTTTGCCGCGAAGAAGAACCTGCGCCTCGTAGAGGTTCGAGCCGCCGAGCCGCGCCCGGTGGTCAAGCAAGTTTCCGGAGGGCTTCTGCTGCAAGACGCCGATATCGGCCGCGTGACAGAGTCGGAGCTCAAAGTCGTCACGTGGCGTCCGCCCTCCGCCGAAGAGCTGCGTAGCCTGCTTTTTGCCTGGCGCGTTTGCAAGCACGTCAAATCGAATGCCATCGTGTACGCGCGAAACGGCCAGACGCTCGGTGTTGGCGCAGGACAGATGAGCCGTGTGGATGCGGCCAAATTCGGCGCAATGAAGGCTCTCCTGCCGCTGAAGGGTTGTGTGGCCGCCTCCGATGCGTTCTTTCCCTTCCCCGACGGCCTGGAGGCTGTTGCACAGGCCGGGGCGACTGCGGTGATTCAGCCGGGCGGCTCGGTTCGGGACGACGAAGTGATTGCCGCAGCGGACAAGTTGGGTCTGGCCATGGTCTTCACCGGAATCAGGCATTTCCGGCATTGATGAACTCAAAGACGGCGCAGTTCGGACAGATTGTCGTCTGGCCATCGCGTGCCTCTTTAGTATCAGGAAATCCCGCAATCTGCCGCGCATTTGCGACGAATGACAGGTAAAATCGTCTTAATAGTAGGCAGGCTCGCTCAGATCCTCTGCCCGCGCCGCGTCTTCTTTTTGTCCGATTTGCGGCCAAGGACCTATGGAATTCCCTGCATGATGAGAAAACTCCTTCCAAGACTCGATTTCGCACCTGGGTTTGCTGCAGCCATTGTGTTCTTGCTGCCAATCGGGCTCGCCCCGGCTCAAACCTCGCCGGCAAATAACACATCGGCCCCGGCGAAGAGCCAACAGCCCCAGCCGAGCGGAGCCCCAGCCAAGGCTGCGCCAGTGGAAACGGCGAAGGCCGATGCTGGATCGAAACCGGCGATAACGACACCCAACACAGCGACAGAGCCAAATCGCGCCCAGGCTTACTATCACCTGGCCTTGGCCAGCGTGTATGAGGATGACGCCATTTCGGAGGGACGCACCGATGAGGTGAACCAGGCCATCGAGCAGTACAAGCTTGCCCTCGATGCCGACCCCGATTCCGCCGAGTTGAGCGACGATCTGGCGGATCTTTACTTCCGCGCCGACCGGGTGCACGATGCCGAGACCACTGCGAGGACGCTGCTAAAGTCTCATCCCGACGACATCGACTCGCACCGGCTTTTGGGGCGCATTTACCTGAGGCAACTGGGCCAGGGTGCAAACGGCGGAGCATCGTCAGTGAGCTCCAGCAACGTGCTTGACCAGGCGATTGCGGAATTCGAGAAGATTGTTGCCCTGCAACCCAAGAGTGTGGAAGACCACATGGTGCTGGGGCAGCTTTACACGGTTAAGCACCAATCAGAAAAGGCAGAAGCCGAGTTCAAGACCGCGCAGGATATTGAGCCGGAGTCAGAAGAGGTGGTGCTGAATCTTGCGCGGCTGTACGCAGAGAGCGGCGACTTACAACATGCCGTGAAAGCCATTGAGGCGGTACCCGTTGAAGGGCGAACCCCGAAGATGGAGTTCACGCTGGGCGCTCTTTACGACCAGTTGAAGCAGCCGAAGGATGCTATCGCCGCCTACCAGCGTGCTGACGACCTGGAGCCTGGTGACCTGCAGACCATGGATGCGCTGGCGTCGGCACTGCTTAGCGCCGACCAGCTTGACGAGGCGCTCAAGGAGTATCAGGCGCTGGCCGAGGCCGACCCGGAAAACACCGAGGCACTGGTTCATATCGGTGAGATTCAACGCCGTCAGGGTAAATACGAAGATGCGCTGGCCACCCTTCGCAAGGCGCGCAAGGTTGACCCGACGTCATTGGAGGCGGGCTTTAACGAAGGGCTGGTGCTCGACATTCTGGGCCGCTTCGACGACGCCATCCAGACCTACCAGGAGATGGTCGACGCTACTTCGCACGCCAACGGCGCTTATACCGATGAGGAGAAAAACAACCGCTCCATTTTCCTGGAGCGCCTGGGTGCGGTGTGCCTCGAGGACAACAAGACAGATTCGGCAATCGCTGCATACCAGAAGATGATCGATATGGGCGGGAGCTACGCCGCGCGTGGCTACCAAGGTCAAGTGGACGCGTACCGCAATGCCCACCAATTCGAGAAGGCGATCGCGGTCTCCCGCAAGGCCGTTGCGGCCAGTCCCCAAGACCGCGACCTGAAGCTGATGCTTGCCAGCGAACTCGCCGACCAGGATCATCCTGATGAAGGCCTGGCAATGGCAAAGAGCCTACTGGAGGGCGCTACACCTGACCAGCAGCGTGGAGTTTGGTTTGCTTTAGTGCAGATGAACGTTCGCCTTCACCGCTGGAAGGATGCAGAGGATGCCCTGGACAAGGCTGATCCTTTGGCGACCAAGAAGGAAGACCGGACCTACTTATTCTTTCTCCGCGGCGAATGGGCAGAGCGCCAGAAGCACCTGGATCAGGCCGAACAATTCTTCCGTCAGGCGTTGAATCTGGATCCCGCCAACGCGATGACACTCAACTATCTCGGCTATATGTGGGCGGACAAAGGGGTGAAGCTACCCGAAGCCCTCAAGATGATTCGCCAAGCCGTCGATATCGAACCCATGAATGGCGCGTACCTTGATTCGCTGGGTTGGGTCTATTTCAAAATGGGTGAGTACGAGCTGGCAGAGGACAACCTACGGCAAGCCGTCAATCGCGACCAGACCGACCCTACGGTTCACATGCACATGGGCGATCTCTACGAGAAGACGGGGCGGATCCGGCTGGCAGCGGCTCAGTGGCAGCTTTCGCTCGATGAATTCGCAAAGTCCTCTGCCGCCGACATTGAGCCGGGAGACGTGGAGAAGGTGCAGAAGAAGCTGGAAGGCGCCCGCGTCAGACTGGCCAAAGAGGACAGCTCAGCTGGTCAGGCCAAACCGGAATAATCTCGAAAGCAACCGCTGCGCTGAGCTCGTGTCGAAGACAAAGATCTAGAGAATAAACGGAAACTGCGGCGTTCGCTTCAGCGAACGCCGCGTACTTTTAGGCGCCTCTCAGGCCACTGGCTATTGCGCGTGCGCCGCCGCAGCGCTCAGGTAAACATCCACGTTGCTCTTGTCCACCAGCGATGTGCCCGTATCGACGAATACAGGGTAGGGCGCGAATGCGTCGACACTATAGTCCTTATTGAGCTGCGCGGGCGGATCGTGAAAGATCTCGTCGAGAGCTTTCAGACCTATGTAGCCCATGGTGTACGGCTTTTGCACGACGGTCGCGTCGATGACTCCGTCCTTGATGCCTTGCAGCGTATCGGGATTCACGTCCCATGCCACCAACTCGCGACTGGTGTCGCCTGTTCGTTTGATCGCGTCGGCGACCAACTTGCCTGACGCTGAGTCCAGGCACACAAAAGCATCGATCTTCTTAGCGCCGGTCTGGGCCAACAGCACCTGGGTCCGATCGAAGGCGACACTCGCGTTTCCCTTGATGTCAATCACTTCGACGATGTTGATGCCCGGCTGCATTGCAAAGGCGTCCTTGAATCCCTTCAACCGCTCTTCCGTATTGGGCTGGCTGGCAAGCGTAAAGAAGACTACGTTGCCTTTCCCGCCCAGCTTCCCGATAATCCTCCGGCCGCCCAAACGCCCTGCTTCGAGGTTGTTGGTGCCGATGAAGTAGAGCCTGTGGCTGTTCGCGGCGTCGGAGTCTACGGTGATCACCGGAATGCCCGCGCTGATGGCCGCATCGATTCCCGGTTGCATCACGGCAGCATCGGAGACTGAAACTAGAATCCCAGCCGGCTTGGCCGCAACTGCCTTTTGAAACTCCGCCAGTTCGGCCTGAGGATCGTACGTGTCAGGTCCAGCGACCTTCACCGTCACATTGTATTGAGCCGCAGCCGCTTTGAATCCGGCGATCGCGGTTTCCCAGTAGGGCAGCGAGACGTTGGTTGCAACCAGGTAATAAACCTCATTTGGTGAGTGCCTTGCCCTACAACCCGGGATCGAGAATAATGCCAGCGCGGCCAGCGCCAGCGCCATCTGCTTGTTCGGCTTCATTGCTACCTCCTCTTGAGGTCCAAAAGACTGTTGTGACTGGCGCATACGATTTGCCCTCGCGCCACTCCCCTTAGAAATTCCGGCTGGATGGTACTCCTGCGGAATTGCGATTGTCTATTCGCAGGCGCACAGATGTCGCGGGAGCGACCGCCGCCAGGGCTTGGTGACTTCCATCGCAGCAACGCCTTCCTTGCCACGCAATTTCCCCTTTTTGCGGTATAACCAGATCTGAGCAGCGAACTTCGCGGTTGCGCAGTGAGGGTGAGTCCAAATGATTGCGCTCAAGACCGAACCTATGGCCGCGTTGCCTGCGGGAATCGCGGTTGCTGGTAGCGCAGACAGCCCACTAACACGCAGAGTCCACCCCGAGCCGCCGCACGCCTACCGCACCCCGTTCGCCCGTGACGCCGCCCGAGTCCTGCACTCGCGGGCCTTTCGTCGTCTCGCAGGGAAAACACAAGTCTTTACCCGCCTGCCCGCCGAGGGGCTCTCCGACCATTTCCGCAGCCGGCTGACGCATACGCTCGAAGTGGCACAGATATCGCGCACAGTGGCAGGTGCGCTGGGCCTCAATGTGGAATTGGCAGAAGCCCTGGCCCTCGCGCACGACATCGGCCATCCTCCATTTGGCCATGCCGGCGAAAAGGCGCTCGATCGCGCCCTCAACGCGCATGGTCTCAGATTCGATCACAACCTCCATGCTCTACGAATCGTCACCTGGTTTGAGGAGCGCTATCCTGCTTTTCGCGGGCTCAATCTTACCCTCGCCGTCCGCGAAGGCATCGTGAAGCACTCGCGCGACTACTCAGCCCAGGACTATCCCGAGCTGGCCGAGTATTTCCTCGACCGTTTTCCGCCGCTTGAAGCGCAGTTGATCGACTTGGCGGACGAGATCGCCTACCTCACCGCCGATCTCGACGATGGGCTGGATTCCGGCATTCTTGCTCTTGATCAGGTTCTCGAAGCCGTGCCTCTCGTTCGAGGCTTTTATGTTGCCGCACGCGCGAAGTTTCCCGCGGCTCCGCCTCGACTGGCCGTTTACGAGGCACTGAGGCAGCTTTTGAACGCCTGGGTTACCGATCTGATCGATGAAATCCGTCTTCGCGTCCAGGCTCTCGGCGCAACGACTCTTGACGAAATCCGAAGCGCTCCGCAAAGACTGGCGGCACTCAGTGGGCACATGGAAACTGAACGTGCCGCCGTCAAGGAATTCCTCTATGCGAACCTCTACAACACACCCGCCCAGGAACAGGAGCATGCGCTTGCCGAAGAGGTGGTGCTCGAGCTGTTCAGTTCTTTAATGTCCGATCCAGGGTTGATGCCGCGGGACCACCAGGCGCAGATTCCGACTGAAGGGCTGGCCCGCACTGTTGCCGATTACATTGCCGGAATGACGGACAGCTACATTGTGCAGGTGTGGAGCAGGTATAGCCGCAGCTGATGAAGAAATCTCGTCCTGATCCCACTACGAGGCCGTTTTCGCAATGCGGTTATAAAGCCATCCAAAGGCCGCTCCGCCGATCAGCCCGTCCGCGGTCGCATACAACGTTCCAATCAGCACCTGAACAACGCTGTGGTTTGCATGGTAGCCCGGATAGATGGAGGCCATCAGTTCCAGGAAGTTTTGCGCATAGCTAGTGCACCCAAGATTTACCAGCAGGACCGCCAGAACCGCGCCGCCCCATAGAATCGCGCACCCCAGGGCCAGAGCTTTGACATTGAATTTCATCCCACGCACCTCGGACTAGAATTCTAGTCCGGCGCAGGGGATGCTGCTATGACGACGAGTCCACTGGTTTCGATCGCGTAAAAGGTAGCCCTTAGTCGGCGAATGTGGGGCCGACTACTGCACGGTTCCCTGCGGACGGATGCGCCGGAGATCAAGCGCACAAAGAACGGCATTCTGGGCATTCAAGCGCAGATTGTCGGCCGCAGCCCACAACCATAGACGCGAGACCTGACTGGAGTTGCGACCGAGTTGCTCCGGACGTATCCGAACCAAGAGGTCATTCTGTCCCGTGGCAGCGAGATTCGACGGCGAATCAGTATCTTCCAGAACCAGCTCGACATGTTCGCCAGTCAAGGCCTCTTCAAGAGCGACAACCTCCACCGGCCGTTCTAATTCCACGGCGATGGAGAACGTATAGCCATGGAAAACCGGCGCATGAATCACCTGCAATGCCAGCGACGGACCGCGCCCACCGGTGAGCGCCTCGTAATGGCGGCGCATACGTGATTCGACCTCGGGCAGGCTCACCTTCGAGCTTTCTCCCGTGCCTACAAGCATGTTGTATGCAGCTTGAGCATCGTAGAAGGCCCGCGGCAGCGGCTGGAAGCTGAGCAGGCTGACGGTTTGCTGATGCAGTTCATCCATGGCGGCCCGGCCGAAGTCGCTGGCCGGTTCGAGCACCGTGGCGGCGGCAAAACGCACGGGCGCGGCCTGCTGCAACCGTTGGAGCAGCAAAGCAAGTGCGATGACGGCTGGGTGAGCCGGAACCACAGCCGGCGTGAAAAGATCGACGGCCACCGCTTCTGAGCCGAGCCATGGTGCTCGAATCACCACCCCAGGCTCCCGATCTAATGCCGCTGAAAGATCCAGCACCGTGGACCCGGCGCGCAATGCGTGCTGCCAATGGCGACGCGTGAGACTCTCACTGCCGCAAAAAAATGTGAAATCCGCCCCGTCGAAAGCATCGGCGCTGATGGCCTGAATGAAGGTGACCTCGTCGCCTACCTGGTCCAGCTGACCCTTTGCGTCTCCTTCGTCGAGCAGGGCAAAGCTGGCCGAGTCAAGCGGCGATTCGGCTAGGACTTCTTTCAGCTCCCGACCCACCAAAGTCGAAGCGCCGGCTATGGCAATTCTGTACACGGCAATCCTTTTCCGATCTGGAGTCCGATTACGGTCTCGATGAGCCGGGTTCTGCGGCCACTGGCGAGGGAGAGGGTGGATCGAGCGGCCTTCTGCGCCGCCGCCTTGACCAGCCATACGCCGCACGCGCCCAAATCCCCGAGAACATGTATGCCAATGCTACCGGGAACATCACCACATTCGAGTACCGTAGCGCAATGTACGCAATCAGCGCCAGCAGCACTAACAACTGAAAGGGATGCCGACGGGAAAAATTAATCTCCTTTGCCGACCAGAAGCGCCAGGTGCTGACCATCAGGAATCCAGTCAGTCCTACGAGGATGAGCCAGGGAACGGCGACCCACCATTCCTCGACAGGATAGGCATTGAAGAAATGGACCGTGGCAGCCACCAAGCCTGCCGCCGCGGGGATGGGCATACCGACAAAGTACTTCCTGTCGGCGCGGCCCGGATTGCGCGGCTGCGCATCCGGGCTGATGTTGAAGCGCGCCAGGCGTGAAGCTCCGCTGAGAAGAAAAAGAAAACAGACGAAAGCGCCGGCTTGCATCAGGTGCTGGCGCAGCTGCGGGTTCATCGAATCGGGAAGAAAATGGAATCCCCAGACAAACGCCAGAATACTTGGCGCCATTCCGAAGGTGATGACGTCGGCCAGTGAATCCAGTTCCCTGCCGAAGTCGCTGGCAGTGTTGGTCAGGCGCGCAATGCGGCCATCGAGGGCGTCAAATGGAATAGCGAACAGAATGGCAATGGCCGCCCAATCCAAATGCCCATGCGCCTGCCCGCTTCCGTCGAGAGCCGCGATGGTCTGGGTGACGGAGAAGTAGCCGGCTCCAAGGCTTCCGGCGGTAAACAACGAGGGCAGCAGATACATGCCTCGACGCAGGCGCGGATGCGGTTTGCCCTTTCCCCGCGGAAAATCAAAGGAATTCACAAGCTCTCTCCATGGGGCATCGCAGCCAGCACGCTGGCGCCTCCCTTGACCCTGTCTCCGACCTTGACCCGCAAAACCGCACTCGATGGAATGACAACATCAACTCTGGAGCCGAACTTGATGAGTCCCACGCGCTGCCCGCGCTCGACCGATTGCCCTTCATTGCAACGAAAGACAATGCGCCGCGCAAGGAGCCCGGCAATCTGCTTGAAGGTGACTTCATACCCCCCGTCCGCGCCCTGGCCGCGCACGGTGACGGTGTTTTGTTCATTACGCTCGGCCGATGCGGGGTTCATGGCATTGAGGAACTGGCCCTTCTGATAGCGCACACGGCTCAGGACTCCGCCGATGGGAGCGCGATTCACATGGACATCAAAAACACTCAGGAAGATGCTGATCCGCTGCCGCGAACCATCGGGAGTCGAAATGGATGTGGTTTCAGTAACGAGGCCATCACCGGGCGAGACGATCAAGCCGTCGCCGGCTGGAACTGTGCGTTGAGGGTCGCGAAAGAACCAAAGGAAAAATGCAGCCAGCAGGACTGGCGCTACGCTCCAGATCCACCCTCCTGTAATCCACTTGAGCGCGCCAGCCACCGCCAGCAAGCTCAACCCGTAGATGTAACCGTCGCGAACCATCGTTCCCAACGATTATACGGTGATTAAGGAGATGAACCCATTGCACCAAGGGATCACTTAGACACAAACGAACCAATCACACTGCCAAGCGGAGCCGCGTGGCAAGTGAGCCGCAAAAGCCTAAACCCTCGGAACTTACGCCACGGCCGGAATGCGGCGCTCGAGGGCGAAAATCAGATCCTTGGCGTGCAGCTTGAGCTTCTTCAAGCGCACTTCTTCAAGTTGTTCGTCTTCGGAAAGGTATGGCTTTTGAAGCAACTCTTCCAAACGCTGAGCGTAGCGACGATGTTCTGCGTGCAGGCGATCGATCTCTTCGCTCAGCATGGAACCTTGTACTTCGTCCATCAAGCACCTCCGGTTCGGCGGTTTGGTTAAGCAGTACCTGGCCGCCGTTTTTCTTAGAACATTTACATATATCGCTGTTTCGGGTGAAACGGCAAGTCAGAAATCCTCTAAAGGTAACCGCGGCCTGTGAATATCAAGCCAGACGATGCCGGATGGCTCGGTCATCTGCCGCTCAGGAGAGCTGAAGTCGCATAAGCACCGCATCCTCAATAGGATCAACGTAGTAAGCCAGACGAAGCCCGGTTTGGCCGAAGCCCGCGGAGCGGTAAAAGGTCACGGCGGCGCGGTTTGACGTCCGCAGCTCAAGAACGATCTCAAGCACGCCCATGCCGCGAAGGTCGTGGACCAAACGGTCGAAGAGCATGCGTCCCATACCTCGCCGCTGACTCCCGGCGGATACGGCGATCAATTCGAGTTCCGCGTGTGGAGGCAAGAGGCTTGCCACGGTAAAGCCCTGGACATTCCCTGAGCTGACCACGACCAAGGCGATGCGGCGAGGTATCGCTTCGGGATTCAATGCGTCCAGATAGGCTGATTCCGGCCAGTGAGGTGCCTCCGGCAGGCTGGTGGCAATCTCCATCGCCCGGGGTATGTCGGCAGCCGTCATCTGCCTGACCTGCTCTTTTTCAGTAGAGGAATTCGTCACACTAAGACCTCGCCGCGACCGGTTTGGCCTCAACCTCGTTGCCGAAGATCTCAGCATCCGAGCGGCGCAGGTAGTGGCCGTCAAGCAGAGCCAGATCGACAGAGGCGCCAGCAACCAGCCGAGCCTCGCCGAGACGCAGCGCGTCCGCCGCGGACGGCGGAAGCGTTGCGACCCGTTGAGTGCTCGGCCATGCGGCTGACAGGATCGCGGCTGCTTCATCGTCGCAAACGGCCACCCGTACCGGTGCAGGATTGATGGCCGCAAGTTCACGAGGGCCAGCGAGAATCTCGACCAGCTTGGAGTCCATTTGTTCAAGCCTCAGGAAGACCTCGCCCCGATGAGCGTTGAGCGCGGACGACGGAACACCGGATTTGCGCGAAAGCACTTCAAGCCGCGAGAGTGCGACAACGGGAATCTCCGTCCCTTCGGCCAGGCCCTTCACGGCGCTCAGGCCTACGCGAACGCCAGTAAAGCTTCCCGGCCCATTCATGACGATGATTCCGCCGAGTCCTCGGAGTTCGACCCCAGCCGATTGCAGCAACTCGGCCACTGCGGCGACCAGCGTCGCCGAGTAGGTCCGCCCGGCCAGGTCAGTTTGTCCGAGAATCTCGACGTCTCGCCCAGCCAGGCGGGCTAGCGCGATTGAACCCGTCGGGCCGCAAGTATCAATGGCAAGAATTGGCTGACCGAAAGACACAACGCTACCTCAGACTGCCGCGAGCGCCTGATCGAGGTCGGCAATCAGGTCTTCCTTGTCCTCGATGCCAATCGAGAGCCGGATTCGCCCTTCGTTAATCCCCATGGATCGGCGCACTTCCTCGCTCACGGAGCCGTGCGTCGTGGTGGCCGAGTGCGACGCCAGCGACTCGACCCCGCCCAGGGATTCCGCGTTGATGAAGATCTTGATCGCCTTAAGAAAACGCGCCGCTTCCTCGCGCGACTTGAGCTCGAAACTCATCATCGATCCGAAGCCCTTCTGTTGCTTTACCGCCAGGTCGTACTGCGGGTGCGTCTTCAGTCCGGGATAAGCCAGCTTGGTCACCTTCTTGTGCGTGGAAAGGAACTCCGCCACCGCACGGCCGTTCGCCTCATGCTGCTGGATGCGCAACGGCAGAGTCTTGATGCCGCGTAAGACCAGGAAGCATTCGAAGGGAGACATTACGCCGCCCGCCGCTTTCTGGACGAGGAGAAAGCGCTCCTTATGCTCGGGCTTTGATCCGATCAGCGCACCGCCAAGGCCGTCGGAGTGGCCATTGAGGTACTTCGTGGTCGAATGCATCACAATGTCGGCGCCAAGTTCAAGCGGGCGTTGCAGCGCGGGCGAAAGGAATGTGTTATCCACGCTCACTTCGACGCCGTGAGCGTGAGCGATCTTCGCCACGCCGGCAATATCCGTCAGCACCATCAGCGGATTGCTGGGCGTTTCAATGTGCACGAGCTTGGTGTTCGGCTTGATCGCTGCTTCAACTGCGGCGAGATTACTCGTATCCACATACTCAATCTCGATGCCGTAGCCGCTAACGATTTGGTCGAAGAGACGGACCGTGCCTGCGTACACGTCACGGCAACAGACGATGTGATCGCCCGCGCGAAGCATGGCCACCAGGGCGGAAATGGCGGCCATTCCGGTGGTGAACGCATGTCCGCTTGTTCCGCCCTCCAAAGTGGCCAAC
>JBKQOX010000014.1:0-11673 GCA_052145255.1 Occallatibacter sp.
GGCCCGGAACCCGTCCGCAACGCCCACGCAATCGCCTTCACCCGCTCCCGAATCGAACCCGCCAGCCAAAGCCGACGGGCGGCTCGATCCCTGTGCCGTCGAAAACGCCGGCCCGTCCACGGCCGCCACGGGCGGTTCGCGGACACCCACAGTCGCCGGCGCGCACGGGTCCTCTCCCGCAGTCGGCTCAACCGCCGTCGAACCGGCCCCCTGCAACAAACGTGTCCCGATCGTCGATTGGTATAAGCGCTTTCTCACCGGCCCCGAGGTCAAGCGCTTCTCGCCCGCGCAGAAACTTCGCCTGGCCGGGAAAAATCTCCTCGACCCCTTCAACCTCGTCACCGTCTTTGGCGGGGCTGGCATTGGGGTCGCCGCCAACTCCCACACGCCCTACGGCCCGGGCTTTCCCGGATGGGGCAAGTTGTCCGGGGTCAACTTCACCCAGGACATGACCGATCAGTTCTTCGGCACTTTCCTTATTCCCACCATTACGCACACTGATCCGCACTACCATCGCCGTCCCGACTTCAGCATCCCGCGCCGCGCCCTCCATTGTGTCGATCAGATCTTCTGGCAGCGCGCCGACAATGGCGGGCACACGCTCAACTACTCACAAATCGTTGCGCCCATCATCGACATTTCCTTCTCGAACCTCTATGTGCCCGGCCAGCAAACCCATTTCTCTGCCGACACCGAGCGCTACGGCATCGGCTTGGCCACCGCACCCATAGACAACCTGATCACTGAATTCGTGCCCTCGATTGCCAGCCACATCCATACGCACGTTGTCTTCGTCCAACGCATCATCAACCGGGTCGCCGTAAACCCGCCGTGAACAAGCGGCCCACAAACGGGCGGCAACGATCTTCCTCGCCCGTGAGCCAACCGAATAACCCCTTCCCCGCCAACCACTTGCCTCACTGCGCTGCCGTTCGCCTCCCTCAAATCCCCATCCAGCCCCCATTTCTGCCATTCGCTGCACCCTGCTTGGGTTGACCGGCCTCAAGACATACTCTCGTAATGACTTCTTAGCCTCCGGTTTATACCATGGAAACCGCTGGCTCCCAGCCGGGCAACATCTTGATTCCCGGCGCCTTCAATCCTTAAGAGGAGATTTCGAAATCATGCCCAAAGCCGTCAAGTACGTCGAAAAGGCCGCCGTCTACGCTGCGAAGGGAGCGTGGGTTGTTTTTGAGCGCTTGAACCGCATCAGCCCCAATGCTTCTTTCACGCCCAAGTGGAGCGACAAGCCTCTCCTCAAGAGCTATCAGAAGGAGAAGCCGCCCCTCGGCTGGCCGCGTACCACGGACTCGCTCTGTCCCAAGTGCGTCCCTGAGATTCGCAAGCGGATTCTCGACGGCAAGCTGCCTCACGAAGTCCTCCTCAACGAAAAAGTCGGCGAAATCAAGGCCCAGATCATCGAGCGCGACGGCAAAATCCTCATGGTCAAGGATTGCCCCAAGCACGGCCACTTTGAAGACGTCATGTCCATCGACCCGGTCTTCTTCAAGCATCTTGAAGAGAGCTTCCCCGGCCGCGACATTCGTGCCCACGGCCAGGGCGACGAGAAGCTGCACAACCATGGCACGTCGACCGTTACCCACGGCCGCGGCTCGGTACTCACCATCGACCTCACCAACCGCTGCAACATGATGTGCGATCCTTGCTTCATGGACGCCAACCAGGTTGGCTTCGTCCACGAGCTCACATGGGACGAAATCAAGACCATGCTCGACAACGCCATCACCATGAAGCCCAGGCGGCAGATGAGCGTTCAGTTCTCCGGCGGCGAGCCTACGCTGTCGCCATACTTCCTTGACGCTGTCGCTTACTCGCGCAAGGTTGGCTACAACTCAGTCCAGGCCGCGTCGAACGGCATTGAATTCGCCAAGTCGAAGGAGCTCTGCCGCGCCGCCGCTGAAGCCGGCCTCCGTTACGTCTACCTCCAGTTCGATGGCATCGGCAACGCCGCCAACTCGCACCGTAAGGTCGGCAACCTGTTCGACGTCAAGCTGCAGGCCATCAACAATCTTCACGAAGCCGGCGTTGAGATCGTGCCCGTGACCACCATCGTCAACGGCATTAACAACGAGCAAGTCGGTCGCATCATCGAGTTTGCGCTCGAAAATCCCAAGAAGATCAGCTTCCTCAGCTTCCAGCCCGTCAGTTTTACCGGCCGCGACGAAGAGATCACCGACGAACGCCGCGTGGCCCAGCGCTACACGCTTTCGCACATGGCGCACGACGTCAAGACACAAGTCGGCATGGGCGAGCCGGCGCGCGACTGGTTCCCGATTTCTTTCATGTCCACCTTCTCTGACTGGGCCGATCTCGTGCACGGGCCCACAGCCGAGTGGGGTCAGCTCTCCTGCGGATGCCATCCCAACTGCGGCATCGGCATGGCCGTCATGATCGACAAAGAAACCAAGGAGTCCGCTCCCGTGACCGCCTTCCTCGACATGGGGCAGGTGGCCAAGGATCTGGCCAAGGTCAACGATGCCGCTCGCGGAAAGTTCCTCTCCGTTCTCGGCCTCGGCCTTTCGCTCATGCGCAACTACGATCCGTTCCAGGCGCCCACCCACTTCAAGATCACCGACATGATGAAGAAGATGGACAAGACCTTCAACGCCACCGGCAAGAACTACGGCAGCGTCAAGGGCGACCGCACCATCGAGGACATCAAGATTCGCCGCCAGGACCGTTGGAACTTCCTGTTCATCGCTGGAATGTGGTTTCAGGATCTGTTCAACTACGACTTCCGCCGCACCGAGCAGTGCATCATCCCCTATGCCACGCAGGAAGGCGAGATCAGCTTCTGCGCGTACAACACCGGCGTGGGATGGCGCAACATTATCGAGAAGATGCATATGACCGCGACCCTCACCAAGTGGTATGAGGAGCACGGCCGTCACGAAATCTTCGCCGGTGGCAAGAAGGTGGCCATGAATCACGTTGGCCATGATCTGAACGTCAACATGGAGCACGCCAACGCCGAAGCCAACCACACGCTCGACAACCTCGGAATCGCCAAGAACTCCCGCGAAGAAAAGATTCGCGCGCGTGACGAAAAGATGAAAGTGGATGCGGAGAACGCTCGCATGGCCAAGCTCTACCGCGAGCACGTCCTCGGCGAAAAGCCCGTCGATGGCCTGGTCTCGCTCGGCGACATCAAGCCGGCCTCGAACAACGCCGCCTCACCCATCAACCGCCGTCCCGAAGTCGAGAAGAAGCAGGAAGGCGAACTCGTCTCCGGCGACTAAACAAGATCCCTCCCTTGGTTCTCTCAATAAAGCGGGCCGCTCAGCAACGAACTGAGCGGCCCGTTTTGTTTCAGCCCTGTTCAAAAGCTCTCATTGCGCAAAGATATGGTCGCCACATGACTTCCGTCATGACCCCAACGAACCATTCCCTCGCTTCGCTCCCACGCGCTTTGGCTGTACAATCCCTACATGACACCGCGGCTGGCCCGTTACTTTGAGCTTGTCACGGACGTCTAAGACTATTCAGGTGTGCTGATGACTGTGACCCGCGACAAAAACGAGCCGCGCAAGCTGCCCATGATGCCCATTCGCGACATGGTCATCTTCCCCTATATGATGACGCCCTTCGTCGTGGGCCGCGAGTCCAGTGTCCGCGCCCTTGAAGAGGCTCTCAGCGGCGATCGCAAGATCTTTCTCGCCACCCAGCACGATGCCTCCATCGATGAGCCCAAGGCCAAGGACATCTACCAGGTCGGCTCCATCTGCAGCATCGTGCAAAGCGTCAAAATGCCCGACGGCAACATCAAGGTCCTGGTCGAGGGCGTCGAGCGCGCCAAATCCATCGAGGTTACAGATCGCGACGGCTTCTTCGTCGCAACCGTGCGCACTGGCAAGCGCGATTTCGAAATGACGCCCGCTGCCGAGCAACTCATGCAGCGCGTCACTACGCTTTTTGAGAACTACGTCAAGCTGCAACAGTCGCTCAACTACGAGACCATCATCGCAAGCGTCCGCATGGACGAACCCGCCAAGCTCTCCGACACCATTGCCGCGAACCTGCAGGTCGGCATCGAGGAAAAGCAGGAACTGCTCGCCATCTTCGACCCCGCCGCGCGCCTGGCCCGCATCGCCGACGTCCTCGACGTCGAAATCGAAAAACTCGACATCGATCGCAACATCCAATCGCGCGTGAAGCGCCAGATGGAGCGCGCGCAAAAAGAGTATTACCTCAACGAAAAGATCAAGGCCATCCAGAAGGAACTGGGCCGCGGCGAAAAAAGCGAATTCGACGAGCTGCGCAAGAAGATCGATTCCGCCGGCATGCCCAAAGACGTTCTCGAAAAATGCGTGCAGGAGCTCAAGAAGCTTGAAGCCATGCCGCCCATGTCGGCTGAGTCCACTGTCAGCCGCAATTACATTGACTGGCTGCTCGCCGTGCCATGGAAAAAGCGCTCCAAGGAAACTCGCTCCATCGACTACGCCGAAAAAGTTCTCAACACCGATCACTACGGCCTGGAAAAAATCAAGGAGCGCATCCTTGAATTCCTCGCCGTCCGCCAGTTAGTCAAGAATCCCAAAGGCTCCATCCTCTGTTTCGTCGGCCCTCCTGGCGTCGGCAAAACTTCGCTCGGCATGTCTATCGCCAAAGCCACCGGACGCAAGTTTGTGCGCCTCTCGCTCGGCGGCGTGCGCGACGAGGCTGAGATTCGCGGCCATCGCCGCACCTACATTGGCGCCATGCCCGGCCAGATCATCCAGCACATGAAGCGTGCCGGCACCAAGAATCCCGTCTTCCTCCTCGACGAGGTCGACAAGATCTCCTCCGACTTCCGCGGCGATCCGGCTTCTGCGCTGCTTGAAGTTCTTGACCCCGAGCAGAATGTCACCTTCCAGGACCACTACCTCGACGTCGATTACGATCTTTCGCAGGTCCTCTTCGTGGCGACGGCCAACGTACTGCACACCATTCCGGCCGCGCTCCAGGACCGCATGGAAGTTCTCCGCCTACAAGGCTACACCGAGCAGGAAAAGCTCGAAATCGCGCGCCAGTACCTCGTCAAAAAGCAGCGCCAGCAGACTGGCCTGAGCGATAAGAACATCGTCTTCGCCGACGACGCCATCCTCGAAATCATCCGCTACTACACGCGCGAAGCCGGCGTTCGCAACCTCGAGCGCGAAATCGGCAACGTCTGCCGCAAGGTCGCCCGCAAGGTGGTCAAGGCCGGCAACAAGCACAAAGAGGAAATCACCGGCCAGAACATCGTCGAATTTCTCGGTGTGCCCAGGTTCCGCGACTCCGAGGTCCACGAAAAGAGTGAAGTCGGTCTCGTCACCGGTCTCGCGTGGACCGAAGTTGGCGGCAGCATCCTCACCACTGAAGTTCAGGTCCTCGACGGAAAAGGTAAGCTCACCATCACAGGCCAGCTCGGCGACGTCATGCAGGAATCTGCGCAGGCCGCGCTCGCCTACATTCGCAGCAAGGCGCATGCGCTCGGACTCTCGCGCGAGTTCTACCGCAACATCGACATCCACCTGCACGTGCCGGAAGGCGCCATCCCCAAGGACGGCCCCTCCGCCGGTATCACCATGGCCACCGCGCTCGCCAGCGCCCTGGCAAAGATTCCCGTGCGTCGTGACATCGCCATGACCGGCGAAATCACGCTCCGCGGAAAAGTGCTCGCCATCGGCGGCCTCAAGGAAAAGCTCCTCGCAGCTCTTCGCGCCGGAATCTTCGAGACCATCCTGCCTCGCGCCAACGAGAAAGATCTCTCCGAGCTGCCTGACAACATCAAGAACGCCATGAAGCTCCGCTTCGTTGACACCATGGACGAAGTTCTCGCCATCGCTCTCGAGCGTCCGCTTCCGGCTCCGCTGCCCGCGGAGACTGAAAACCTCGCCGCCGTTCCGCCGACAGAAGTTTCCACCAACCTACCCGCACCGCAGTAACTGGCGGCGCAAGCTCTCCCAAGAATTCGCAAAAAACCTAACTTGTCATCTTGAGCGGAGGTCGCGTCCGCGACCGAAGTCGAAAGATCCGCGGTTGTCTTTCCGATCGCGCTAACACCGCGGCAACGGCTGGCAACGACCCGCAGAGAGTTCCACCGCTCTCTTCGTCCCTAGTCCCTAGCCCCTAGTCCCTAGTCCCTTGCTTTCGTGCAGCTCTTCCAACGCATCGCACGCCGTCTTCACGCCATCCTCCCGAGCCACTTCCTCAGCCGCTGCACGTGCTCGCGCTTCATACTCCGGCTCCGCCAGCATCGCCCGCACCCTTCGCGCCACGCGCCACGGCTTGTAGCCCGATCGCTGAATCACCCGCGCCACGCCCATCCTGCGCATGCGCCGCGCATTGTCAGGCTGGTCGTGCGAGTAGGGCATGATCAGCATTGGCCGCTCCGCACGCAGGCACTGCGCCGTCGTTCCCACACCGCCCTGGTGCACAGCCAATGAAACACGCCCGAACAGCCTTGAATACGGCGCATACTCCGCAATGCAAATTGAATCGGGCAGCTCACCCTTCGGCCGGTTTCTCTCATCCGACCCGATCAGCAGCACGGCGCGCACTCCCAACTTCTTCGCAGCCTTTGCCGACTGCTCATAGAAATCCCCCGCGGCCAGCACCGCCGCCGATCCTAGCGTGAACACGACCGGCGCCTCGCCCGCCGCCAGAAACTTTTCAAGCGGTTCCGGCAGCGCTGCGTTCCCCGCGTCTGCATCGTAAAAACAGAATCCCGAGATCAGCGTATGCTCCGGCCAATCCTTCTGCTCCACGCCCAGCACGCGCGAGAACAGCGCCAGCACCAGGTTCGGCGAATGTTTCGCATCGAAGATCGGGTTCTTGCCCTTCGGCAATCCCAGCTCACGCCGCAATTCGTAAACCGGCTCTGGCCACTTGCGTGTTACAAAACGCGCTAGCCGTTTCATCGCGCGTCCCATCCCCTTGATCTTGTCCGCGCGCGCAAGTCTTGGAAACGGCGGCAGCACCGGCGGATCGAACGCCGAGAAGAAAGAGAACGGCGCCAGCACATAACTCGCCCACGGAATCCCCGTCACGTCCGCCACAATCGGCCCCGCGTAGTTCAGCTCGCCCAGCAGCAGCAGGTCGGCGCGCGCCGGCTTTGTCGCTGCATCCAGCAGATCGTCGTATGTCTGCCGCAACACCGGATACAGGAACTCCCGCAACCCTGTCTCCGTGCCCTTCTTCACGTCGTAGATCATCTCCACGAGCAGCGTGTTTGTAGGATCGATGTCTGGCCGCAGCGCGTGAAACTCCAGGCCCAGCGGCTCAATCTTCGGCCTGTAAACGTTGGGCAGCGCCATCACCGGCGTGTGTCGGCGGCGCTTCAGCTCCAGCGCAATCGCAATCAGTGGATTGATATCCCCGTACGTTCCAATGTTCGAAAGAACAATGCGCAATCCCGGGCTCCCCAACGCGTGATGGTTTTGCAAGTTTGAGATTAATGCATTGGAGGCGCGATTTACGTTCCGCAGCGGCTCAATTTGAGGTTGCCTTTGAAGGTACACGCGTCCTGAATCTCAGTCCGCGGGAAGCTTGTCTCGATAAGAACACGCCGCTATTGCGTCGGTTTCACCAGTGCATTCGCGCACGCGGGCGGCACATCCTTCAGCGTCGGCTGCAGATCCGGCCAATACGGACTCTGCTTCAACAGCGCGCTGAAATCTCCAAGCGCGGGAAACGGGTTCTGCTGCGCCTTCGGCCCCAGCGCATCCACAAACTTCCACGCCAGATCCGATTGTCCGCCATAAATCAGGTTCAACACAGTTTGCCACATCGTCGTTCCAATGGAATCGGCATCGCCCGCCGCCACCACCTTCTGCGCCGCGCTCAACTCCTTGTTCCACTCTGCGGTCGTCGGCGCGAGCGTTTGCATTTTATCCATGGCCAAATGAAATCCACCGCCTTTCGCATCGTCCGTCCAGCGTAGCGTCACGAGTGCCGATGGCGAGCACGCAAAGCACGTCGGCCAATAGCCGAAGGTCCAATCGGCCGTCACGTAGTCGTAGTGCCCGTCCGCCTCGCGCTCAAAGTGGGCCAGGTCGTCATTGGAATCGTTCAGTGTGGCCAGCAATTTGAACTGCGGCCCCAACTCAAACACAAAGTGAATCGAGCAGCAATGCGCCCCGCCGGTATAAAGCGATGCGATCATGTCCGGCTGCCCCCGGCCCGTCACATCGGTTCCGTCCCGGATCACCGGTATATTGTCCTGCGCGGATCCGGGCTGGCCGAGCGTGTAGGTCTCAAAGCTATCGACGCTCTGGGTGTAAACGGTTTTGCCCCCGCTCGTCACTTGCAGGCACGCGCCGTCGCTGCTCTTGTACGCCGTGAACTGGTACTCTCCCACCGTCGCCGAGTCTGTCTGGTTCTTCGCCGCGCATGCCTGCGCCGGATTCTCCGCCGGCCCCTGCGCTTGGAGCCCCACGGAAGATGCAATCCAAACCGCCGCCACCAGTACGCTCCGCACCAACGCCCGCTTGCTCATCTCTCTCATCATCGTGACCCCTTGATTCTGTCCAAGATAGCACCGCTATGCTTGATTGGCGGCTATTTACTTCGCCCCCAGTTCATCGCCCGGCTCATCCCTCCACTTTGCGGTTCATCGCGCTTTGATCGCCCAGCCAACCCTCGCGTGCTATCCTTGCCCCGTTCGATTTCCAACCGGAGTTTTTCATGTCCCGTTCGCTTCTTCCCCTCGTCGCCGCCGCATTCCTCGCCGTCGCCACCGCGCCAACCCTCCTCGCGCAGCAGCCCGCAACTCCCGCGCCCTCATCCGCGGCGCCGGCTCAGCCCTACCACATCGTCGACCACTGGAAGGTCGGCGGCGAAGGCGGCTGGGACTACCCTGTCGCCGATCCCGGCGCGCATCGGCTCTACATCGCCCATGGCACCGAGGTTGATGTCGTCGACACCAACACCGGTAAATCGATCGGCACCATACCCAACCTCCACGGCGTCCACTCCATCGCTCTCGATACCGCCGGCAAGTTCGGCTACATCACCGACGGCGGCGCCAACGCAGTCGTCGCCTTCGATCGCTCCGCCCTCGCCATCACCGCTACCATCCCCGCCGGAACCGGCCCGGACGACATCCTCTTCGAGCCGGTCACGCAAACCGTCTGGTCCTTCAACGGCCGCTCCCACGACGTCTCCGTCATCGACCCCAAATCCAACTCCGTGATCGCCACCATTTCTCTTCCCGGAAAGCCCGAGTTTCCCGTCACCGATGGCCAGGGCACGGTCTTCGACAACATCGAAGACAAAAGCGAGATCATTCGCATCGACGCCCGCTCCAAAACCATCACCGCGACCTGGCCCGCCGGTTGCGATTCACCCTCCGGCCTCGCCCTCGACGCCGCCGGCCATCTCCTCTTCCCCGCCTGCGACGGCAAGAAGGCCTCCGTCATCGATTCGACCACCGGCAAGCTCCTCGCCAATCCCTCGATTGGCGACGGCCCCGATGCCGCCGGATACAGCGACGCGCACTCGCTCGTTTTCATCCCCAGCCGTGACGGCATTCTCTCCGTCATCGACGCAGCAGCTCCCGGCTATCCCACGATCGAGAGTCTCACCACCCAGGCCGGCGCGCGCACTATGACCTACGATCCATCCACCGACCGCGTCTATCTCATCACCGCCGAACTCGGCCCACGCCCCGACCCCACACCTGCCAACCCGCGCCCGCGTCCCCCAGTCATCCCCGGTACCTTCATGGTCATCGTCGTCGGCCGCTGACTCGTGCCCCCAGCTCGCGGATCCGCACACTTCCGTCTGCTGAGCGCTGTTTTCTGTGAACCTCGAACTACGAACTGTGAACTGTTCTTATGAAGATTTTCCTCATCGCCGCAGCCATTCTCATCGTCGCTGGGTCCATCTTCGCCGACTACAAGTGGCGTCACTGGATCGCCCGCCACCGCCGCGACCGCCACGAGTAACGCCCTGGTCCTCGGTCCCTACGTCCCTAGTCCCTTAGTCCCTGCCTTCCCCATCTCATCCGTTAGAATTACCTTAGTGAGTCGCACATTCCCTATGCGTCAAACCTTGCCCGTCCAATCCAGATTGAATCGCCGCTTTTGTGCCTGCCTTCTCCTGACCCTCGGCGCGTTTCTGCTCGCCACACCATTTGCCCGCGCTCAGTCCGGAAATTCACGTCCGCCCACGCGAGTCCTCGACAGCTCCGCGCTTCATCCGCCCGCCGGCTCGCGCGTGGCCATCGTGGAGTTTGATGACCTCGAGTGCCCAGCATGCGCCGCCGCCAATCCTTTGCTCATGCAGGCCGCAGCCAGGTACGGGATACCCTGGATTCGACACGAGGTCCTTATACCCGGCCACATTTGGAGCCCAAGAGCCACTGTCTATGCCCGCTGGTTCGACGAGAAAGGCAAGCATCTCGGTGACGATTATCGAAATTCCATCTTCGCCAACCAGCGCTCCATCGAGACCCTCGTCGACCTCCAGCAATTCACGCAGCGCTTTGCCTCAGCCCACGGAATCGCCCTGCCCTTTGCCATCGATCCGCAAGGCAAATTGGCGGCTGCCGCCCAGGCCGACAACGAAATCGGCACGCGAACCGGCATCACGCTCACCCCAACCATCTTCATCGTGACCGCCAACAGTAAGGGTGCGCCCTACATCGAAGTCCGCGATCCCCAGGCTCAGCTCTTCACCTCCATCGATCAGGCCCTTGCCGACACTCGCTCCACCCCTCCCGCCAGGACCGCGCACAAGTAGCCCCTCTCCCTTGCACCCCTAGTCCCTTAGTCCCCATGTCCCTAAGTCCCTGCCGGGGTCCCCAGCGACGGGTCTTCGTCGCTGGGGTGGCTACGTCCCCGCCTTTCCCATCTCTCCCGTTACAATGGAGTTAGGGAGCCGTCCAAACACCATGCATCGTTTCCGCAGCCTCCATTCTCCCGTGCGCTTCGCCGGGATTTCTTTTGCCTTTACCCTCGCCGCCCTCGTCTCCGCCCCAGCTCAGGCCCAGTTCGGCGCGCCCGATACCACCCAGGTCCACGACCCCGCCGCTCTCAAGCCACCGCCCGGCGCTCGCGTCGCCATCATCGAGTTTGAAGACTTCGAGTGCCCCGACTGCGCCCGCGCCAACCCCCTCCTCAAAGACGCCGCCGCCAAATACAACATCCCCTGGGTCCGCCACGACTTCCCTCTCCCGCAGCACAACTGGAGCTTCCAGGCCGCCGTCAACGCCCGCTTCTTTGACACCAAAAGCAAGACCCTCGGCAACGACTATCGCGACGAAGTCTTCGCCAACCAGCTTTCCATCGAGACCCCCGGCGATCTCCAGCAATTCACGCAGAAGTTTGCCGCGGAGCATGGCGTCGCCCTGCCCTTCGCCGTCGATCCCATGGGCCACTTGACCGAAGAAGTCAAAGCCGACTACGCACTCGGCCAGCGCATCGGCATCGAGCACACGCCAACCATTTGGATCGTCACCAACGCCGCCCACGCTCCGCCCTTCGTCGAAGTCGTAGACCGCAGCCGCCTCTATCAGCTCATCGACCAGGCCCTCGCCGAAGTCCGCGGCCAGTAGCCACGCCGCAACCGCCAGCCGTTGAAACAAAGTCCGCGCCGCACGCTCGTTCGCGGCCAGCCCGCGCCGTCAGCCAAATTGGATCCAGGCGCAAATCGCTCCTCGCGCTTTGCGCCGAACCCTCCCCAAACAGC
>JBKQOX010000015.1:0-65707 GCA_052145255.1 Occallatibacter sp.
GCATCATGGACTTCCTGCGTAACCTCTGAACCAAAAACTTATGTGGCGTTCGCGCGCTGCCAAACACCTGTCCCCACTCACGCCCGACCGCGAACGCCACATAAATCTCTGCGCCACATAAGTGGCACAGCGTGCTCAGAAATGTCCCAAACGACGTGATTGCTTTCTTCCTCGCAGTTCGCATCCACAACCGCATGAGCATCGTCGTGGGGTCGTAGTCACCGAATAGTTCGGTCACCCATTCGCGGCCTTTAAGAGGTCGCGCTGCCAGCACCCGGACGCCGCACTTTGGGACTTCATAGAAGCGGGAGGCTTGTGAAAGGAACACCGCACAAGCAACTCGAACCTCCGTCGTCTTGCCCGTTTGCATGGCCGCTTCAATGTTCTTCGCAATCTCTGGCAGCAGTTGCGCATCCGGTGGCAGGTTGAGCGTATTTGTACGGTCGCTCTCCAGAAAGCCTAGCCGGTCTCTGCCTTGGGGAGACTTGTCGGTAAACATGGCGAACGCTCGTGTGCCAATTATCTCGCCACTGCCTCTGAGTCACTAGGTATTGATTGTCACGAAAGAGTGATAGCGGTTGCGCAAAGGTGGAGGATACAATCTCTGTGACATGGCACGAAGGAAAAAGAAACAGCCGGACGCTGCAACCGCTTTCTTGATAATTTTAGGCGGGTTTGGCGTTTTTCTGCTGTTAAAGACTCTGGTAGCGAGCAACGCCATACCATTGTTGCTTATCGCTACTGTTTGTGTAGGCGTCCTGATAATCGTTGTTCGAATTTTGCGGCGAACTAAGGTTCTGGAGACCGTAGACGCCATCACGAATCTGCACATCGCCGAACTTGTAAGACAACGCACCATCTTGATTCGCAATGACCCCTACGGCAGACCCATACTCGACAAGTGGCGTTCCCACGTGGACGACTTCATCACTCACCACATTCGCCCCGCAGTCAGTCCGAGCCAGCACCCGATAGTGGACAAACGGAGGGCGATTATTTCGCAAAGAATTTTGCAGCGGGTCGAAGAGGCAATCGTGCAGAGACCCGCGCTCTTAACTATGCCGGAAAACATGACGCCAGCAGGATTCGAAGCCTATTGTGCGGAAACGCTCCGCAAATGCGGCTGGCAAGTGTCGTTAACACCCTTGTGTAGAGACCAAGGTGTCGATGTCATAGCTGAGAAGAACGGAGTTAGAGCGGTGTTGCAATGCAAGCTGTATTCAAAGCCAGTCGGCAATAAAGCAGTACAAGAGATTTCCGCTGGAAGAACACACCAACAAGCGCAATACGGGGCGGTGGTAACGAACAGCACTTATACTCCCTCTGCCCAAGAACTTGCGACGACAAATAGAATCAAACTCTTGCATCACACTGATTTGCTCCAATTGGAAGAGATTTTCGTGGAACACCGTGCATGACGAACATGTGTCGAATCCTATTTGCGACAACGCTCGTATTGCTCTCCGGGTGCCGACCATCTCCGAATATCGACAGCGTAATCGCTGAAACAAAAACCCAACTCCAGCAGCAATTGAACCAAGATTACGCCGACAAGCACGCGACGGTAGAGGATGTCAGCCTTGTACAGACCACCGCACCTAAATACGAGGGCTCGGCAAAAATCACTGCCTATGGTTCTACTTTTGATGTGCCATTGAATGTCACTTCCGATGGGAAGACCACTCTTGTGACAATTGACAATCAGCAACTGGAAAGCGGATTTCAATCGACACTGCAACGCAAACTGGCGGTGCTGAACGGCAAATACTCCGACTACATTCTCACACCGGCCATATTTGAATTGATGCCTAAATCGCTACAGGCTGCGAAAGTCGATTTCAGCGGAAGGCTTGGGGTTATCATTCCTATCGACTCCGATGGCAACTACTACTTTGGCTCGGGATGTAGGGCTCATGAATGCGGGTCGGATGAGGCGGCGTGGGTGATAAACAAAACAACAGGCGAGGGCGCTGCGGCCATTATGGAATACATGCCCGAGCGTGACGGAATGGACGCTTACGAACTGTTTCATCTATATGGCACCACGCTTGACCATCTTCCACAGCCACTCGCTGATTGGGCGGCTCAACACAATATGAACGTGGCGAACGTAGTGCTTGATACGCCCTCTTATCAGCCGCCGCCGAAGAATTGACCTTGTACAGCCCCGATGTCTCCGCTGAGCACCGGGAGTGCAATATTAGCCAAGCCGAATGGTACGGTATAGGAAAGGGCACAATGACGAGACGTTCAATTCTTCTCATTATGTGGCTGTTTCTGAGCACTGCGCTTGCAGGATATGCTGTTGAAACTCCAAAACACGTTTTCATCAGCGCATCGTGTCGCGGAACAATCCCATCCGCAGTGCTGACCTCTTTTAGGGAGGAAATCCGAGCATCAAAAGGCTATCAGTTGGCAACTTCGCTGACTGACGATGGCGGATTAGGTGTGGTGCTTACCGCCTATCTGAGTTGCACCGAAATCATGGGAAACGGCTCTGGCATTGCCGCCATTGCGGCAATCTATGGACAAGGCAGATGTGCCTTCGGTTCTTGCCACGTGAATAGCTATGAATCCACGCTAACTTCGATGCTCTGTGGCTCCAGCAACGCGGTGGAGTGTGGACGTGACATCTTTAGGGATTTCGATACCTATTGGAGTGGCCCCGACGCCCCACCTTTAGATTTGAAGTGAACTCCAATTTCCAGTCGCGTGATGCAGAATGTGGCGTTCACTTCGATGAAACCTATACTGTTGAATTCTCTGCCAATGACCGCTGGGTCAAAATCATTGATGAGACAAATGGGTAATCGTTTCCACTCAAGCCTATTGCGGCTCACAGACTAAACCATTTGAACCAGACGTTCAGCGGCGGAATGACCGCAAAAAGCCCCGTAAAACGGGAGCCGGGAATTGGGGTTTGTGAACCACCGTGGCATAAGCATCAAAGCGCCCGCCCTCAATTGCTCGTGTCTAATTGTGCCTCACCCTTTGCACTCAAGGCGAGACCGACACCGAATGCAACGTCCTTTATCTTGGCATGTATTTGAATCATTCTGGCAAGCGCGGCCTTGAGACTTTCGAGTTCTGTTTTCGAGGACACTGGGGCTTCAAGTTCGACTCGACTGATTACCGCCTCCGAGCGTGTGATGGCATTTTCAGCCATTAAGAGGCACTCCTTTACATCCGAACGAATGTCCCTGATTTGTGCGCTTATGTCCTCTGTGCTTGCGCCCTTTGCTTTCATCATCGAGACCAATAGCATCTTCGTGTGGAGGGTTTGTGTCCTGACGTTCAGAGTGGTCATGAGCATTTGCGTTTCGAGGACAGCCTCGGGGAGCGGAGTTCGTTCGCTTCGAGCATCTGTCTGCTGCGGATATTGCGATTGAGCCTCCTGAATACGGGCATAGGCAGCATTGATTTCTTTAAGCTTGTCTTCGGCCTTCTTTCTCAACCGAACATCGTCTGCACCGAATCTGTCGGGATGCCAAATCTTTGCGAGGTCGCGGTACGCCTGTTTCACTTCATCGGCTGTCGCGTCATCCCTGACGCCGAGCGTTGCGTAGTCTTCTGAGAGGCTTGGCGTGGAAGGCAATGGGGGCTCCTATCCCTAAACGGGTGCTGCAATGAGTGCCATGGCCGTGCGCTATCGCACAGCCGCTGACAATCAAATCCGCGAGAGAATCTGCGTCTTCTTCTGCTCGAACTCGGTGGTAGAAATCACGCCTGTATCGCGCAGTTTAGCCAGCCTCTCCAGCGTTCCAAGCGAATCGTCGTTCGGTTGAAGGCCATTGCCGCCTATCGAACTTCTCTGCATGATGAAAGCGCACACCTGTCTGAATAGGGTTGCCCGGTCGCTACCGGCAATTGTGACGCAATTCGCTGCCTTGGCTGGGCTAGTCGCACCCCTCGTGCTCCAGAAGTGTTTGGTCGTGTTCTGCATTCCGCCAGCGGAGAGTTCGAAGTAGCCTGTGAGCAGTTCGAACTTGACCTGCGCCCCGGCAACATTTTGATAGGGGCACTGGAACATGTCTGTGCCGAAGAGTTGGCCGGTCATCCATCCGGCCTTCAGGATGATGACGCGACTGTCGGTGCAGACCAACGCTTCCTTGTATACGCCGCGCAGTTTTACGAACACCCGCTCGTTCCGATGAAGTGACGTTGCCAACATCCGTTCGAGTCTTTCTGGAATCGGCTCAATCATGGGAATGCTCGATTATGTGGTTGTGCGCCTGTTGCAGCTTGTTAAACTCCGCTTCGGCTCGTACGCGGAGCCGCTGGTCGCTCTCCGGGAAGCGGTCGGGATGGTACATCTTCGCGAAGTCCCTGTACGCAGCTTGAATATCCTCACGGCTTGCTCCTCTTTCAAGACCAAGTGCCTGATAAGCAGCCGCGCACTCTGCACATGCGTTTGCCCCCTCAGCACTTTCTGTCCCCACTTCGCCGACGATAGGGTCATTTGCTGAGGACGAGGAAAGAAACGGGCTTAACAGTTGAGCGTACGCATTCATGACATAGGTATTCGCTTCCACGAATTGGCTATCTCGATATGAGTAAACGAGAGTTGCCAAATTCAAGAACGCGCTTGCTGCATCTTTCCCGTAGGTTGCGCTGTTCTGCTGGTCGAACTTCGCCAAATTCTTGACGCTGACCGGCACAGTGATTTCCGATTCCTGCTGAAGGAGGTCCGAGTGTTCATTGCTGTAGTCGAGCCAGAATGTAAACCCGCCATTACCCTTCAATTCGCTCCTTAGACCGGACATCGCCTGATTGATTGGGCTCCGCAAAATCTCAGGCCACTCTGGATGCATTGTTGCACTGCCCACAGTGAGCAATATGCGGCCCAACTTTTCGGAGAACCGCCCGTTGGCACGGGCGAAATTTAAAACAATCAGGTAGACATCCGCAAAGAAAATATCCTCTCCGTTCAGGGCGAAAGCACGTCCTGAAAGCGCGTACTCTGACTTTGCGGCCTTCACGATTTGCTCTGCTCTGGTCTGACATATCTCTATCAATTTATTGAGGACTGCTCTTTGTTCTGACTCTTCGGAGTCTTCCTTTAGATGTAAGAATCCACGCTCCTGCTCTTTGTTAGATTTCCAAAATGCCACGATGCATTCTCCTTTCAATTCTCCCAGTCCAAATAGAACCGAGGGCTCCGGTCGCCGATTGGTCAGTGGAGACAGTGACCTAAGCTCACAGTCCTCGTTGCAAGCTTGGCAGTTCTACAGAATCCCGCACATGCGACTATCATTCGACTTTGTTACACCTTCTTCGCAATCATTGCGCTTCCGCACTTCGGACATCTCCGAGCGCCGGGGTTCGTTTGGTAAGTCTCTGTGTATCGACATCCCGATTTCGTGCAAGTCGCTTGGTATGCCATTCCTTTTCTCCTTTTTGGGGTTCGGACGTAATGAAGAGTGGGGTACTCGGAGAGAATCTCCGAACACGCTAATCTGCTCGTGGTGTTTCTGCACGTAACACTTTACATCTCATGGGGTGGCGAATCAAGACAAGTTCTTCCGAACCTTGGGTACTAGAGTCCGGGAGCTACGCAAGAAGCGCGGGTTCTCGCAGGAAGACATGCTCTCCTTCGGCTTCTCCACCCGCCACTGGCAGCAGGTTGAGGCCGGTCGGCCTATCACCGTGACCACCCTGCTCCGCATCTGCGAGGTCTTCGAATTGCCGATGTCGAAGCTGGTTCAAGGTCTGGACAAAGAGGGCGTCTACGAGAAGTTGGAGCCGGTGATGCCACCCCGCCGCCGTCGTCGCTCCTGAAACGTCAGTCCAAGCTTTCTTTACTGAAATGAACCAAGAGTGGGCGACCACTCCGGCTCTGGTAAACGTCAATCGCCAGCGCCTTGCCCTCGCCGCTGGCCTCGCACAGCAGGGGGCGCATCTCATCCGTGTCTGCCAGCGAGACCATCGCCTGATTCAGACCTTCGCTGGGCATCTTCCGCCCTGCACCGCTCGGACGTTTGAAACGCACAATCACTCTGTCCATCATGCTGCGACCTTCTCTCTGAGTTCGTGGATGGGTTGAATTGAAGTCGGCAATGCAGGGCTCGACTGCCGAGCCACCCTGACCCACCTAACGACGCTGGCACGGCTAACACCGTATCTCTTGGCAACGTCGGTCAGGCTCATGCCTCTCATGCGGTCTTCAACGAGGCTTGCATGGTCAACATCCAGCGGCACTCGACCGACCCGCAAACCTTCAAGTCTCCTCCGCCTGATTCCGGCTCGTACACGTTCCTTGATGAGGTCGGCTTCTAGTTCAGCGATGGCGGAGATGAGGGTGATAAACAATCTGCCCATCGCTCCGTCCGTTGCGATGTTTTCCCTCTTCGATGTGAACTCAATCCCGAGGCTGTCCAACTCATCTATAACCGATAAAAAGTGTTTGGTACTTCTCGCCACGCGGTCGAACGCGCTCACAATCAGGATGCTGAACTTCCGCTTCCGGGCTTCACGCAGCATCGCATCGAGACCCGGACGCCGAGCCTTGGAGCCGCTGATGCCGACATCGGTGTACTCAGCGACGACCTCATAGCCACGCTGGGCAGCGAACTGCCGCAAATCGAAAAGCTGATTGTCCACTCGCTGGTCAACGGTGGATACACGGGCGTAAATCGCGCAACGTTTCATCACAAGTACCTCCTGACGCTTCAGGTTTTGAAATGCACGCTTTCGTGATGGATTGCCTCACGCGCCTTCAAGCCTCAGCTTCGGCAAAACCCTGACTACCTCAAGGCGATTGAAACCATGCTCTTTCAGCAGAGCCTCGCGGTAGTCCGTGAACGCCTCAGTGACGTAGCGGCGAGAACCCTGCCATGACCTAGCGAAGACTTCGAAGAGGTTTTCCGTTGCGGTCAAGTAGCGTTCGTGGCGTTTGTGGGATTCCAGCCAATCCGCGACAGCCTCGTCCATTTCCCGTTGGGCTTGACTCATCGGATTCGCCCTCCAGCTTCGCGTCCTCGTGTCAGCGTCTACTATGCCCTTAACACATAATGCCCGTAGGACATATTATAGACGGGTGCCGACCCGAAATCAAGAGCATTATGCGCTTTGGGCAGAATGTATAATCCAGATATGGGCTGGAAAAGGATAAAGGCGGCGGTATGTGACATTTGCGGACACATTTGGATTCCGTCCGTCGAGCATCCGAAGCTGTGTGCCAGCAAACAGTGCCGGTCAACCCTGTGGGACCGAGGCGGGGTTGATGGGCGGACGAAAGAGGCGAGGGATAAGAAGAAACGCGGCAAACGGAACTGGAAACCAAAGCCAAGATGAGTCTGTGCTCGGTATACTTCAACTGACGGCAACATTGAGCACTGACATAGGAAGTCCCGCAGGAGTGACTATGAACACTGAGAACCAAAAGACCGAGGAGGAAATTGTCGAATTGGTGGCCGACGCCCTGACCGCCATCGGTTTCTCGGCGAGTTCGCAGAATACGGGCGGCGGCATCTGTTGTGTCGTTCTGGAACGCAAAGACGGCGGCGAAATCATTTGGGGAACCGCCGACTTCAACTGGGGTGCGTCCGTAGTCGATTCCGATGGAGAGATTGAGTCGTCCATTGACACCAGTTGTCCCAGTGGCAGTCAGGATATTGCGGCCATCGTTGAGGCGATTAGAGGCGCGTCCGCTACGGCGGGTGCGGCAACGACCGGCACAGTTTAGGGAAGCCGAGCACCACCAAAGCAGGAGATTTGAATTGCCGAAGCAAGAGACATTTCTACAAGAGGCGGCAAACGGGGTTGAAGTCGAGGTCTTGAAGACCTACGACAAGTCGTACGCTCAGGAGGTCTTCCGGGGTATGAGCCCTGAGGCGCTGGAGGCTCTCGCGGCAACCCTGAGTCTTGAGGATAAGTACGAGGCCGCAGACATTCCGGCTCCTGACGCCGCCGACTACGCGAACTTCCTGTGGGACGAGATTTGTGAAGGAGCCATTGAAGACGTGCGCCAGTCCCCAACCTTGAGTTCCTTTTTCGTGGTTGTTGAATCCAAGGATGGCAAATCGGAAGAACTGTACGTCTCGCCAGATTGGCCGAGTGCGGAGGAATTTGCCAAGAGGCGTTTGGCACCAAGTGCGCCATAGCTCTCTCAAGCAACCCGTCTCCTAGGAGCAGTCCATTTAAGGGTCTGATTCTCGGAAAATCAGTCTCCCCTCGAATTCGACTATGATAATCGTCATAGCGATGAATATGCTGGACTGATTTTGAAGCGGGGTCGTGCGTGCCGAAAAAGCCAATTGCGGTCGATTTGTTTGCTGGTGCTGGGGGACTCAGCTTAGGATTCCGGATGGCCGGATTCTCCATCGGTGCCGCAGTTGAGTACGACCCGATTCACGCTTCGACACATGCTTTCAACTTTCCGGAGTGCTCGACAATTTGCCGGAGTGTGTCCGACATCGACGGCGAATATATTCGCCGGAACTCAAAAATAGGCACGGAGCAAATCGCCGTCGTTTTTGGGGGTGCTCCCTGCCAAGGCTTCAGTCTCATCGGCCATAGGCTGCTCGAAGACCCACGGAATCATCTGGTGTATGACTTTGTTCGGATAGTCTCCGACCTTCGCCCCAAATACTTCGTATTTGAGAACGTCAAAGGACTGACAATCGGACAGCATAAGAAGTTCCTGCACGAATTGATGGAGGAGTTCTCGGCTAGGGGATATGTGGTGAAAGAGGACTACTCTGTGTTGAACGCTGCCGACTTCGGCGTACCACAGCAGAGATTTCGACTGTTCCTTCTTGGGGCTCTCAAAGGCTTGCCTCTTCCGAATTATCCGGCTCCGACCCACTCCCCGACCGGTAACGGCAAGCTTCTTAGAACGCCTTCGGTTTGGGACGCGATTGGAGACCTGCCTGAAGCTGATACGTTCGAGGAACTATTAGAGCGCGATTGGGTGATGGCGCGATTCAAGACCCCTAGCCAGTACGCGAAGCGATTGCGGCAGGAGCGGGATTCCAGAGGTCGTGAGTTGTTGAGTTCGAGTCTTCGAACAATTCACACGCCTCTTTCGATTCGGAGATTTCGGAAGACTGCACAAGGGAATGTTGAACCGGTCAGTCGGTTTCTGAAACTCGACCCGGACGGGCTGTGCAATACACTTCGCGCAGGAACGGCTAGCGACCGTGGCGCATTCACGTCTCCCCGACCAATCCACCCGTACTCGCCTAGATGCATCACAGTCAGGGAAGCGGCAAGACTTCATTCGTATCCCGATTGGTTTAGGTTCCACGTCACGAAATGGCATGGGTTTCGGCAAGTGGGGAATTCGGTTCCCCCGCTCCTCGGGCGGGCCGTAGCATCGGAGGTTGCACACGCACTCGGGATGAATGGCACGGCAAAGCAGCAACCACTGAATTCTCCAGTGCATTTCGATTTGAACCTGCTGGAGTACACCATGGGAGAAGCCGCAGTAAAGTTTGGCGTGCCAAGCAATGTTGTTCCTGCACGGCTTCGAACCGATTTATCCGGAGCTACAAATGGCGGGAAAGACTCAAAGCAAAAAACAAAAAAAGACACAGCGAGTTCGAAGAGCCGGTAGCCTCAAGCCAGTCGTTTCCGGAATTGCGAAATCGAAAACGCAGGGATGGCCAAAGCAATCGACAAAGCGAGGGAAGCCCGTGAAATCCGAAAAAGCCGAAAACAGATATAACGCTTTGATTGCAAACATCTTCAAGAATCACTACAAACAAGGCGTCAAGCAATTCGAATTCAGGCGCGACGAACTTGAAACGGTTGCCAAAAAGCTTGGCATCAAGCTTCCAAAGAACATTGGGGACGCCATCTATTCCCTGCGCTACCGTTCGGATTTGCCGGAGTCCATCTCTTCGACATGTCCAGAAGGATTCAGTTGGATAATCGCTCCAGCAGGGCGTTCCATATACCGATTTGAACTGGTGCGCGGTGGTGGCAGAATTCTCCCGAGAATGGATGCCGTCGCAATAAAAATTCCCGACGCTACGCCAGAGATTATCGTTGCCTACGCGCAAAGCGACGAACAGGCGCTACTTGCGAAGGTTCGTTATAACAGATTGGTAGACATCTTCTTGGGTATCACCGCCTATTCTCTGCAAAACCACTTGCGGACATCGGTAGAGGGAATTGGACAGATAGAGACGGATGAGTTGTATGTGGGTGTGAATCGCGAAGGCCAGCAATTCGTCATCCCTGTGCAAGCAAAAGGTGGAAGCGACCAACTTTCTATCATCCAGACTCGCCAAGACGTTGCCTGTTGCCGTGAGAAATTCCCTTCTTTAACCTGTCGGCCGGTTTCGACCCAGTTCATGGCCGATGACGTGATAGTCATGTTTGAGTTGGTCGCGAAAAAGGATGACATCAAGGTTGCTGAAGAACGCCACTACAAGCTGGTTCCGAAGGACAGCATCACGCCAGAAGATTTGGAGAGCTATCGGGTGCGGTAGAAACGATTATGGATAGAGTTACTCCAGAAGTTCGCTCTAAGATTATGTCTTCCGTCCATTCACGGGGAAATCGCAGCACCGAAAAGCGACTCGGAACTCAACTCTGGTCGCTGGGATTGAGAGGCTACCGGAAACACTGGAAAGTTGACGGTACCCCGGATTTCGCATGGCCGAAGCGCAAAGTCGCGATTTTTGTAGACGGCTGTTTTTGGCATGGGTGTTCAAGGTGCAACCGCCCATCAAAGAGCAACTTAAGCTTTTGGGAAACCAAGATTGCGAGAAACCGCGAAAGAGACGAGAGAGTGACTCGATGTCTGCGCGACAAGGGATGGACTGTAATCCGAATTTGGGAGTGTCAAGTATCCAGCCGCAAATCGCTGTCGCGAATCATACTTGCGCTGAACAAACGCAAAGACCAATCTGAGTTTTAGTCTTCTTGCCGCTGGTCGCGAATACAACGCCTTGCAAGGCAAAACAATTCTTTTGCCGGGCAATCCGGCATTCAGGCCGTCCACGGAACAACTGGCGTGGCACAACGAGAACAGGTTTCGGGCATGAAGAGCAGGAAAGCAAAGACTGAGAGGCGAGGGGGATTATGAAAACTTTGTCCTTGCAGAGAATTGCCAAAAACTTGATGAAATTCACGCCGCCCATCATCTTGGAGGAGACACAGACCACGAGGCGATGTTTCTACGGTGAACTAGCAAGCGACGAAGACGGGAAATGGGATGTTCGGGGCACAATTGTTGTCGAGCGCAAAGCAAGGGACGGCTGGCATCAGCAGGACGGAGCCTCATTACAAAAGCTGAAAGGCGGAGAGATTGCCAAATTGCCTCTGCGAAGAGAACATCTCAAGCACTTCATCACAGGGCTTCAGGTGCTGGCCGAAGCAGCCAAGCTAAAGGGAATTGATCTGCACGGAGCAAATCTCGTCGTCGGCAAGAAGGACGAAGTGGTCAATGTTGGTCGGGAGCACAAGGCGCTCATCGAAGACTTGATCAGCAGCAATCATGGAAATGAGATTTGGGATTCTCTGAGTTCGTTGCGTCCTGACTTGGCGTCTCAGCTTGCAGAAGCGGAGCTTCTGAAGCGAAGAAAATCGGCAGTAGCTGAATTCGAAAGAGAGCTTCAGGCTCAAAGATGGACAGAGCCCTCTTGGGAGCAATTCTTCATGGCTAACGAGTGGATTTTTGGCCTTGGACTGCGCTTTCAGTTCTTGAGTGTACTCCAGAATCAGGCAAATTATGGCGGGGGCGGATTCGCTCGAAAAGGTGAGCAAAAGGGCGAGTTTTTAATGCACACTGAGGCAGAAGATGAACGATTCACAGTGCTCGTGGAGATCAAACGCCCGGATACAAAGTTCTTTGGCGAGAAGCCGTATAGGAGCGGTGTGCCGGGTTTCAACTCGGAGTTTATGAATGCAGTTTCTCAAGTACAAATCAACAGTCACACATGGGAGCTTGAAGGAAGCAAACAGCAACGCGATGCTGAGCAATTGTCTCAAGAAAGAATCCGAACCATCTCTCCCCGTTCAATTCTTGTCTGCGGACACACGCGAGAGCTTAGCGACTTCGACAAACGAAAGGCTTTCGAATTGATGCGTTGCAATCTCAGGATGCCCGAGATTCTGACTTTTGATGAATTGTTTGCCCGTGCGAAGTTTATCGTGCGAAAGCCTGAGTGACGAATCGAAGTCGTGGGGTTGAAGAAATTCAGGAACGCATGACTGGCTGGTTCACGGCGAGAGCAATTCTCGGACAAGGCCACAGCCTTTTAAGTCACGACTACAAAGACCATACGAACGTATTGGCGATTTTACGGTTGTCGCCGCTGACCTCGGGGAAAATAATAGTCCCGCTGGAGATCGTCGCATCTTGAAGCGGCCTTTACGGCTGTGCAGGTTTGGTTAATGTGGGGTATCACTCACATCACAGCAATCTGTACAAGGTTGGAAGTGGTTTCGTACGTTGGCATCTCGTCGTAGGTTCGCCCATCGAGAAGACGACCTGCCTTGGATTTATGAATACCTCCCCACTGCTTGAAGAAGAAGGGAATCCTGTATAGACGGCACTGTCGGCGAATGGAAACCGCCCATTTGCGCTCCATAGGCCGCGCACCGATTCCGCTTTCACCGCCAACAATCACCCAGTTGATTCCGGTCAAATTCACGGTGCCCAAATCTTCCAGAAGCGGCTCAACCGATAGGAAACGAACCACAGCCGGGGATGAGCGAAGGTGAGCTATTCTCGGAAGTCCGAATTTCTTGTTCTCAACGCTGACTCCCCACCAAATGTGCGGCTTGGATGCGGCCACTCGCAAGCGAGTCTTCAGCAAGTCGCGCATTCGGGCAGAGCGTTTAGTCAGAATCTGGTAGGTATGCCAATCTGCCCGGACCATCACTTCCGCCACTTCGGCGATGTAGTCATCGGGGACGCCTTCATGGAACAAATCGCTCATGGAATTGACAAAGACCTTCTTCGGCTTTTTCCAACGCAAGGGGTCATCAAGCTTCTGCGGCACGAGTCGTAGGTCAAATCCCTGTTCAAATGGATGGCCGGGAACACCCCTGAAACGCTCAGCAAACCTCTCCGCGTAACAGTGGGCGCAGCCGGGACTGATCTTTGTGCACCCGCGCACCGGGTTCCACGTTGCGTCCGTCCACTCAATGCTGGAGTTGATACTCATGCGGACTCCTGATTTGCGGTTTGATCGGGAAACTTCACCAAGACATCTTCGGGGAAGGTTCCCTTCCTACGTTTCTTCCCGAGCCGGTTAACTTTTATCAGTCCCTGCCCTTCCATTTTAAGTAACACGGCTTTGTAGTTCGTCATCGTATACGGACGGCCGACATTGTGACGCTCATACACATCTTGCGTCGTGAGTGTCTTACCCGCAAACTCATTCAATAGCAGCCCCTGAAGGTCATCTAGCGGACGATTCAACTCAAAAAGCAGCGGGTGAATTGTTGAGGCGGGGCAGTATCCGAAAGACGCAACTCCCTGATGGCTTTCGGAACTGTGCTTCGCCATAATCTCCTTCATAATTCGATATCCACGGGGGTGCTTAGTTGCAAACACCAGATGGTGACTCGTTCGAGTTCCTCGCTCGTCTTTGAAGCAGAAGGGCAACACGTAGTCAGCACCGAGTTCCCGGAGGGCTTCAATGAGTGCCTCGACAATTGCTGCCTCGCGTTCGTGGGACGGGAGCCCGGCCAGCTTCTGGCGAAGATTGTTTGCTCGTTGATCACCGAACAGCACGTTCATGTGCTCTTCGACTGCGCTATTCCCAAGCCCCATACTGATGCGGTTGTAGTTGAAGAAAAACACGCAGTCGCACCCCCAGTTTTTAAGGACTGAGTTGATTAAGCCGAGCGACAGTCCCTTATACCCCCAAGGATCAACGAAGAAGAACGTCGGCACGAGCTTCATCTGGTCGAACATCGCAACAATCTTGTCCCCGACCTCCTCCGCTACGACTTGCGGCTTATGAGTCAAGGAGTCGACTCCCGGTAACGACGCAATCTCGCGTTCGAGCGCGTCAGCATTCTCCCTGTCCGCGTCGTTGAACAGTGTGACCAAGTGCTGACACAAATCGGGATTGCTAACAGCTTTCTCTAGCACTAGAAGCGGAGTCGACTTTGTTCCGTCGTTGTATCTCCCTTTTCCGGCGAACAAGTCGATGTATGCGATGCGACCTTTCTGCCTCTTGACGGTAGGGAGAATCACCCGCGCCCAAGCCCAAAAATAGTCTCGGACGATGGTCGCCTTTATACGCGACTGTTCGGTGGATTCATTAAAGAAGCTCTCGATAGCCATGGACAAAACAGTTGCAAAGATGCAATCACCAGAAGTGTATGGGAGTCGGGATATGAACACAATGACAAGTCGGATACGCTTTACAACTGGATGGTTCCTGTGAGGTTCTTGCGTTTGAACCAGAGCAATTCGATCCCGAGCGAATTGAGAAGTGTCTTGATATCGCCGTGGGGTTCCTTCGGCAACAAAACAGCAAGGTCTACAGTCTTTTCTTTGGCGTGCAATGACGTAAACCGATAGTCATAAAGCTGACCAATGGCCTGACGAATTTGCGACCGCCCCGTGGTACCGTCTGACGCCGTTTTCGCCTCGATCAATAAATCTCGGTCTCCCCTCCATCCAATGACGAAGGCGTCAAACCTGCTTTCTTTGGGAGTGACGTGCCGCCACAGGAGGTAATCCCTGAGTCGGTTGGTGAGCTTGTTATGCAATTTCCTGATCGTGGTTCTCCTTGCTGCGATCTGCGCGAGGCTGTTGATTTCGGACTTCAGTCCAATGTCCCTGAAATCGTCAGACTTGGTGCGCTGGTTTGCGAGATGCGTTCTCAGCTTGGGGAATGTTTCGGTATTGGCGTAAACGTCGAGGTCACGGGCATCACGAATGCCGTACCCGGAGCCTATCAGTTTCGAGAGAGCAACGATGCCCTCCTCGTTCGACTTCTCCCCAATGCACGCTAGAAGGTCGCGAGTACGTTTGTTCATCATTGGAAATCTACATTGGGGATCAAGGCAGGAGAGCACCGGCGTCAAGCCTTTGAAGGGGTCGATGAGCTTTCCCGCCGCACGAATTTTCCCGAGTGACTCAATCAAGTGTGCGACACGGCGAACCTTTTCGTGTATGTTCGCCGCGTGTGTTGAAACCTGTTTGAACGCAACCGCAATAGCTCCAGAGTGCCTCGTCACAAATGACAGGGTGGCTGGCCGATAGGCAGTGTAGTACAAAGCTATGCCCGTTCGCATCTCCAACATCGCTTGCCAGTGCTTACTGGATATTGACCGGAACTTCGAATGCAGACCCTCCATCAGTTTCTGTTCCGAGGCGTAGGGAACCTGCAAATATTCAGCCAGCTTCCGATTCCGCCAGTGCCGACTCGCGTCACCCCCGCCCCTATTTGTCCAGCCTAGCTGCACGAGAAGCCGGAGAAACGCTGGGTCACTGCGTTGATTCTGCCCTGCTGCGTTCCAGAGCGCACGAATCAGATTAGAAGATCGCCTCTCGGACGCAATCCAACCCCGCTGCTTCGCGTTGCGTCGGAACTTGGGCAGGCATAAACCCCCCTTCGGTTTTTCAAACATGGAGTTTCCTTCTTAAGCCGGAAATGGCGTCATTGTACGCCTTTGGGGACGATTCCGGCTTGAGCAGTCCCTACCGCTTCGGCTCGTCAGTGAGACCGCCTCGAAGCATCAAGGAAGGTGGTTCAAAAGGTCAAAGTTGAGTTCATGACTTCTGAACCACCCAACCGCCCCATCCCCGTTCGCCCAACCGCTGTAGGGGCTCTGCCGAGGGGAGGGCGGAGAGGGCACATTTTCCCTTTTAGAACCCCAAAACGAATCCCTGTCAGCATCATTCATCCTCTTCGAGGAAGTTCTCCAACGGGGGCTGCTCCGGGAACTCCTCAATCACCTGACGCAGGGGTTGCATCCTGCTGGCGAAGACTTCGGCTCCTCGGCGACAGATGGGGTGCAGGGCGGGGTCGCCTTTTAACGTTGCAATGTACTTGTACACTAGCTTTCCGTTCTCGACACGTTGGATTTCGTGAACGAAATCCTCGTCTGGTAGGTGATGAATCTCTTCCTTGCTTCCATCAGGCAGCAATATTCGAGTTTCTCTAAACGGATTGAAAGCACGTTCGAAGCCGTACTCGCCATTACGCCGCCCTAAATACGCGACGTATCGAAGGCCCGCACAGGGGAGACGCAGTTCATGGAACTTTTCCTGCTCATCCATTAGTGGCCTCCTGCTCAGTGAGTTCAGTTTGTACGACCACCGATGCCGCCGCTTCCTCGTCCTTCCACCGCTGTTGCACGGCCTCGCGAACTTCGGCCATCAAACCCTTGCGTTCTTCCAGCAATTTAACCTGCTCCGCCAGCAATGCGTTTGTCTTTTCAAGTTCAGCGTTCAGCGTGCGTTCGAGCCGCCTCTGGAAGAGGAGGTCCTCAAGGACGAAATTCGGAATCTTCCTCTCAGTTGCTTTCATTGCTGACCTCCGTTGTGACCGATTTGGGGCGTGGCCCGACTGGCCTTGAAATTCCGATACTCGCGGCAATTTTTTGAACCGTGGCTGTGGAGATATTGTTCGCTCTAGCGATTGACTCATAGGTCCGGGAGTCGTCCAATAGCTCCGTCTTGACAGTGCTGTATATTTCATCCCTGACCCTACGTGCTGCCTCAAGCAGTTTTGATTTTCGTTCTTGCATACATAGTTCCTTCCTGAGCTACCTGATTACTGATGGCAGCTTCTATCTTTGAACTCCGAAGTTGTAAAACTGCGGGAATTTGTGTCGAGTAGCTAATCGCGCTGGCGGCCCGGCTGGACTTGAACCGGGAGAGAGTCACGGCTACGGGCCGGGAACAGAGTGCGGCTGGGGAGGGGCGGCGGGTTGGGGGTGGGTTCCCAATGCAAGAAACGGGTAATCTCCGCACGGCGCTCCATACGGGAAACGGGAACTCCACACTCGATGCTGAAGTGGGATGAACAGATACTGACACGGGAACTCAACGCTTCGACTCAGTACACAGGAGTCTTTGGCTTTTGTATTTGTCTTTCCGCGTGTAGGCGCGAAGCGCCTGACGTATTCACTGACGTGTTCACCTGACGTATTAAGTGCCGTGGTAATGACGTGTTAGTTGCTCACCATGAGCATACGCACAGGTCACCATGACCATACGGGTTACTCACCATGAGCATATTGGTTGCTCACCATGACCTTTTTGGATGCTCATCATGAGCATACTCACCCTGAGCATATTGCTCACCGTGGGCATACTCACCATTCACGAGCAAGGCACGGCCTGATTGCTGCCAAATCGTACATCTTGTGTGCATCACTTAGTCCGACGCCGACTACCCCAATATGTTGTGCTTTTCCTTGATTGCACAAAAATAAATATCCACATTTGCAAATATAGCCCTCCATAGTAGAGCCGCACCCTGCGGCGTGGAGAAACAACAAATGCAAGTCGCAAAGCAAGACGCAAAGAGAACAATCCTCGACTATATCGTTGCTCACCCCGAAGAGACCTACGCATCTGTGGGCCGCAAGATAGGTGTTAGCCAAGCCACTATCAGCCGCTTAGCCCTTGCTGCTGGCATCAACCGGAAGCGAATCCGTCCAGACCTGTCCAAGCTGACGGATGAGCGCCAACAGTAAGGGCGGCTACGATGGCGAACACATACACAGACGAGGTTTTCAAAATTCGCAAATGGCCGAGCGCGGAGACAGCTCGGTTCCGTGCCCCAGAGAAAGCCGTGCTCATGGCCCTCGCCTTTCACGCAGATGGAAACACCGGCTCGTGCTTTCCGTCTCATGAATTGCTGGCAGAAGAGACCTTTACATCAGTAGCCACCGTCACTCGTGCGGTCGCAAAACTCAAAGGGCAACGCTTTTTCACCGTTGACCACGAGAGCCGGAACTCAAACACGTACAGCCTGAATCTCGAACGGATTAAGGAAGTGGCTGCGCTGGCTCCCAAGAGGGAGCGGAAGCAAGGCAAGAGAGATGGTGACTCGAAGATTGCGTACAAGGGCAACAAATACTTTAAGCGCGAGAAGTCCCCAGCACTTCCCCCACCCAGCAACACACGCGATGAATTCGATTAAGGAGAAAGATATGGAAAACGCAGATGAAGAACTCGATGACCTCGATGAGTTGCGCGATAACACGTTGGAGTCTATCGCCGCCGCAATGAAGAACGGGACGTTTACACCTGCCCCAAAGAAGCCTGAATGGGTAACGGTCGCTAACCCCTGCGATAGCGTCAAGATGAATGCAAAGCAGCGGGATGCAGTTCTCTTTGGCGATGAGCCATGCCCTGCGTGTAATGGCACTGACTATGTGATGGTCACAAAGCAACTCGGAGACGGTGGCATCACCCGTGAATTAAGGGAGAAGTGCCGCCACGTGTACAAGTACCTCGTAAAGCGTCGGTACATTGAAATGCTGCTCCCTCCCCGCTATCAACGGGTCAATCTGGCAACGATTCAGCCCTCAGAGCAGTCAAAGATGAGCGTAGAACGCCAAGCGAACATCATTGAGCACCTGAAGGCCAACGCAGCATCCGGTTGCCTTTTTTACGGAGCACCCGGCACCAGCAAGACGACCTTTGCAGCGGCCCTCATCCGTGCCGCTTTGGAGAGGAACTGGGAGACACACATCAACAGGCCGAACATGGGCTACGTGTTTTTCGAAAAGGAGTATTTCTGGATTCACTATGTGAACTGGGATGCCTACATTCAGTCGCTGCTCGATTACCAGAACCACTCTGACCACGAGGATGACAACCCAGCCTTGCCAGACCTCATTCGCCGCAATGCGAAGAAGGGCCGGAAGTCCACCATCGCCATCGAGGAAATTGACAAGTCTCGACTCACCGAGTTCAAAGCCAACAAGCTTTTCGACCTCGTCTGCGCGGTCGATGAAACACAGTCGCAACTCATCATCACAACGAACCATACCACCTTGGAATCATTCCAGCACTGGTTGTACAAAACGGACAACCCCAGCATCAATATCGCCGGGGAAGCAACGCGGCGTCGAATTGAGGCCAACTGCAAGCCGATTAACTGCAAGAGCGCGAGTGCCTAGCTCACCATACCGGCTCTTCGGCTCCTGCGATTCCATCGCCCGATGGAATCGCGAGGTTGAGGGTAAGCCCGGTCGAACTTGGCGATGATGCAGGAGATAAGCGGTCGCATACCCACCCGGCCACGAAGTATCGGTTACCGTACTCTCGCGAGGACCAGAGTACGGTACTACGCCTTCCTGAACACAAGGACCGGCTCATACTTGTAAGCCGACCCTGCACGGGTACCCGGCATTGCGGCCAATGCGAGCCGCAATGTCTCGATGTGTCCGAGCCCACACCGCCGTGCCAGCCAAAACAAGTTCTCGGTCAGGTCGTTCCATATAAGGCAGTTATTTATATCTCAAGGTTACTTGGAATGATTGGAGTGACCGCGCGAGAGCCAACCTACGAGGCTACACAACATATAAAACGCGGCCGCAGACTTCCCTGAAAACCAAGTATTGGCATTTAGCGGCCGTACTCGAAGGCGTCTTTTTTACTTTAGAGTCCGAGGGCGGCGGTTATAGCTTTAGCCGCCCAGTTCGAACTTAGGTCTTGCAGTATGCTTGCCCACTTCGTCTTGCCGCAAATCCAAAAGCCTAACAAGACGTTTTATGGATATCAACATTGAACCGCTGCCGTTGATCTCGTACGAGTCAGCGCAAACAGGAACTGGTACGCCGACCAATGAGGTAGTCGGTGATGCCACAAAGCATGGAACCTCAAAGACAAATCGCAACCCCTGGTTTGACCCCGCCCGGACATTGCGGAAAGAACTTAAGATCGTTCCCCTCCACTTATGGCAAGCAAACGAACTGGTTGCCCAGTTGCACCGCCACAGCAAACCAATTCGCGTTCACAAGTTCAGCATCGGTTGCTCGAAAGATGGTGTACTCTGTGGCGCTGCGATTTGTATGCGTCCAGCTTGTCGTGCTCTCGATGATGGTAAAACGCTTGAGGTATGCCGTTTGGTCACTGATGGGACGCATAACGCTTGTAGCCTCTTATATTCAACCTGTGCCAAAATTTCCAAGTTGATGGGATTTCTCAAAATTCAAAGCTATATCTTGGACTCCGAACCGGGTACCAGTCTTAAGGCTGCTGGGTGGACGCTGGAGAAAACGGGATGTGGGGGAACACCACAAGGTAAGCGGACGAATCGCCCAAACGGGCACGAAGTCACCCCTATTACATTCGCGACAAAACAACGCTGGGCTAAGTTGTTGTAACCCGCAGCAGCAGCAGGAAGGAACGTGCTTGGAGAGGAAGTCCTCACTACAATACAAGCCAAGTATAGTAAGCCACAAAACCAAAAAGGCGATGCCCCGGCATAACTGAGCATCGCCTTTTCTATTAGCCCGTCCCCGATATGCTTAACACATCGGCCCGACGTTCAGCGCCACGGGCCGCTTTGACGCAATTCTGCAAGCGTTCATTGCCGGGAGCCGCGACTAAGGCCCGTGGGGCATCCTCAGCTTCTCCGCTGAGCGGTTGTTGCTAACCCTTTCGAAAAATGAACACTGGCTCGTACTTGAACGCGCCACGGACGCTGGGCATCGCGCTCAACGTTAGGCGTAGCGTTTCAACGGGACGAAAACCACAGCGGCCAGCAATCCAGAAAAGGTGTTCGGTCAGGTGGGGGTAGCTTGGGACTCCGGCGATGTTGACCGCAAGGTATCCTGTTTCGGTGAGTGCATGATGGCAATTAGAAAGCGTGGCTCCAAGCCACTCATCGCGCCACGCCTCTGGCGTTCTAAACTTGATAAAACTTTGCGTCTCCTCATGCGAATATTGTTCGTGATCGTAGTATGGGCTAGACATGATCGACATTTGGATGGAGCCTTTCTCCAACCACGGCTTGGGTAATTCCGATCCTTCTTGATGCAAGTCAATTGTCGGCGCACGCTGTCCTAGACGCTTCACCATCGGTAGCAACTCGTCACGCATCGCGCATAAGCCATCGAACGTCAGTCTCGCTGGTTCTGTGGCGGTGTACTTTTTGACTTTTCTGCACGCAAGAGAGCCCAACAAACGCCCACCCCAACCGGCACAAGGATCGTACACCGCTCCGCCCTCAGGCGGGAGATAGCGGTCGTACAGTGCCGCCGCTCCCAATGGAGAAAAGTTGGACACAGTTTGTGTCCCGCTGTATATCGAAAGCGCCTTCCGCAGTTCGCTATCGGTCTCACATTTGTCCATATTCTTTCGATGTTCAATAGCATCATGCAAAAGGTTACGATCCCCGTAGACCTCCATCGGAGTTCGCATGTCGCCGCATCGGACGGCCCATGAATGGGGGTGGTAGTTCCAACATAAGGACATCCCGTGCATTAACTGGCGGATCACATCTTTACGAATCACTTTGGTCAGATCGTAGCGCAGCAGCTTTAGAAGTTCCTTTTGCTTTTCTTCATAGGTCAGGGAGTGTATAGGAAATCCGGCTGTGCGGGCTGTGTTCACGTCAAACGGGGAAGCAATGGCACCACTCATGCGCCCACCTTGCGCCACGCCAGAAAGCGAACCCGCGCTTGCCGTACCGTTGTTAAACTGCATCCGCTGGCTTCTACCAGTTGATCGTCGCTCCAACCGGGATTGGCTTCCGCTAAGGCGGCGATTGCCCGGTGCGCACACGGGCATCCGCCGCACGACGCGTCGAGCAGCCCCTCCTCAATCGCCAGTTGCGTACTCTCTACTAACTCCAGCGCGTCCGAGATGCGCCGGTCTGCATCGCGCATCGGGTTGGTATCAGAGGGGGAAGTTCCCTCCGCCAAGACCTTGTGCAATTCCTTGAGGCGCTTGGTTATCAGTTGTTCGGGTGACTCATAAACTACCGGAGCCGGTTCGTCCTCTTCCGGCTCCTCATCGGCGTCATCTTGATCGGCTCCGCCGCCGTCATCACCCTCTTGAAGTTGCCGGATGTCCCGCAATTCGCGTTCAAGCGTACTCTTTGACATCGGCATCTTTTTCTTGAGGGCATCGATGCATTCGTCCCGCCAATCTCCCCATTTGGGGAGAAGATTTCCGGCTACATGCATCTCGCCGCGCTGAGAGAGAAACTCCCACATGGCATAGATTTTCGGCAGTATCCTGTCTCTGAAATCCTGTTTGAGAGCCTTCAACTCATCCATCAGAGGCTTGACCTTGCCCGTCCAGTCGTCAATGTCTGCATAGATTTCTGTATGCAGCGCCTCAAACTCCTGCAAATCCAAACTCGCCTCACTTGAGGCGACTTCGCATGAGTTATCGGAGGTTTTCGAGGGAATAATTTCTGCTGCTGCCGCTGCGCGTGCCGCCATGACCTCTGCATACAATACTGGATCATCGTCAGCACAAACCGCGTCAAAGAAGCCGGATGGCCCTTCTGGAAAGTCATCGTCGGGCGGCACAGCGCCATAGTGCTGCTGCACGCGCAGCACTTCGCCAATCAAGTACCGGGTGACGATTGTTGCCGCCACAGCCCACACGTAGCGGACTGATGACCCGTCGGCCCACTCGGAGGCGGGGTCTAGCTGCTCAAACTCGTATGTTCCATCCGCCTTCCGCCCGATGAACTCATACGGATGAGCGCCGTATTTGCCCTTCAAATTGAATTTATAGAGATGCCCCGGCAGCAGGTCTGCGGTCCGCAACTTAGTCGCCAGCGATTGCTCAATAAGTTGGCCCGTGGTTCCCATTGCTGTCGGAACTAATATCGCTGCGCCGCAACCGTGACCCGGTTCACCGCAGTTTCCCGTCGTTTTTAAGGACATTGTTTTTTCGGCGGCGTGGTCAGCGCCATGATGCTGCTGCACGCGCAACGGATTGTAGTAATCCACCGGCAGATACGGCTGCAAATCTTTCTTGATGTAATGTTTCACGCCGAGCCGCTGGCACAGGTCGATCATTCGCAGCGTGTAACCGCGCCAGTCGGTTGTCCGGGTAATTTCCTTGAGGTAGTTGGCCCGCCCGATCTTGTAGAGGTCTACGAACCCGTGCGTGGCCGCGACGATTGCCAAGCTGGACTCAATATCAAGGGTTGGCTCCAAAGAGACCCATGTGAAAATGCCCTTCCCGTGAAACGCCTTCAACGCTGCCAGACGGTCATCAGGAGAAGCGGCTTTGCGCTCCCACTTCTGGCTGAACGACTCATCAAGGCTCGTCAGGGTGGACGCAAAGCAGTCACGGTCTGGCCGGAACAGGTCGATGTCAGCCAGCGCCCGTGTTCCTCCCTTCGTTAGGACACAGATACCCATCCCGTGCTGCTGCACGACCTCCAATGATGGCCGAGTCAGCGAACGGTCGAATGGGCTATACACGTCCGTGGTGAACGAGAAGAACACCTGTTCGGTGATTCCTGCCGCCTGATACTTCCGAGCATCCTTGGCGAGATGCTTCAAGAAGTCAGGACGAGCCTTTGCGCCAGCATCGAACTCCGGGCGCTGCATCTTGAGCACCAGCGGCACATAGCAATAAGCACAGCCATGACCGCAACCGCGATAAGGGTTGGCCGCAAGTGGAGCGTACTCCCCCGCCTGTCCCGCCGGACCATATATATAGGAGCAACCGGGCAATGCGATGCTGGGAGCCGTGTCAATGGTGACAAGATCATCTTGGATCGGGATGGCTAACTGGTCGCCCACATCTCTATTGGGTCATGATGTGTGAGCTAAGTCAAGCAACTAACTTGTTGATAACTATTTGCCTAAATACTCCCTGAAAGCATGTATAGCTCCGTATCTCAGAAGAGAAGTCCCAAATTGGACGGGATGTTAATGGACAACAAGATGCCCACGGTGATCGCCGTGTGCTTCGTTGCTCTCGATGGATACGAACTCAATCAACTGCAAACTTAACCTTCGCCATCTTCGCGTACAGGTCATTCTTCTGGAAAACGGCCATGTGGCACGCCGCACTGTACCCGGCTCGAACTACAGTACGAGGTAACTAGACTGCGCAAGCGATAGCTGTAGCGAGATGGAAGCCAGCAAAAAGCCCTCAGTTCATCGCTGAGGGCTTCGTTGCGTTTGGATGATGCTTTCTATGCAGCCGCTGCTACCAACACCGCTACTGGCACCGCGAACGGGTCGAACGTCGCTTTGTAGTCACGGCCCCGAAGGTAATTCTCGCGGGTCACTTCTACGCTGTGGTGACCCATCCACTTGCACAGCTTGTCAAGGTCAACATTGGCATCAGCGCAGCGATGGCCGAACGTGTGACGGAAGCGATGCAGGAAGAAAGCCTCACAACCCGCCGTGCGGCTCCCCGCCGCGTGAGCCTTGCAACCCTCGCACTGGCCGCAATCGAGACCAGCACGACGCCAAGCTGCGTTGCCATACTCAAGCCAATGACCGTCTGGCAAGTCGCGCTTCGTGCCAAACACGTAGGTCGTATCAGGGTGCTGCTTACGCCACTTCTTCAGGATGGGAAGCAGTGTGTCAAAAATGGGAACCTCACGCGCCCCACTCTTGCTTTTGACCTTGAACTGCACGTCCGTGGTCACAACCTTGCCAGCCTTGCGTGAAAAGAAAGTGCGCTTCACTGCGTCCTTCCGGGGAATCTTGATAACGCCCTTTTGAAAATCTACCCATTCCCACGTCATGTGGTTAGCTTCGCGGTAGCGCATTCCGGTGTAGCGCAGGAACTGGAAAACAGTCCAGTGGTAATCGTCACAGGCCGTAAGCAGCGTATCGAGGTCTGCATCATCGTAGCCGTCCACCTTCACAGTGGACTTCGCTTTTTCGGCGAACTTCGCGTGGGTAGACTCGTCAATCACCTTGTCAACGTCCACGCCGCTCCGACGCAAGAAACCACGGAGAGCGATGTAACGCTGTCCTTGTGTCGCTTCGCTGTATTCCTGCTCGTTCAAGAATTCGATGAAGTCAATGATGTGGTCCTCCGTGACTGCCGAGACCGGGGAAGTCTTGAGAGATTCGTTGACATCAAGGAAGCCCAACACAGCAGCCTTGTAGTGTTGAATCGAAGCGTCCGACAGGTCGAGGGTCTTCTTGCTCTTGCGTGCGATGTATTGGTCTGCGAGTTCCCCAAGGGTCTTGGGCTCCTCTGTGGGCTTAGGCCGTTCAATGCCGAACCATGCATCACTGGCATTCTTATTGCGAGTTACCTGAACATCCTTGAGTCGCTTCTGTGCCTCTGCGAGGTCGGAGCCTACAGACTTGTACTGTGCCTTCGAGCCTTCGTAGGTGCGAATCTGAAAAGTAGGGTTTGGGGTTTTGTAGACGAGGCCGTTGAACATCATCGCGTCAGTGCGAAATCCGGTCTTGGCGGGAACCAAGGAACCACGACGCCAGCCGAGTTCTGGAAGGCTGGCGTATACGATTAGGGAGGCTTTCACATTCTGCTTTGCCACGGGCTTTCTCCAAGAACCCGTCTGGCCTCGCAGAGTACAGTAGGTGTACTGTACTTCGGTGCCTTTGGGGTTCAAGGCTTAATACCCGTATTGCGAAAAACTAACCAAGCATTTCTCAGATTTGTTTTTCGGCAATTTTCATGCGGGTATTCAGCACATAGCAGCAGTCTCCCGCCTTCCGCACCAATTCTTATTTCCTTCACTGTTACCCGCCTGTGACGCACTCCTGTATTCCAAAGGATAAAAGCGCGGAGCACCCTACTTCAGCCGCGCGCCCAGCGGCACATCCTCAAGGAAGCCAGCCAGCACCGGCGCTCCGCCTTCGAGCGAAGCGGCCAGCAGCATTCCATTCGACTTCAGACCACGCATCTTCCTCGGAGCGAGGTTTGCCACGATCACGATCTTTCGCCCAATCAGTTTTTCCGGCTCGTAGTATTCCGCAATCCCAGCCAGAATCTGCCGCTTTTCGATTCCCAGATCGACTTCGAGGCGCAGTAATTTGTCGGCCTTGGGCACGCGCTCGGCCACCAGGATCTGCGCCACGCGCAGTTCCACCTTGGCAAAATCGTCAATCGTGATGTGCAGCGGCCCCTGAGTCGCAGCTTCTGCCGTTACGTTTGCCACAACCTCCGCTGGCGCGCTCGCCGCGGCATTTTGACCCGCCGTTGCCGTCGTAGCAGCCGCCACAACCCTCGCCGCCACTTGCACTGCCGGCCTCGTCACCACCGTGGCCGCTTTCGCCACCGGTGTCTTCACTGGCGTCGCAGCCGTCTCTTGTTTCTGCAATTCAACCGGCGCCTTCGCTTCATCCACTGCACTTCCGCCGCTCGCAGCATCCACTACCGTCCGACTGTTTTCGTCCTCAAGACTCTGCATACGATCAATCGCTTCCTTCTCAGCGCGCGGAAACAGCGGCGAAGGCTCGCCAAATTTCGTTCCCGCCTTCAATCCGCCCCACGCGAGCTCACTCAAGAATCCACGCTTCGCCGCATCCGCCAAATGGCCCAGCCCAAGTTGTCTCCACACCTTGGATGCCGCATCCGGAACAATGGGATAAGCGAGCGCCGTAATCACGCGAATCGCCTCTGCCGCCGTCGCCAGCACCCTTGCTTGCAGCTTCGCATGTTCTGCGTCCGATCGTTCCGGCGGCTTTTTCCAGGGCGCATTCGCCGTCAGGTAACCGTCCGTCTCCGCCACCAGCGCCCATAGAGACTTCAGCGTTTCAGAAAAATTCAATTCGTCAAACGCAGGCCCAAACGCCGCAATTGCCGCTTCGGCATTTGCTCGCAGCGCAGCTTCTGCTGGCGTCTCCGCGCCCGTCTCCGGCACAACCCCGCCGAAGTATTTGTGCACCATATTCACAACGCGGCTCACCAGGTTGCCGTAGCCGTTGGCCAGGTCGCCGTTGTACCGCTGCACAAGCGCGTCAAAAGAAAAATTCCCATCCTGCCCGAACGGAATCTCCCGCAACAGGAAATACCTCAACGCGTCCGCGCCCAGCACTTCGTGGATCGTTTCCGCGCGCACAATATTTCCGCGCGATTTCGACATCTTCCCCTGGTCGAAGAGCAGCCAGCCGTTCGCCCGCACCGAGCGCGGCGTCGCAATTCCCGCCGCCATCAAAAACGCCGGCCAGTACACGCAATGGAAACGGCTGATCTCTTTCCCAATCAGGTGAATATCCGCCGGCCAGAACTTTCTAAACTTTTGGTCGTCGTCCGAACCATATCCGAGCGCGGTAATATAATTCGCCAGCGCATCAAACCAGACGTAGACAACGTGCTTTTCGTCGCCGGGAACCGGAATCCCCCAAGTGAGGGTCGTGCGGCTGATTGAAACATCGCTTAGCCCACTTCGGACGAAGCTTATTACTTCTCGCCGCGTCGACTCCGGTCCCATGAACCCAGGATTTGCCTCGTAAAACTCCAGCAGCTTGTGCTCGAATGCCGAAAGCTTGAAGAAGTAGTTCTCCTCGCTCACCGTCTCCGTCATCCGCCCGCAATCGGGACACGGCGTTTCCGGAGGTCCATCCACATATGCCTCGTCAAAGACGCAGTATTGTCCCGTGTACGATCCCTTGTAGATGTACCCGTTGTCACGCAGCGCCGCAAACAGCTTCTGCACGCCGCGCACATGCCGCTCTTCCGTTGTGCGAATGAAATCGTCGCATGTCAGCCCGAGCCGGTCCCACAGGCTGCGAAACTCGCTCGAGACCTTTGCCGCAAACTCTTCTGGAGTGCATCCGGCAGCCTTCGCCGAGCGTTCAATCTTCTGCCCATGCTCGTCGGTGCCCGTCAAAAACCACGTCTCGATCCCCAGCGCGCGCTTGCGCCGCGCAATCGCGTCGCACACGATCGTCGTGTACGCATGGCCCAGGTGCGGCCGCGCGTTCACGTAGTAAATCGGCGTGGTCAGGTAAAAGCGGTTTGGGTTCGATGCTGTTTCGGTCATGGAAGGCGCATTCCGTTCGCGCACAAAAGAACGCGACGAGATCGGCGATCACTCTCCATCTTAAGGCATCGCGCTTGAATGGCCCGTCTTGCGCTTTTTGCGCACCGCACATCGCACTTTAGGTGACTGCCTCACCGCTAATGTTAAAATCACTAGGAAAATCAAGCATTTTCCTGAGGCTCTCGCGTGGTTCTCGAACTCGAAAAGCGGCTCGCGGATCGTCTTCGCGCCGTCCTCAAAGAAAAATACGAACTGGAGATTGGCTCGATCCCTCTCGAGACGCCGCCCGAATTGCGTCTGGGCGAGATCGCCACGCCCATCGCATTCGAACTGGCGCGCAAACTGCGCAAGGCGCCAAAAATCATCGCTCAGGAAATCGTCGCCGCCCTCGGCCCACTCCCCGGCTTCGCAAAACTCGAAGTGGCCGGTGCTGGTTATATCAACGCATACCTCGACCGTGCCGAGGCTGCGCTATTAGTCGTTCCCGGAGAGAATCGTTCGCCGTCAGTTCAAGGCCACGCCCTCGTTGAGCACACCAGCATCAATCCCAACAAGGCCGCGCATATCGGCCACCTGCGTAACGCCATCCTTGGCGACACATTCGTCCGCCTGCTTCGCGCCGTTGGATACAAAGTCGACGTGCAAAACTACATTGACAACACCGGCGTCCAGGTTGCCGACGTCGTGGTCGGCTTCCTGCACCTCGAAAAGAAGACCGTCGCCGAGGTTCAAGCACTGCTTGCTGAGCTTGCGTGCAATGGTCAACGTATCGACTATTACTGCTGGGACCTCTACGCCCGCACTTCACAGTGGTACGGCGAAGGCACCAGCGAGGAAAAAGCCGCGCGCAAAGAATTACGCCTCGACACACTGCACCTCATAGAGCGTGGAGAGAACGATACCGCCGAGATCGCCGACCTCATTTCCACGGCCGTCCTCCGCCGCCACCTTGAGACCATGCTCCGCCTCTGCATCGAGTACGATTTCCTGCCGCGCGAAAGCGAAATTCTTCACTTGAAGTTTTGGGAAGCCGCGTGCGAAAAGCTGAAGCAGTCCGGCGTCCTCTACTTCGAGTACGAAGGCAAGAACAAGGGCTGCTGGGTGATGACCCGCCCCGGGGCTGAAACAACCGAAGCCACCGACGAAGACGCCAAGGTCATCGTTCGTTCCAACGGCACTGTCACCTACGTCGGCAAAGACATCGCCTACCACCTCTGGAAGTTCGGACTGCTAGGCAAGGACTTCGGCTATAAGCGCTTTTTCACGTATCCCGATCACGAGTGCTGGATCTCCGCCGAATCCGGCGAGCCGAACCACCCCCACTTCGGCGGCGCAACTGCCATCTACAACGTCATCGATGCGCGCCAATCAGACCCACAAGCCAATGTCATCCAGGCCCTCCGCGGCATGGGCTACACCAGTCAGGCCGATCACTACACCCACTTCAGCTACGAAATGGTGGCGCTCACTTCCCGCTGCGCCGTGGAGCTCGGCTACGACATTTCGGAAGAAGACCAGACAAAATCCTACATCGAGGTCAGTGGCCGCAAGGGCTTCGGCGTCAAAGCCGACGACCTCATCGACAAGCTCATCGCCGCCACACGCGCCGAAGTCGATTCACGCCAGACCTCCACAGACGGAAACGTGCGCCAGAAGATTGCCGAGCAAATCGCTATTGGCGCGTTGCGCTACTTCATGCTCAAGGTCACACGCAATTCCGTCATCGCTTTCGACTTCAAAGACGCGCTCAGTTTCGAAGGCGAGACCGGCCCCTACATTCAGTACGCTGTCGTCCGCATCCGCAACATCTTCCGCAAGGGCGACACTACGCCCGAAACCGTGCTCGCCGATTTCGCCAGCCTGCCCGCATCCAATCTTGGCGCCTTCCTCTCCGGAGACGAGAACGAGGACATCTGGGCTCTATGGCTGCGCGCCGGCCGTTTTTCCCAAGTCTTGGAACAATGTATCGGCACTTCGGAGCCCGCCTATCTCGCCAAGCACGCCTTCCAGCTCGCTCAAGAGTTCGCCAACTTCTACCATCGCCATCACATCCTCACGGAAGAAGACCCAGCGCGCAAAACATTCCTGCTCGCCACCGCCGCTATAGCCCTCCGCGAGCTCATCGGATCTCTCGCCCTCCTCGGCATCGAAAGCCCCGAAGCAATGTAAAAGCAGCCTCAAGCTGCACTCCCATTTGCCAACTCACCGTCCCTGCGGTGACAATTCCGTGGAGTGGTCTGACCAGTTCACGCAGCCACAAACGCGCCGTGCCCACGTCGCGGTTACCGCCGGAGGTCTCCATGCGCCGTTCGCGCATCGTCTCGCTGCTTTGTCTCTGCCTCGCCGTCGTTCTCGTCTCCTCTGCAGGCTCTCAGGTCCCTCTCGAATACGCGCCGCCTCCCACCACTTCGATCCTCCCGCCCAATCCGCACGCTTCCGAGCCCGGCCTGCTCTTCTATCTCTCCGGCGACAGCGGCTTTAACGCCGACTACGCTGCCGGCGGCAATCCCGTCCCGAATTACCAGCGCGACGTCAAAATTGTTCCCAATGGCGTCAGCGGTTCCTACATCCAGTGTGGCAACAATCAACTGCTCTCCTACTGGGCGCCCGGCAACATCAACTCGCAACGCGGCACGCTGTCGTTTTTCTGGCGCTCGCGCGATCCGCTCGACGAAACCGAGTTTCCCGTCTTCCGCGTCGGCTTTGCCGATCACTCCAGCTGGGACATGGTCTGGCTGCGCATCGATTGGAACGGCCATGGCTTTGACGCTTTCGTCACCGACGTGAATCTCGGCCGCACGCGCGTCTCCGCCAAGCTTTCTGAAATCCCCAAGCCAGACCAATGGATTCATCTCGCCCTTGCGTGGGACGAAACCAGCGGCATCCGCTTCTACATCGATGGCAAGCTCATGGCAACACAGGAAGCCACTGGCCTTTTCGACACGGCCCTCGATCAGTTCGGCCCGCACTCGCGCGTCATCGGACCGACCGGCGTCGAAAGCTCCTACAGCTACGATCGCAGTGGCGACATCGACGAGCTCCGCATCTACGACCGCATGATGTCGGACGACAATATCGCCGGCCTCGCAAAAAACCAAATTCCGCAGGACATTCCGCCGCTTGTGCGCACCATCGCAACCGGTACCCCTCCCGGTGAAACTGCGGCGCCCGTGCTCCCTGCCGAGGGCCGTTTCGATTCCGCCTCGGGCCATGCCACGAACTGGCAGCAGGAGTGGGACCTGAAATACGGCTGGAATCGCCCCGGCGACGATCCTGTTCTGCTCGACGAGGAGTACACGACCATTCGCAAAGTCGAGATTCACGACGTCTTCGATCTCGATCGCTGGTGGTGGCGCGCTACCGACGGCATTCGCGAGACCACATGGCCCGGCGTCTTCAATCGCTCACGCCTGATTGGCCGCGACGACTACTTCGAGCTCCCCGATTGGGACTGCTATTCGCTCTCCGGCAAAACCATCACTTTCGACATGCCCAATGAGCCCTGGAATCATCTTGAGATCGCGGGCGGCGCGTGGGGCACGTTCACCCTCCTCGCTCACGACAAGGAAAAAGCCTCTGACTCCGAAACCCCTCTCTTCATTCGCCCCAAAGGCCAGGAGATCACTTATCACCAGTTCGATTCGCCCATCACCGGCCAGAAAATCCGGTTCGTCAACGTCGAACAGGAACAGCCCATCGGCGAGCTTTCCGCCTACTACGTCCATCCCAGCCTAGAGCCGGCTGGCGTGGCTACCCTCCGCTACAAGCTCACCGGCCAAATCAATCCGGCCGACAATCCCTCCATCAAACCGCTCGTTGACTTTATTGCTGGCCGCTTCCCATCTGATGAGCGCTTGACGATGGTTGCCATACCCGCCGGAGCTCCCGGTACGCGCCGCAAAGACGTTCAAGGCGGCCTGCCCATCGTCCACATTCTCATCCCTGCCGATTTCCGCTCGCAGTTCGTCGCCGACAGTCACGGCTACTCCTCCGGCTGGGAGAATATCGACGCCGGTCTCGACGGAATCGCTATCGATCTGCCTCCGCTCAACCTCCAGCCCAACGCCGACGGCGTCATTCCCCTCAACATCCAGATCAAAGATCCGCTGTGGCCCATGCGCGACATGCTAACCTTCACGTTCGCCGTCAAACCCGGCACGCCGCACACCCTTTGGCTCGACACGCGCGATCGCATCCTGCCCAACGGCCGTAGCCTCTATCTCACCATCGCTGCCCAAAGCTCCGATTTCTCCACCGAGGCCCTCGAAGGCGCCGAAATCCGCCTCATCTTCAAGCCCTGGAAGGACGCGCTCCCCGAGCACATCGCCGACCGCCTCACGCAAGTGCGCGACGAGTTCTCGAACCTCGTCGAGGAATCCGTCAGCTCCCGCCGCCTCAATCTCTTCAATCGCTTCGACGGCGACATCTCCGACCTTCTGCGCGTCGATCCGCAGAACGAGCTGGCGCGCGACTATTGGCACGAAATGAACCACGAGCAGCCGCACCCGCCCTTCATCGCGCCGCAAGCACCGCCCGGCGTCCCGCAGTGGGCCTTCCTGCAGGTTGAAGATCTCGGCTACTTCAAGCGCCTCATCAACTGGTACATCGACAATCGCCAGATCTCGAACGGCGAATTCGGCGGCGGCCTCTCCGACGATAGTGACTTCAGCGAATGGTTCCCGGGCCTCGCCCTGATGGGCTCGACGCCCGACAAAATCAAGGCCTCGCTTTGGCGCGAGCTCAACGCGATGTATGCGCAGCACATGTTCACCAACGGCCTCGCCACCATCCAGACGGACGAGTTGCACAGCTACGAAGACGGCCTCAACGTGCTCGGCGAGAACATGCTTCTCGACTTCGGCAGCCCCAAACAAATCGAACGCGCCATGGTTACCGCCAAGCGTCTTGAGTGGCTTACGGGCATCAACGACGCGAGCCATCGCCACGTCCGTTCCAACTACTTCAACGGCGCCAAAATGGCTACGGGGGGCGTCTGGGGCTGGTCAAAGGAAAACTCCTACATGGACTTCCAGCCCGCGCTCTCGCTCGTGCTCTTCAATGGCATGCCCGAGACGCGCAAGATGATGATCGAGCTCGCTGACGGCTTCCTCGCTCACTACAAGCCCGGCCCCGATGGCAAGCCCACTCTGCACCTTGAGGTCAATTTCAAAACCGACGAAGACAAGCCCACCGGGATGCGCGCCTGGTTCATTCTCTGGGCCGCTTATCGCTGGACCGGCGACCCCAAATACGTTCAGCCTTTCATTGACTCTCCCATGGAATCGATGCAGCTCGTCAACGCCGACACGCTCGACATGCTCGACCTTCGCAAATCCCAAACCAATCCCATCGTCGCTGCCGCAGCCAAAGTGGGCGCCCCCTCCGGCATCGCTCAGCCCAGCGAGACCCTCTGGCAGCTAGCCTGGCAAGCCACCGGCGAGACCTCGTATCTAGAAAAGGTCTACGCCTCGCAGATTCAAACCGCCAAAGAGCGCGAGTTCATCAACACCGAGGGCAGCCTCTGGATCGATCGCATCTACTTCAACAATGGCGAGCTGCAGCGCTCGCGTCTCGGCGGCGTCGCGCTCATGCGCAACTACTGCTATCCCGGCAACGCCGTCAGTTGGCGGTTCGACGCGCCGGCCGACGATCAGAGCGTCGCCATTCTCATTCCCGAAGCCACGCCCGATCACGTCAAGATCATCGCCTACAACCTCGATCGCGTTCCCGTCACCGCGTACATGACAGGCTGGGAAGTCGATCCCGGCGACTGGACGATCACGCAAGGCACGCAAGCCGGCATCGGAAGTGTACCGCCCACGCCCGATGCTCCCGTCCAAAATCTGGAAACGCGGAGCGTGCCTTTCGAGCGCAGCAAGTCCATCCCGATCACCTTCGCGCCGCGCACAACCACGGTCATCGAGCTTACGCTCAAGACAAAGGGGACTCCGTATTGGTCGCGTCCGGATCTCGGCATCGATCCTGAAGACGTTAGAGTTGACGGCTCGAAGATGACGGTCACTGTTCACAGTGTCGGCTCCGTCGACGCACCAGCCTCGAAGGTCGTCCTGCGCGACAAAGCAGGCAAGACCCTCGCTACAGCCGAAGTCCCCGCGCTGAAGGCCCCTCTCGACCTCACGCCGAAAACAGCTCAGGTCACGCTCGCCATTCCCTCCACCGCAGACTTGAAAGGCGCCACTGTCACCATCGAGTGCGGCGGCGATGTTCCGGAGATTACGCTGATGAACAACAATGTGACGTTGTAACGGGCATTGTTCTTGCTAAATGCCGAGAGCTAGTCTCTCTTTCGCCGCTGGTGAGTCGACGGAATGTTCATGTCCTCGCGGTACTTTGCCACCGTCCGCCTCGTGAGTTGAATGCCCTGCGACTGCAGCATTGCAGCTAGCTGATCGTCGGTCAGCGGATGCCGCGCATCCTCGTCCTCGATGAATTTGCGCACTTTGCGCTTCAAAACCAGCAGCGGTGTGTCCGCGCCCTCCGGTCCGTTCGCGCCTTCTGAGAAGAAAAACCGTAGCTCCAGCACGCCCTGCGGCGTGTGCGCGTATTTGTTGGCCACGGCGCGGCTCACCGTCGAGGGGTGAACTCCGATCTCCTCGGCCACTTCCTTAATCATCATTGGACGCAGCCCCTCTACGCCCTTGTCGAAGAACTCCTGCTGCCGCCGCACAATCACTTCACACGTCCGCAGAATCGTGCTTTTCCTCTGCGCGATGTTCCGCATCAGTTGCAGCGCCGAGCGGAACCTCTCTTTTACGTACTCCTTAACTTCCTTGTCGGTGTCCGCTGAAACAAGCATGCGCCGGTAGCGCTGGCTCAAACGCAGGCTGGGCAGGTCTTCTTCGTTCATGCTCACAACCCACTCGCCGCCGCGCTTCACGAAATACACATCAGGTTCGATCAGCCGCGCCTGGTCCCGGTTGTACATCCTTCCCGGCCGCGGATCGAGCGTGCGGATAAACTCTACCGCCGCGTGCGCCTCTTCCGCGGTCACCTGCGCCGCTCGCGCCAGGTCTTTCACATCGCGCTTCTGCAACAGAGGCAAGTAGCGTTCCACAATCAGCTCAGCCACCTCCATTGCCCGCCGCCGCTCGTCGATTTTGGCCTCAGCCTCGGCTCGGAAGCTTCCATGCGGGTCCGTTGCCGGCACCTCGTCCGTCTCCTCCGTCCCGCTTCCGTACAAATGGTCAAACTCTTGCTGCTGTGCCGCGATCTGGAGGGCCAGGCACTGCCGCAGATCGCTCGCCCCCACTCCCGCCGGATCCAGATGCCGCACCAGATCGAGCCCTCGCCGGATCAGGTCGAGGGCCGCGGCCAGCTCCGCCGCATGGCCGTTGCTCGCCGCCACGTCGGCCGCTACACCGCAAAAAGCAGCGGCGAGCTCCTCTTCGCTCGCCGCCAGATAACCATCCCCATCCAGATTGCCGACCACAAACTCCGCTGCCTCAAGGAGCTTTCGGTCCAGGCTCAGGGCTCCCAACTGCCACGCCAGGTGATCGGACAAAGTCGTAGGCTGGGAGAGAAAGTTTTCAAACGAGGGCTTGTCGCTGTCTTCGTATTCCGGTTGCGTGCGATAGCCGGGGTCGAGATACTCCTGGAAGTACGAGCCAAAATCGATCTCGTCGAAGACGTCCTTCTTGGCTGGCGCGGCCGCTTCCTCTGCCGGGCGCTCCAGCCGCTCCTCGCGGCCTGCGACATCATCCAGCATCGGAACTGTTTCGTCAATCTCTTCCAGGACCGGATTCTCCACCATCTCCGCATCGATCATCTCCTTGAGCTCGAGCTTGTTCAACGCAAGAACGCTGACCATCTGCATCAGGCCCGGCGTCAGTACCTGACGTTGCGCGACCTTCAAGCTCAGTTTTGGTTGCAGTAGCGGCATCAATGCGTCTCTTCCCGTTTTGACTCAATGCGAGTGTAATCGTGCGTGATAAAGCTTAATCCAGAAACTGTCTCAGATCGAATCACCAATTCGCGTTATCGTCCCGAATTGGACTTTGGCCCATCTCGGAATCGTTAGAAGAAAACAATGCCGCGGCGCCCCCCACTCGCCGTAGAACCCTCAGAATATGCCTGATTTAAGGGCGCGTCCACTTCCCTAGTTGAGCGAGAATCCCTCGCCCAGGTAGATCCGGCGTACGTCAACGTCGTTACCCAGCTCGTGCGGCGTCCCGGTGCGGAAGATCCGTCCCTCGGCAATAATGTACGCGCGGTCGGTAACGCTCAGTGTCTCGCGCACGTTATGGTCCGTTACCAGAACGCCAATCCCGCTGGCCTTCAGGTCGAAGATGATCTTCTGCAACTCCAGCACGGCAATGGGATCGATTCCGCTAAACGGCTCGTCGAGCAGAATAAAACTCGGCTGGATGCACAGCGCCCGAGCAATCTCCACCCGCCGCCGCTCGCCGCCAGAAAGCGCATACCCCCGCGTGCCGCGGATGTGGCCCAGATTCAGCTGGTTGATCAGCTTCTCCGCGCGCGTGCGCCGTTCCCGATTGCCCAGCGGCTGCGCTTCCAGCACGGCCAGGATATTCTCCTCCGCGGTCAGCTTGCGAAAAACCGAAGGCTCCTGGGGAAGATAGCTGATGCCGAAGTTCCGCGCTCGCAGGTACATCGGCAGCCGCGTGATGTCGGTCTCGTCCACCAGCACGCGCCCGCTTTCGGGCTGCACCAGTCCTACGATCATGTAAAAGCTGGTTGTCTTGCCAGCGCCGTTCGGCCCCAGCAAACCCACCACTTCGCCGCGGGAGATTCGCAGGTTAACGTCCCGTACAACCTGCCTCCGCTTGTAGCTCTTACCGATCCCCTCGGCAATCAATGTTTGCATGCGTCTCGCTGGCGCTTTGGCGCCTATTTCCCGTGCGCTTCTGGAGCGGTCGTTTTCGTTTCGGTCTCGCGGCCGCCGCCTTCGATTCTGACCCTATCATCGCGGCTATCGAAAATCAAAGCCTCGCCGGTCACAGTCCCGCGCTCAGGATCGCTCAGTTTCGGCGGCGCGGCAGCGCTGCCTGTCAGCACATATTCTCCGGTCGCGCCTGAGTACACAAGCTGCTCCCCGGTCCCGCGCCGGCCCTCGATCGTCAGCGCCACATGACCCGTTGCCTTCATGCGATCAACCTGCGCCTGCGCGCCGCCGTTTACGTCGTGATTTCCCGCCGGCATCAGCAGCAGCTCAACCGCATCGGACGACGACGTCGCCGTTCCCGTCTCCGCAATCACCGCGCCGAGCGCGCCTCCGCGCATCACTGCCCTCCGCTCCGCATCGAAATACTTGAGCTCCCCTCCGCGCACGCGGATCACTGAAGCGGCGGGGGATGAGTTTCGGGAATCTCCGCCTTGGTCCCGTTTCTCTGCCTTCGTGCCGCCGTTGCCCGCACTCGGCGCGCTCAACATCACCACTCGCACCGGCTCTGCCGGATCGCTGCTTCGCGCAACCAGCGTCTGCAGGTGCTGGTTCAGCAGGATCGCCGGCCCACTCACAAAATTCGTCTCCTGCCACAGGCGTGCATGTCCGCGAAAAGTTACTTCGCCTGTGAATTGGTTCAATTGAGCCTCCGTTGCGACCACGTGGGCTGGACCCTTGCCGCCGAGCGTCACTCCGCCCTCTCCTGAATCGCCGGCCACTGCCGCGCCTTGCCCACCCGCGCCCGGGCCCGCCCATGTCGCCTTCACATTGCCCCGCGCGAAAGCATCACCCGACTGCCGCGACACGTCCACTCGATCCGCCGTCAACTCCAGGCCGCCGTCTTGCACGCGCGGACTCATCGTCAAATGCAGCCACTCGCCCGTCCCCTCGTAGATGGCTTTACCGGACGTCGCACGCAGCGGCGGCTGAGGCTGCGCACCTGGCTTCTGCAAAGCTTGCTCAAACAACACTACATTCCCATCCAGCTCTGCCGCCCGCAACCCGCCCGCGCCTCCGGCAGGCACGACGGCCAGGCTCCCGCGCACAGCTCCCTGGCTCCCTCGTTCCCTCGCTCCCATGGTCTCTTGGCCCCTGCCTTCATCAAATTCCGCCTCCAGCCGGTCGCCTGTTGCAGTCTGTCGCGCCCCCGCCGCCGTTGTCTCGTCGATCTCCGCATGTCCCACGCCCCTTACCGCGCGCAGCACCGAACCCGCTCCGAAGATTCCCGTCACTTCATCCGCAGTCATCGTCGATTGAGTTGTCCCCGTGGAGCCGCGCCGGCTTTCGCTCGTGATCGTCACGCCGCCTGAGCCACGCATCGTCTCCACTTCCAACTGTCCTTTGTCTGCGGGTCTCCGGCCCGCGCCCTTTGCCACTCGAAAGTCGATATCCACCACAGGTGAGCGCCACATCCGGCTCACGCGCAGCGCGCCATCTCCCGCAACTTGCCCCGTGCCCTCCGCGCTCGTCTCTTCGCTCTTCATCTCGACGCCGCGCTCCAAGTGCGCGCTTTTCAGCTCGCCCTTCGCGCCAAACTCCAGCTCCGCCGTCGGCGATGTCCCGTGCACTGTGCGGCCATCGTTTGCCGAGTCCATTGTGACACCGCCCTCCATGTGCCCATGGAGTGGCTCGCTATGCCCGTCAAAATCCATCCAAGCCACCGGCGCCGTCAGATGCCCGCCGTTTGCCGTCGCGACCGTAAACCCGCCCTTCGCGTCCAGGCGCTCCGCCGACCCATCGACGCGAAACAGAATCTTTGCTTCAGACGCGTCTGCCCGTCCACCGTGGTACTCGGCGTTTGCTTTCATGAGCATGCAAGTCTGCGCGCCGCGGTCCAGCTCCGCATGCTGCGCGTGAATCTCGACCTCATCCGCACCGCGATGCGTCGTCATCTCTACGGCCTGTTCCAGCGTCAGGTGCCCGCTCTGCGAGTCATAGCTCGCGCCCGTCGCGCTGCCGCTACCCTGCGCAGTGGAGAAGTCGACTTGCTGCGCCGTCGTCACCAGCCCCGAGTTCCGATCGAAGGTCACTCCGCTCGTCTTTACGTCAATCTGCCCAGCCGAGCCTGTCGCCGCGCCAACCTCGGCAATCACATGGCCTTTCGTCTTGCTCGCGGTCTCCATGGCTGCTTCTGTGCTCGCCGACGGCCGCGTCAGCAGCATCTCCACCGGTCCTTGCGCCATGGCCTTGCCTGTCTTCTGGTCGTACTCGAAAGTGTCACCGGAAATCCTGTCAATTTCTTTTCCGTCTTCTCCGAAAAGGTCGATCTGCACATCGTGCATCTCGACGAAGTCGCTTTTCAGCTCTACCTCTCTCGACGCATGAATCCGGTACTGCGAGTGCGCCCCAAACGCATGAACGTACGTGTACCCGTTGGCCTCCTGCACAATGTCCTTGGCCAGCCGATGCGGCAAATCATGCCGGTTCAGCACGTTCTTCAACTTCGCTCTCACCAGGAACACGCCCAGCGTGGCCAGCAACAGCACCGCCGCCACCAGCACCAGCGTCCGGATTCGCTCGATCGTCAACCGCACGCCTAGTTTTCCATCCCCAATCGTGCCGCGAGCCTCTTTGCCAGGCTCTCGCCCAACTCGCTCCACAGCAGGCGCGCCGTTGCGCCCGAGGCCTTCTCCACTCCCGCGGTCAGCTCCACCAATTGGCGCACATTCTCTTCCACGTGTCTCGCGCCCACCAGGTCAAGATCAGCGTCCTCCTCGAGGAATGGCGCATCGCTGCCAAAGTCGATCCGGATGTGACCATCCTGTTCGTACGAACCCTCGTCGAACAACGGCCCATACCCCGTCACCCGAACCAGCCTTGGTCCACGCGCCCAACGACCCAAAACCGTGTCATTCTGAGCGGAGGGCGCCGAAGCGCCCGAAGTCGAAGAACCTGCATTTTCGTTTTTCGCAAGGGAAATTCCGCTCGGCCCCGTCTCCAGTTCCCACAAATTCCACCCAATCTGGAACTCGTAGGCGTAGTCCTCATGCAGCAGCTCTGTCGCCTCTTCCACGGCCATTCGCGGCTCAGCACCTGGGACCTGGCCCGGCTCAATCAAGCCGGCCATTCGCCCATAAATCCGCTCGAATACCGGTGTCTCGTTCCAGCTCACCGGCCACACCGTTGCTGAATAAACCTTCGCCTCGCCCCCATGCGAAGCAAAGGCGCCCAGCACCGCAGTCAGCTTGTCGGGGAGCGCTTCCAGGCGCAGGTTCGGGTACCAAAGGCTCAAATACAGCGTGTCCGCCATCTGTATTGATTTTAGACGCGCTGCCGGAAGTGACCGGGGCGCCGCAAGCTCCGCGCCTTCCGCGATGTAGACTTTTTGTCATGCGAAAACACGCCTTCTGGTTCCTCCTTGCGCTTTTTGCCTCCTTTGCGACCTTCACGAGCGCCAGGGCGCAGGAGTCCACGCCTGACAGCCAGCAGCAGTTCGCCGATCTGGGAGCCTGCAAACTGGAAAATGCCCAGCAAATCACCGGATGCCGGCTCGGTTACCGGACATTTGGCAAGCTCAACGCCGACCGTTCGAACGCCGTGCTCTTTCCCTCATATTTTTCCGGCACCAGTTCGAGTCTGGCCGGCTTTGTGGGCGCGGACGAACTCGTCAATCCCACGGAATATTTCATCATCGCGGTCGATGCGTTCGGCGACGGCGTTTCTTCGTCCCCCTCAAACTCCACTTCGCAGCCCGGCCCGCTCTTTCCGGCCTTTACCACGCGCGACATGGTTAGCGCCGAATACCGCCTCGCCACGGAGACGCTCGGTCTCAAGCATCTGCGCGCAGTCATGGGCATCTCCATGGGAGGCATGCAGACATTCGAATGGATGGTGGACTACCCCACGTTCATGGACGTGGCGATTCCCATCGTCGGTTCGCCGCGCCTCACCGGCTACGATCTGCTTCTCTGGCACGCGGAGGAGGATGCGCTCCGCTCCGATCCCGCTTGGCAAAACGGCCATTATGCTCAGCGCCCGCCCATGGGTTTGGTTGATGCAATCCACACCATGCACCTGACCACTCCTGCCAACTATGCCCGCGAGCACCCGCCCGAGAAGTTTGCCGCCGATTATTCCGCCTATTTCTCCAAGGGCATTCTTCCATTCGACGCCAACGACTGGCTGTCGCAACTGGAAGCGATGATCCATCATGACGTCGCACACAGCGGCTCAATGCCCGGCGCTTCGATGGAGGATGCGGAAAGTCGCGTCAAGGCGCGAGTGCTCGTCGTGGTGGCCGCGCAGGACCACATGGTTAATCCCCTGCCGGCTGAGGACTTTGCCAAGGCCATCGGCGCCAAGGTTTTTGTCCTCAATTCCGACTACGGCCACATCTCGTTCGCCTACGAAACGGCTAAGCTGGGACCGGTTGTGCGCGCGTTTCTCAATGGGCAGTAGGGCCGAGAGATGAAGGCGGAGAGCCGTAAGCTTAGCCCTCTACGCCGTCACAATTTCGCTGAAGTCCGCAATCGTCGAAAAATTGCGCACAACTTCAGCGATCAGTCCAAGGTTGGCGCTGCGAACCGCCTCATCGGCGTCGAGCACCATCACTTTATCGAAGAACTGGTCAATTGTCGGCCGTAGCGTCGCAATCAACACCAGAGCCTCGCCGTAATTCCGCTGCTCACGGAGCTTGGCGATCTGCGGCGCAATCTCTTTCGACCGGTCCCAGAGGTCAATCCCCTCCAGTGCGAGTTTGCCGACCTTCCGCTCATCGGGACGAAAGCCTTTTTCCTCCGCCTGCTTCAAGATGTTCTTAATGCGCTTGCATGCGGCCGAAACGGCGGCAAAATCCGCAGAGCCCCGTACCGAAGTCAACGCCTCGGCGCGCGCAATCACGTCGCGCACATCGTCCGGGCCCGCTGCGAGCACCGCGTTGACCACGTCGTATGCGAACCCGCGCACGTCTTTCAAATAGAACTGCATCCGCTCGCGGAAAAACTCGGCGACTTGCGCTTTTCCGGCATCGCTCACGCCGCTCGCACTCACCACGTCGCTCAGCGTCAGCGGCAACTCTGACTCGGCCAGAATCTTCACGACCGAGTTTGCCGCTCGCCGCAGCGCAAACGGGTCCTTCGATCCAGTCGGCGCATTGCCGATTCCGAACATCGCCACGATCGTCTGAACGCGGTCGGCGATTCCGAGCAGTTGCCCTTCCACCGACACCGGAATAGGGTCTTCGATTGAAGCCGGCGTGTACTGGTCGTAGATGGCGCGCGCAATTGGCTCACTTAGCCCCTGCGCCCGCGCATACAGTCCACCAATTACGCCCTGCAGTTCGGTGAATTCTTTGACAAGTTCAGTGGTGAGATCGGTCTTTGCCAGCTCGACCGCCTTGAACAGCGCCGCCTCGTCGAACGGAGCGTTTGCGCCCTTCAGGATCGTGGCCAGCGCATTCGCGACCGCCAGGTTCTGTTCCGTCTTCCAGTGGTAGCTCCCAAGCTCCTTCTGGAAGGTCACGTTTTTCAGGCTCTCCATGCGCTTGGCCAGCGGCGCCTTCTGATCCATATCCCAGAAGAATCGAGCATCCTTGAATCGCGCCCGCAGCACGCGCGCATTGCCGTGCCGTATGATCGCCGCGCCCTCTTCGTCCGCCTGCGTGTTCAGTACCGCCAGAAAGTGCGGCGCCAACTTGCCTTGCGCATCTTCCACCGCGAAGTATTTCTGGTGGTCGCGCATCACCGTCACCAGAACCTCTTCCGGCAGGTCGAGATACGCGCGCTCAAACTCGCCCAGGATTACCGACGGCCATTCGGTCAGGTGCGTCACCGTCTCAACGAGTGCTTCGTCCTCGCGCCAGCGCGCCCCCTCCACCTTGCGCGTCACCGCGTCCAGCGCCTTGCGGATCGTCTGCCGGCGTTCGGCTACATCGACGACAACGAACGCCGCGCGCAGGGTATCGGCATAACTCTTCGCCGAAGGTAAAAGCACGGAGTGCCCATGCAGGACCCGATGCCCACGGCTCGTATTGCCCGCCGCAATTCCCGCAATCTCCAGTGGGACCACTTCGGCGTCCAGCATTGCCACGACCCAGCGCACGGGCCGCACAAACCGCTCCGGCTTCGCCGCGCGCCAGTACATGTTCTTGGCCCAGTAGATCGCCAGCACTTCTTTCGGCAGTTCGGCAGAAAGAATCTCGGCCGCCGTCCGCCCAATGAGCTTCACTGTCGCGCCAACGTACTCGCCTTTTGACGTCTCTATTTTCTTGATTTCCGCAACGGCAATGCCTGCCTTTTTCGCAAAGGCCTCGGCTGCCGCCGTCGGCGCGCCATCTTTGAAGGCGATCTTCCACGACGGACCCATCACCACTTTTTCGTTGTCGGCCTGCTTGGCTTCGACGCCTTCTGCCAGCACCGCCAGCCGCCGCGGCGTCGAGAAGGTCGTGACCTTCACATTCTCAGCCACCAGCCGCTCGCGCTTCAGCAGATCGCTCACGCGTTTGCCCAGCTCGGCCTCGGCCGCGGCAATCATCCGCGCCGGAACCTCTTCGAGCCCGATTTCTAGCAAAAAATCCGCCATGCCTGCTCTTCTTCTCGCTAACTTGCTGACTCGTCCGCCGCGGCGGACTGACCCGCTTCCTGCTGCATCGCCCAAGCCCTCGCCACGCTAACTGCCAGCGCGCGAATCCGCCCAATCACACCCACGCGCTCCGTCACACTGATCGCGCCCCGGGCATCGAGCAAATTAAAAAGATTTGAGCACTTCAGCGCCAGCTCGTACGTCGCCAGCAGCGGAAATCTCCGCTTCTCAGCCACGCTCGCCTTTTCGTCCAGCAGCACGGCGTTCGCCTTTTCGAGCAGCGCCTGCGCCTCGGCCTCATAGCTATTGAAGTGTTCCCAAAGCCTGGCCACGTCGGCCATCTCGAAGTTGTACACGGAAAACTGCAGCTCCTCTGCCAACCGTACATCGCCGTAGGTCACCGTTGCGCCAGTTTCCGGATCACGTGCCCACACAATGTCGTAGATCGAATCGACATCTTGCAAAAACGCCGCAATGCGCTCCATGCCGTACGTCAGCTCTGCGCAGATCGGGTCGAGATCCATCCCCCCGCATTGCTGGAAGTACGTAAACTGCGTAATCTCCAGGCCGTCCAGCATCACCTGCCAACCCACGCCCCACGCGCCTCCCGCCGGCCACTCCCAGTTGTCCTCTTCGAACTTCAGGTCGTGGTGCTTCAGGTCGATCCCCATCGCCTCCAGCGATTCCAGATACAGCTCCTGCACGTTCACCGGTGGCGGCTTCAGGATCAGTTGGAACTGTGTGTGCTTGAACAGCCGGTTGGGATTCTCGCCGTACCGCCCGTCGGCCGGCCGCCGCGAAGGCTGCGCGTAGCCCACTTTGTAAGGCTTGGGCCCTAACACGCGCAAAAACGTCTCCGGGCACATCGTCCCCGCGCCCACTTCCACGTCATAAGGCTGCTGGAGTACGCATCCGCGCTCCGCCCAGAACGCCTGCAGGCGGAACAACAAATCCTGAAAGGTTAGCGATGTGGGCTTTACGCGCGCTTCGGGCTGGGCAACGGGCACAGGCAGCTCTCTCTCATCGGGACTCTTTCGGATTTTATCAGCCAGGGTGAATTCAAAAGGCGAGCTGGTCATCCTTCGCATTACTTTGGAGATGAGCCCTGGAACATAGGGCGAGTCTCTTTCAGCCCAACCCTTCACCCACCCAGCCTCGCGATCGCCTCGGCTGTCTTCAGCTTCCGTTCCAGATGCCGCTCCAGTGTCTGCAGCGTGAAACGCCGCAGATCCTGCCCACGCTTCCGCGGCCACGCCTCGCCCGCAAAACTGGCTGCCGGCACCCGCAGCATCCGCTGCGCCAGTTGCCACGAGTCGGCCGAGAGCCCGCTCCCCGATCCATTCGCGTGCACACCGCAAAACAACCCATCGGCATAAGCGTTGAAGCGCACTTCGCCCTCGCTCAGCGTGTCTCCGCACACCATACAGTGACCGATGTCGGGCAGCAGGCCCATCAGGCGCGTCATCCACAGCGAGAAATACGTCAGCGCCATCCAAGGTCCTGAGAATTGGGGCCCTGCGGATTGGGGCTGCATCGTCTCCGCCTTCACAGCGCTCGTATGCTCCAGCACACTGGCCAGCAAACGAAACACAGTCGCCTGCGGATCGCGCTCCGGCAGCGCCTCGTCAATCACCTCGGCATAAAAGCTCAGTACCGCCATGCGCGCCTGGTCCACCGGCGCCGACAACGGTGATCGCAGAATCTCCAGTTGATCGAGCCTCACTAATTCTTGCCGCGGCCGCTCGGCAAACCACGCCTGCGCCACCGTCATCGGCTCCAGCGCCCCGCCAAACCGCTTGCGGCTCTTAAGCGCCGCCTTGGCCATGCCCTTCAGCCGGCCGTAATCGCGCGTAAAGAAGCTCACCAGCAGGTCGGACTCATGCACCGGCCAGGTGCGCAGAACCACCGCCTCTGAAGTGAGCACACTCATGCATCCCCATCATCGCACCGCCGCGGCACAGCGCCCACAGACACAAACGCGCATTCCGCCGGGCGGGATGCGCGTTGTCTTCGGCTACTACCGCTCAATGCTTTTCAGCCGCTACCGGCCAAAGTGCGCGGCGTTCTTCTCAGTAAAGTGGGCCCACTTTTCCGGCAGGTCGTCCTGCGCAAAGATGGCCGAAACCGGGCATACCGGCACGCACGCACCGCAGTCGATGCACTCGACCGGGTCGATGAAAAGCTGATCGGCTTCGGCATGACCGGCTTCATCTTTCTTGGGGTGGATGCAATCGACGGGACAGGCGTCCACACAGGCGGTGTCCTTGGTGCCGATACAGGGTTCTGCAATGACGTATGCCATCTCTGCTCTCTCCGGAGATTCCCGCGGCCTCGCGCTTGAGATCCGCTCTGATCTTTACGACGCTGATAGTAGCATACGGCCCCGCGGCCTGACTTCCACTGTTTCGCCCGCGTTTTGCCATGCGGGAAGGGTCGCCGCCCTCACTCCCTGCCGGTTTTTGCTCGCTCCGCCCGCGCCTTCGCGAACTCTTCCGGCGTAGGAATCGGTGTCAGATTCCGCCCTGCGAACATGTCGCCAAAGAAGCCGATCAGCTCCTCGTGAATCAGCCCGTTTGTCGCCAGAATTTCGTCGCTCTTCAACTGGAACCGCCTGCCAGCAAAGTCCGTCACCCGTCCGCCGGCTTCTTCCACGAGCAGGATTCCGGCTGCCGTATCCCATGGATTCAGATTGAACTCCCAAAAGGCGTCCATGCGCCCGCAGGCTACATACGCCAGATCGAGCGCCGCAGAACCAGCTCGCCGCACCCCGTGCGAGCGCAATGTGAACTCCTGATAAAAGTGAACGTTGGGGCTCGCATGCCGCTTGCGGCTTGGAAAGCCCGTCGCCAGCAGCGCCTCGGCCAGCTCCGGCGTGCGCGAAACCTTCGCTGCCTTCCCATTCAGCTGCGCGCCCTGCCCTCGCTCTGCCGTGAACAGCTCATCGCGCAGCGGATCGTAAATCACTCCGGCCACCAGCGTTCCATCCTCGTCGGCTTTCACGCCCGCCGCCCTGTGCTCGAGGCCCATTGACACGCAGAACTGCGGAAACCCGTGAGCGAAGTTCGTCGTCCCATCTAACGGATCCACGTACCAGCGGAACTCGCCCTGCATCCGCTCGCGTGTGCCCTCCTCGCCGTAAACGCCGTGATCCGGAAACACCTCGCCGAGCCGCGTGCGAATCAGCTTCTCCACCGCGCGGTCGGCCACGGTCACAATGTCTACGTCGCCTTTGTACTCGGTCTCCACACCCTGCGCGTAGAATTCGCGCAGCCGCGCCCCTGCCTCGCGCGCAATCGCCGCTGCCTTCGGAATATAGGTAAGGTTTTGCGGTTCCGCTGGCTCCGCTGCGCCGCTCACAGCCCCGCCCCGTGCGGTTCGTGTCCGTCCGATCCGGGCCCATCTGCGGTCTCATAGCGGGTTACCCGCCGCCGGCCCGCTTCGGTAATGGCGCGAATCTGGTTCTTGTAGATGAACAGATTGGGCTGACCCTCGCGCGTCAGACGCAGCATGGAGTCGTCGAAGTACTCGATCCACCCGCGTACCGTCTCGCCGTCTCTCAACTTGATGTTCACGATCACCTGGCGATCGCTCAATGAGCGCAGGTAGAGTCCTTCCTGGCCGGTCTCGCCCGGCGGAGGCGTCTTGGAGCGGCGGCGCGAGGACAAGGGAGAAGTCACAGCATCATTTTAGATGCGGTCATCCGTTCTTGCGCATTCCAGCTTCTGATCCCGCAGCTTTTCCTGCCGAGGATGTCTCCAGGCAGACAAAACCGGCTCAAAACCTCCGCGCAATCTAGTCGCGGACCGAAACTGCGGAAGTACCCGGAAAATCCGCAGGCACCGGGAATGTGACCGGCCTCCGGGCCAGCCATTCCAACGCCCGCGGAATGATGGTTTGGACAGCGGCGTCGCGCAATCCCGGCGGCCGCACGTCCCCCGGCCACACATGCCCATAGGTGGAGATGTAGACGCGCCCCTTTCCAAAGGTAGTCGTCCACTCCACCGGCCACAACAAACCCAACTTGGGATCGGAATCCCGCGCATCGGCCAGGACATGCAGCCGTTTGGCTGGGCCGCGCGCATAGTAGTAAACCTCCATGTCGGGCGAGAGCCAAGCCCCCGGCATACCGGTATGAATCGGGTCGTCGCCCAGACGCTTCACCAGGACATCGGAGCGCTGCCCGTGGCCTGTTCCGCGGCCCACGCCTGCCGGAATCCGCATAATCTTTCCGTCGTCGCTCACGCGAATCGCGGTGCCATAATCCGCCTCGCGCCAGCTCAGTCCCACCATTTCTTCATATTCTTTCCAACCGACAAAGGCGTTCTCGGCGGCATGGAAGATATAGACGCCTCCGCCTTTGCGAACGTAGTCCGCAAAATCCTTTTTTACCGCGACAGGCCATTGTGGTTTTTGATTCAATCCCTGCAGAAGGCCGTTCCCGCCGTTGTCGTTGCAGGTTTGAATCACGACGTCGTAGTCCGCAAAACGCGGCCGCCACGCCTCCCATGCCGCGGAGCCGGGCTCCAGGGGCGCGGTACTTACCTGCACCGTGAATTCCCCGGCCGCCTCAAGTATGCCGCGCAGTAGCAGGGTGGTCTGCGGCCAGTCGTGGTTGCTGAAGCCGTCAACAATGAGGACGCGTATCTTGCCTTGATGAGTCTTTGCAAAGCCAGGCAGTGTGCAAGCCACCATCATCGCGAACAGGCACAAACAAGATCGATACTTCATGGCGTCAGGTTACCTCATTTCAACATGGCTCTAGTTTTCACGCGGGCGAGTATCCGCGTAGTATCCGGCCTTGTTGCCCACGTTGAATTCGTCCGTCGCGGCGCGCGGAATCGTCACCACCACTCGATGAAAGGTCCTTCCGGGCTCTTGATTCTTCGGATAATAGCCGAGCAAATACTGTGTTCTCAGGTCGTCGCTCACCCGGGCAAAAGCCTTGTCCAACCCGCCCTCGCCGACATAGAAATGCTTTCCGCCCGTCTCTTCTGAAAGTGTAATCAGCGCATGTTCGCCGCCCAGGTCACGCCCGGCGCTGGCTTCAATCGGCACGTCGATCAGCGAATAGATCATTACCTCATTGCGCAGCGCTGCCTCTAACGCCTGCGCGTAGGTCGAGGACTTGGCCGTGTCGTCTCCGTCCGAGACCAGTACCAACGCCTTGCGCCCCTCCCGCTTGCCCAGGCCCTGGGAACCCAGGCAGATCGCATCGTACAGTGCCGTTGCCCAATCGGAGCGAAGCTGACCGACGGCGCGGTCAATCTGCGACAGGTTGCTTGTGAAGCCAGTTAACTCGGTTACGTCCGTGGCAAATTCGAGCACGCTCATCTGGTCCTTCGGCTGCAGAATGTCGTGAGCGAAGTGGCGCGCCGCGCTCGCTTCCTCGTCCAGATCCTTGCGCACGCTTCCCGACGTGTCGATCGCCAGCGTCAGATTCAGCGGCACGTCGGTTTTCCGCTCGAAGACCGCGATCTGCTGCGGCCGGTTGTCCTCGAACACTGCGAAATCGTCTTTGGTCAGGCCGCCTACGATCGCCCCGTTCTTATCTGTGACGTTGACGAAGATGTTCACTAGCTTCACGTCAACATGGAACGTGGCCTCCTGTGCTGTCATCGCCACGGGGACCAGCGCCATCATCGCTGAGAAACCGGCCATCGCGTTGCGTAAACAGCTGCGCCTAGCCCTCATGCGGCGCCTCCGCGATGTCCACCACGAGTCCTTCAGGAAACGGCTCTCCCGGCGCCCAAACTTGGCCGTCGGCAAAGGTCTCCTTTTTCCAGATGGGCACAGTTTGCTTGACGGTGTCGATCAGCCAGCGGCAGGCCTCAAAAGCAGCCGAGCGGTGCGCCGAGGCCACGACGATTAGCACGCTCGTCTCGCCGATTTCCAGCCGCCCCAGGCGGTGAACCATGGTTACCTGACGCACGCCGAATCGCTCGCGCGCTTTCTTGCCCAGCCCCCGCATCTGATTCACTGCCATCTCTTCATAGGCCTCGTAGTCCAGGCACAGTGTCCGGCGTCCGCGCGAATGGTTGCGCACAATTCCGTCAAACACCACCACGGCGCCGTCCTCGCCGCTCTTGGCGGCTGCAACAACCCTGTCCGCATCGATCGCCTCTCGCGTTAGCCCAACGAGAACATTCGAATCCGCGCTGCTCTCCTCCGAAGCATTCGAGGCATGCGCAGTACCGCCGGAAACCGGCGGCAGCAGCCCCACTTCATCCCCTTCACGCAGAATGTGCGCAGCCTGGGCATATTCAGCATTCACGCCCACTGCAATGCCGCTGAGCGCCTCTTTTGGTGCGCGCTCCGGCAACCGAGCGCGCAGGTGTTCAAGCAACGATCCCACCGTCGCTCGCTCCGGCAGCTCCGCCTCGACGGCATCGGGGCCGAGCCACTCCTTCAAAATCCCAAAGGCGATCACGCGTACATGCATGGTTAGAAAATGAATACTGCTCTATAGATTAGACGTGGCTGCTTGAAATCAGGGGTTGAGTCGATGGCAACTCAAACAGCCTCGGTCCTTGTAAATGATGTTGAGGAGTTAACAGCGGGACCAGCCCAGAGGGTTCCCTCAAAAAAGAAAGGCTGGCAAAACCGCCGGCCCGCTTGCACAAAATCAGGAACGATTACGCGGCTGCGCCAGCTGTGCTCGCGGCCCGCCTCGTTGCGGTGGGTCGCATTTGCGGCCGTGCTGCCAGCAGCGGCAATGCCACCGCCAGCACGTCCTCAATTTCGCTGGCATAGTGCACCGTCACGCCTTCCATCATCTCCGGCGTCAGATCCTCTTCCACGTTCTGGCGGTTCTCTGCCGGCAGGATGATGTTTTCGACTCCGGCCCGTCGCGCCGCCAGGAACTTCTCCTTGATCCCGCCCACCGGCAGCACATTGCCGCTCAGTGTGATCTCGCCGGTCATGGCCGTCAGCGGCCTTACTGGCGTGTCCGTGAGTAATGACGCCAGCACGGTCGCCATGGTCACGCCAGCCGAAGGGCCGTCCTTCGGAATGGCGCCTGCGGGCACGTGAATGTGCAGGTCCATCTCCTTGGTAAAGTCCTCGGCCAGTCCGAGCCGCGCAGCGTTCGAGCGTACCCAGGTCAGCGCGGCCTGCATGGATTCCTGCATCACCTCGCCGATCTGCCCGGTCATCGTGAAGCCGCCCTTGCCCTTCATCTTGTTGGCTTCGATGAAGAGGATGTCGCCGCCGGCCGGTGTCCATGCCAGCCCAACGGCCACGCCGGGCCGCTTCACCCGCTCCGCTACCTCGGTTTCAACGCGCACCTGGATGCCGCCAAGGAACTCTTTCAGCGTCTCCCTGGTCACCACCAGCTTTTCCGGGTGGCCTTCGACCACGCGCCGCGCCTGCTTTCTGCACACCGTTCCGATGGTCTGCTCCAGCTTGCGCACGCCGGCCTCGCGCGTGTAATGGCGGATGATGTACCGCACTGATCCCTCCGGCAGCTCGATCTGCTCCGGTGTAATCCCGTTCTCCTTGATCTGCCGCGGAATCAAGTACTGGTTCGCGATGTGGACCTTCTCCTCTTCGCTGTAGCCCTGCAACGGAATGATCTCCATGCGGTCGATCAGCGGAGGCGGAACCGTGTCCAGCATGTTCGCCGTGCAGATGAACAGCACCTTCGACAGATCGAACGGCACGTCAAGGTAGTTATCCCGGAACGTATTGTTCTGGGCTGGGTCCAGCGTCTCCAAGAGCGCCGATGCCGGATCGCCGCGGAAGTCCCGTCCCAGCTTGTCCACTTCATCGAGCATGATCACCGGGTCGTTCGTTTCCGCCCGCCGAATGCTCTGGATGATCTGTCCCGGCAGCGCGCCGATGTACGTTCTCCTGTGGCCGCGAATCTCAGCCTCATCGTGCATGCCGCCCAGCGAGATGCGCTGGAATTTGCGTCCCAACGCGCGCGCGATCGAACGGCCCAGACTTGTTTTGCCCACTCCCGGCGGCCCGACGAAGCACAAGATCGGACCCTTCATGTCCGGCTTCAGTTCGAGCACGCTTAGGTAGTCCAGAATTCTGTCCTTTACCTTTTTGAGCTCATAGTGGTCCTCGTCGAGGATCTCCCGAGCCTTGCCGATATCGATCTTCGATCCGGAACTCTTGGCCCACGGCAGCACTGCAAGCCACTCAATGTAGTTCCGGGTAAGCCCGTAGTCCGCGGCCATAGGAGACATGCGTTGCAACCGACCCAGTTCCTTCAGCGCCTCTTTCTTCACATCCTCTGGCATCCCAGAGGCTTCAATCTTCTGCCGCAACTCCTCGATGTCGCGCTGACCTTCGTCCTGTTCGCCCAGCTCTTTCTGGATGGCCTTGAGCTGTTCGCGCAGGTAGTAGTCGCGCTGCGACTGCTGCACCTGGTCCTGGACTTCTGTCTGGATCTTGGTGCGCAACTGCTGCACCTCGATCTCCTTCGCCAGTAGCTTGTTCAATTGCTCCAGCCGGTCCGCGATGCCCGGCGTCTCCAGCAACTGCTGCTTATCGTCGGTGGTCAAGAAGGGTAGCGAGGATGCCACGAAATCCACCAGCTTTGCCGGTTCGTCGATATTGGCGGCGATAGTCCTCAACTCGTCTGAAAGCGTGGGCGACTCGGTGACGATCTGCTGGAACTGCCCAACCACGTTGCGCACCAGGGCCTCAAACTCCGGCGAACTCGCCGGCGCCAGCTCCTCGAGAGTCTCCACTTCCGCCACCATGTACGGATCCGACTGCACGAACCCCAAGAGGCGGACGCGGCTCACGCCTTCTGTAAATACAAAACGGCTCTGGTTTGGCATGCGCACAATCTTGTGCACAGTCGCCAGTGTTCCAACAGTGTGCAGGTCAGCCGGCTTGGGAGCGTCCAGCCGAGGGTCAAGTTGCGCCGCGACCACAATGGCGCGCTCCTCTCCCAGCGACTCGATCAGTTGGATCGAGCTTTCACGACCGACCGTAAGCGGCAGCACCGCATGGGGAAACAGCACGGTGTCGCGGACCGGCAGCACCGGAATTCTGCGGGTTCCCGCGGCGTTCCGGGTAGAAGCTTCATTTTCAGGGTTGGCTGGCTGGTTAGGCATTGAGTGTCCTCGTGTCAACTTTCCTTCATTAGATTGCTCAAAACCTGCAAAAGTTGCAACTTCCGCCCCCTCGCCAATCTTATTTTGGGATAAGGAATGACTCGTCTTACGTGCCAGCCTCTATTTCGGTTCCAAAGGGAGCCCCTCATCCCAGAGGCCCCGGCCAACGCTCAGAGAATCTGCACGCGGAGACCCGGTCTTCGTATCTTTCGGCGTTGGTTTCTCTAAGGGTTACGTCCAACGGAGCCGGGCGGTGCGCACCCATTCGTGGGATCTATCGGCAGAAGACACTGGAAGGTGAGCAGAACCGGATTTCTAAGGTCGCTCCGGTGCCCGAATCGCCTTCGGTTGCCGCCCTACTCTGCTTCACGCTTGAGGGCCGACTCGATCTGCTGCCAAACCTCATCCGGGGGTTCCACGCTGGGAAATAATTGGCGGGCGGTTTCGGCAATCGTTTCCAGTTCGGTCAGCAAGGCACGGCACCGGTCGCAGCTCTCCAAATGAGGATGGGCAGACACGTCCTCCCCGGAGCCAATCAGCTCGGGTAGTTGCTCCTGAAACTCCTCGCAGCTCATTTTGGCGGGATCGCCGGTCATGGCTGCTCCTCCGGGCGTTTCGGGCTGCGCAGGGCATCGCGCAGCTTCAGTCGCGCCTTGTGCAATTGCGACTTGCTGTTGCCGATTGAGCAGTCCAGCATCGACGCAATTTCATTATGCTCAAAACCCTCCACATCGTGAAGGATAAAGATCAGCCGGTACCCGGTTGGCAGATCGGCCACGGCCCGCTCTAGCGCCAGCCGGTCGATGGCTCCACTCAGCGTCAGATCCGGTGCCCCAAAGCTCCGGCTCGGGCCTTCTTCGGGCGCCGGCTCCATGGCCTCGTCCAGCGAGATCAGGGCCAGCCCTTTCTTGCGCAACTGCATCAGCACCACGTTGATGGCCAGCCGGTGCAGCCATGTTGAAAAAGCCGAATCGCCCCGGAAAGTGGCGATCTTGCGATGCAACTGCAGAAACGCCTCCTGGGTCAGGTCCTCAGCCTCTGCCACGTTGCCCACCATGCGCAGGCAAAGCGAGTAGATGCGGCGCTTATGGAGAGAATACAGCTGCGCAAAGGCTTCATGATCGCCCGCCTGAGCGCGCGTCAAAACTTCACCTTCCGCCGGATTAGCCGGTCTGGAAGCCGAGCGTCCTTGCTCCTTGCCTGCATTTGGCCGGATGCTTCCGGGCGCTTGCGCGGGGGAAGAAGAATTGGGCATGCACTTCCTTAAGGGTTTCTCTCGAGCCGAATCCTTGCGCGAGGCGGCAAAAGCTCGCATCGGCCAATCCAAAATTGCAGTTCTTCTTTCTGGATTCCCATCTCATGCGGGAATTCCGTTGCTGCCGGGTGCCCTCCCACCGCAACAGGCGTGGCGAAACAGGGTCCCAACCGCTTGGCACTTCGCTTCGGCGAATCGACTCCGGCTTGCCGGTTAGGAGACAGACGGAGCAGACTTTCTCTGGTTTTGACGCAGCTTCCTTACTGGTTAGTATAAGGTTAGGCAATTAAGGTTGGCTGAGTTCGCATAAAGAAACCCAAGCCGACGCCCTTCGAGAGCGCGTGTTGAGCCGCTCCCGCTTTGCGCTGGGATGCTGCGGTTCCACCGCACTTTTTAAGATATGGTCTTCGAAACAAAGCCGGTAGTAAGATGCGGCGTTCCATCTGGCCCCCGGCGGCGGGCGGTGAGCGCCGTCCGCGTCGATGCCATGGAACACCCAACGGCCCTGCAACATCGTATCGCTTACCGGCTTCTCTGCATTCGGCTCGCGTTGCATTCCCTTCTCCGATCGCGCGGCCTGGTTATCTTTGCCCCCACTGTTTTCACATCGATCCTTTTTTGCCTTGCAAGCGCGCCAATCTCCGCCCGGTGCCAGGCGCCGGCTGCACCTCCCGAAACTGGCCTGAGCGCCTCCGCCACAGACAGTTTGCCGCAAGCCGATTCCGACAACGATCCCATGGTTGCATTGGAAGGTTTGCCCGTGATGCACATCTCTTTTGAAGGCGTTTCCGCCGACCGCCTGGCGCCGCTCCCCGGCAACCTGGCCCAGGCAGAAGGGGCACCGCTGACCGCCGACAACGTGAGAAGGAGCCTCCGGGAGCTTTACGCGAGCGGGCTGTATGACACTGTCGAAGTTGAGGGTTCGCGCCAGGCCGGCGGAGTAGCGTTGATCTTCCTCGGAACCCCGCGCACCTTCATCGGCACAGTGAGCGTCGACGGTGCCGTCGGGGCGACCATGAACACACAGCTCCAGCGCGCCTCTCAGCTCGAAGCTGGAACCCGTCTCACGCAGGCCAAGATGCTTCGCGCTGTGGAGCAAATGCGCACCGCGCTCGAGCAGAACGGCTATTTTGGAGCGGCGATCACGCAGGCCATAACGCCCCACCCCAATCAACAACTCGCCGACGTCGCGTTTCGCGTGGCCTCGGGAATAAGGGCGCGCGTGGGCAAGGTTACGGTTACGGGCGACTCGGGCATGAGCCTCGAGACATTTCGCCGCCGCGCCGGGCTGCGCATTGGCGCTCATGTCGACCACGATACCGTCAATCGTGCCCTCGATGGCGTACTTCGCGAGTTCCAGAGGCAGGGCCGGCTTGAAGCCGACGTCAAGCTCGAGTCCGCGCAATACAACGCCGCCACCAAGTCCGTCGACTATCGCTTCACTGCCAATCACGGCCCCGTCGTCAAGGTCGAAGTCCAGGGCGCTTCCATTGAAGCGGATCGCGTCAAGCATCTCGTCCCCATCTTTGAAGAAGGCAGCGTGGACGAGGACCTGCTCAACGAGGGCAACCGCCGTTTGCGCGACTATTTTCAGAGCCTGGGTTACTTTGACGCCAAGGTCGATCACCAATCTCAATCGCCGAGCAGTAATCGCGTCGACATTCTTTTCAATGTCCAGCTTGGCCCACGCCGCCACGTGCAGAAAGTCGCAATCGACGGCAATCATTACTTCGATTCGGCGACGCTGATGGACTTGCTCAGCGTCCGCGCCGCGGGCGTTCTCGACCGCCATGGAATCTACAGCCAGGCGCTGGTGCTGGCTGATGTCAACGCGCTCCAGGGCGTCTATCAGAGCAACGGCTTCTCACAAGTGAAAGTGACGCCTGAAACCAGCACGCCGGAGACGGTGGTGGCCGATAACCCGCCACCCAGCGGCGCGCAGGCCGGCATCGCGCAAACCGCCCCGCTCCAGGTGACCTACCACATCGCGGAGGGTCCACAGTTGCGCGTGGGCACGCTGGCCATTGAGGGCAACGGCCACATCGCCACGGCCGCGCTCACTGCGCTCATGAACACTATGCCGGGCCAGATGCTTTCACCGCGCAACCTGGCCGGAGACCACGACGCGATCGTCACCGCCTACTACAGCCGCGGCTTCGATCAAGCGGCAGTGACCGTCAACCAACAGCCGGAGCGCTCCGATTCCAACAAAGTCGACGTCGTCTTCCAAGTCGATGAGGGCGAGCAGATCTTTGTCCGCGACGTGTCGTTGACTGGCCTCCAGTTCACGCGCCCGCAAACCGTAGCCCGCGCCATCACGATCCACCCCGGCGATCCACTCAATCAAGCGGCTCTCACCGACACGCAGCGCAATCTCTATAACTTCGCCCTCTTCAACGAAGTCGATGCCGCCGTCGAAAACCCGGACGGCGCCTCGACGCGCAAGACGATTCTGCTCCAGGCGGTCGAAGCGCGGCGCTGGACGTTTACCTACGGCGTTGGATTCGAGGCTCAAACCGGCCAGCCGCAGAACAACTGCGCCGGCGCCACCGCCGGGGGCGTCGCGTGCAATCCCAACGGCAAAACCGGCGTCAGCCCCCGCGGGCTCGCCGACATCACGCGCAACGATCTTTTCGGGCGTGAGCAATCCGTTTCGCTGCGCGGCACCTACGGCTTGCTTGAGCAAAGCCTTGGCCTGCTCTACCAGGTCCCGCACCTTGAAGGCAATCCGAACTTCGCCTTCACCTTTTCCGGCGGCTACGCCAACAGCCTGGATGTCTCAACCTACGTCGCCTCCCGCCTCGAAGGAGCTTTCCGCTTCACTCAAAACTTCAACCGGCCCGGCTCCTGGATTTCTCGCGCCAACACGTTCATCTACGAGATCGACTTCCGCCGCGTGAAAGTGGCTGCCAGCAGCTTGCAGGTTTATCCCGGAGAGATTTCTCAACTGTCGACGGCAACGCGCGTCGGCGGCCCGGCATTCACATGGATTCGCGACACCCGCGACGTTCCCATGGATGCCCGCCGTGGCACCTACTCAAGCTTCCAGGAATTCTTGTCCGACCGATTCTTTGGAGCGGAGGCCGAGTTCAACCGTATCGACACATCGAATTCGAGCTATTACAGCTTCGACAAGGGCCGCTTCGTAGTGGCCCGCAACACGCGCTATGGCCAGATTCGCACCTTCGGCAGTGGCCCCAACGGTATCATTCCGCTTCCCGAGCGCCTCTACGCTGGCGGCGCGGTTTCGCTGCGTGGATTCTCGCAGAACGCCGCCGGGCCGCGCGATCCCGAAACCGGTTTCCAGATTGGTGGCGCCGGAGCGCTCACCAACAGCACCGAGTTGCGCTTGCCGCCTCCCACGCTTCCCTGGCTGGGCAACACGGTGAGCATTGTTGTCTTTCACGATATGGGCAATGTCTTCACCAATGCGGGCGATGCCTGGGCCAGCTTTTTGCGCGTGCACCAGCCCGACAGCGATGCCTGCCGTCAACTGGCGACTCTCGGCCAACCTAAGACGTACCTTCCCAATGGCCCGTATACGTCAACCGGCCAGCAAGGCCTGTGCAGCTTCAATGACTTTTCGCACGCCCTGGGCCTGGGCCTGCGCTACCACACTCCGGTTGGGCCCATCCGTTTCGACGTAAGCTATAACCTGAATCCGCCGATCTATCCGGTGAATATCAACTACTCCATTCCGACACCGGCCGGCAGTCCCCCCAATCTTCCCGGCTTCGAGTCGGACCCGTACGTCGGCCAGTCCCCGCACATCAACTTCTTCTTCAGTCTTGGGCAGGCCTTCTGATGAATGCGCGCATGCCAATCCGGTTCCTGTTTGCTCGTGGCCACGCTGCTTTATGGCTTTGCGCCGCGTCACTGTTTGCGCCCTGCGCCGCCTTGTGCGCGGCTCAATCGGACCCATCTTCTGCTCCCGTCGTCTTGGATCGTGTGGTCGCCGTCGTCAACAAGCGCGCCATTCTGGCCAGCGACATTGACGATGAAATTCGCCTCTCGATCCTCGATCCCAATCTCGTCGGCCAGGGCACGCTCACGCGGCAGGGGGCGCTCGAGCAGCTGATCAGCCGCGCCCTCATTGAGCAACAGATTCGCGAACAGGACATGCAGGCCATCGCGCCCTCGCAGGATGAAGTCAACGCTCGCCTCGAACAGATTCGCAAGCAGCTCCCCGCCTGCCGCCGTCAAAACTGCGCCACCGACGCCGGGTGGAAGGCGTTTCTTGCCGCGCACGGGCTCACGCCGGAGCGGGTCGAATCCTATCTCCGATATCGGCTTGAGATTTTGAGCTTCATTGAGCAGCGCTTTCGCCAGGGCATCCAGATCTCACCGCAGCAGGTCGAAAGTTACTACCACGACATCCTGCTTCCGCAGTATGCTCCCGGCGAAACCGTTCCGCCGCTGGATCAGGTGGCTCCTCGTATTCAAGAAATCCTGCTCGAGAAGCAGGTGAATGTTCTCTTCGACGCGTGGCTCACGAATCTGCGCAGCCAGGGGGACGTTGAAGTCCTCGATCCATCGCTCGAATCCGCTGCGGCCCTGAACTCCGATCCCACTGCGAACCCCATTGCGAGCGCAGGTGCGGCCCCCGCTGCGAATACAGGTGCGAGCCTAGGTGAGCGAAAATGACCGATCGCCCCCCTACTTCAATCTCCCCGGATCAACCCTCTCCGCTCCAGCCTCTTCCACGCGGCAAGCGCACGCGGTTGCGCCGATTCTTCCTTCGCCATCTGCCGCTGAGCCTCGCGGCGGCGGCCGTTTTGCTTGGACTCGCGGCAGTCGGCGCCTACTTCATCGCCAGCTCTGCCGCGTTCGAGAATCTCGTTCGCAAGCGCATCATCGCTCAAATTGAAACGGCCACCGGCGGCCGCACGCAGATTGTGTCGTTTCATTGGCGGCTTCTTCACCTCGAAGCCGAAGCTGACGGGGTGGTCATTCATGGCACTGAGGATCCCAGCGATGCGCCCTACGCCCAAATCGACCGCCTGCGCGTCCAAGTGAGCATCTTCGGCTTCTTCACTCCACATATTTCGCTGCGCAACCTCGAGATTGACCGGCCGCAACTGCACTTCATCGTGTACCGCGACGGCTCGACGAATCAGCCGCGTCCACTCCGGCCCCAAAAGCGTGGTGAGTCGGCCGTCGGCACGCTCTTCGATCTGCGCGCGGGCCAAATCTTGGTCGAACAGGGAACTCTCGATTTCGACGATCGCGCCGCCGCATTCGACGCTCAGAATCGCTATCTTCCGCTCGACTTCAAAGCCGACGACGTATCGCTTCAAATGATCTACGTGCCCGGGCCGTTCCGCGCGCTCGAGAGCTATCGCATCAATGCCGCCGCCGAAGATCTCGTCCTCGCTCGCCAGTTGCCGCGAAAGCAAGCTCCGCCCATACACGGAAAGTTTCAGCTCGCGCTCGTACTCCAGCGCAATCGCATTGCTTTGCACAGCTTTCAACTCACTGCGCACAGTCGCGGGGAGCAGGACCGCGTGCTCCAGGTCACGGGAACGCTGGATGATTTCACCCATCCTCGCTGGCAGGCGAATTTCGATGGCGACCTCGACATGCGGCTCCTCGATCCAGTTACCGGGTACGCTGATTCGCCCCAGGGCATCGCTCATCTCCATCTCGCCGCTGGCGGCACTGCGCCCGCTTTTCAAATTTCCGGCGACGTCCATGTGGACGGCGGCTCATACCTTGGCGCGGGCATGAACGCCACGGGGGTAAACCTCGATGCGCGCATCGACGCCGATCGCGGAAAGCTGCTGATTACTCAGATCGTCGCCCGCATGCGCCAGGGCGGCCAAATCGAAGGCTCCGTCTCGCTCGCGCCCTGGCTTCCCGGAGCAAAATTCGCTCCCGCGCAGATTACGGGGCCCATCACCGCTCCTGATTCCGAGGAATCGCGCCGCGCACGCAACGTGCTCGTCCACCCCGCGGTCATTCCTATCCCGATGAACGGCAAGGTGACAGCCAACTTCAAGGGAGTTCCGCTCGATACGATTCTCAATATCGTCTGCCCGCCCCAATATCGTCGGCTTGGTTTTGCTGCTGGCGTCGATGGCCCGGCAATTGCTACATGGTCGAACGGCGATGTGCGCACGATCGCCGTCTCGTCAACTCTTGCTCTGAGCCCAATGCAGCCAACGCCCGCCGGTGAGGCGCCCGCGGCCGGCGTCATCGACGCCACCTATACGCAGCGCAACGGCGGAGTGGACTTGCGCAATTTTGAGCTGCACTTGCCCGCGAGCGATTTCACTGCGAGAGGCTCGCTCGGTGCTTATCCCGTCACGAGCGCTTCTTCGCTCATCGTCGACCTGCATTCCCATGACATTTCGGAGTTCGACGCCGTCCTCCGCAGCCTGGGATTGGAGCGCAATGGCAAGAGAGGAACAGCGGCTCTGCCTGTGTCCCTTATGGGACAAGCCGATTTTCGCGGAACCTGGACAGGCTCCTTGATCAAGCCGCACATCGCAGGCACGCTAAAGGCCACGCAACTTGCCGTCGAAATGCCGCCCGCGACCGGCGATTCCCCCCAGCCACGCTTCGTGCATTTCAATTCCATCAACGCCGAAGGCAGCTATTCACTATCCCAGATCTCGATTCAGCACGCTCAGTTGCTCCATGGGAATTCCAGAATTGCGTTGAGTGGAACGCTCGACGCGTCTCTTGGAGTTGGTTCCCCATCGATGCCCCATCGTCACTCTGCCGGCAGTCCGCAACCAACCTACGATGGCGATTCCGTCCTCGATGTGCGCGTTGACGCCGCCCACATCGACATCGCGGATCTGCAGCCGTTTTTTGCCCAGAGCTTTCCGGTCACCGGCGAATTCGATGCGCAATTCACTGCCAACGGGCCGCTCCGCAAACCCGCAGCTTCAGGCTCGTTGCAGATGGATAGCGGTGCCATATATGGCGAGCCGGTTACGCAACTTCGCGTCCAGGCCGCGCTCGCCGATCATCGGCTCAAAATCGTCTCGGCCCGCGCCACAGATGCCGGCGGACTCATCTCGGGGTCAGGAAACTATGACTTCGACGCGAGAACTTTCGACGTCGATGCCCATGGCTCTCAAATCGACATCGCTCGCATCGCGTGGGTCGGCCGGCACAATTATGAAGCGGCCGGGAAGCTCTCGATCGACATCACCGGCTCCGGCTCGCTCGACGATCCGAGGCTGAATGCCCGCGCAACCGTTGACCCTCTCGCATTGGGCGGGCAACGATTTGGCGCCTTCGAGGTTTCGGCGCACACCGCCGGCCATCAGCTGATCTACGACGCGACCGCGCAATTGCAGGGGGCCGACCTGCACCTGAAAGGCCAGACGGAATTGCAGAGCGGCTACGCAACGCAGGCTCGCATCGACTTTTCTCAATTCAACGTCGGCGCTCTTCTTCGTATGGCGCACGTCACGGCCTTTACCGCTGACTCTGCGCTCGCCGGAACGGTCTCCATCGACGGCCCGCTCGCCGATCTCAAGCAACTCCGCGGCGACGCCCGGCTCCGTCAGTTGGCAGTCACCGTCGCCGGCGTCCACTTGCAAAGCGACGGGGGCCTGCACGCCGCGCTTGCCGACGACCGTGTCCGCCTTGATCCGCTCCACGTAACCGGCGACAATACCGACCTTCGTGCCGAAGGAAGTCTATCGCTCGAGGGCTCACAGCAGCTCGATCTTGCCGCCAGCGGTTCCGTCAATCTCAAGCTGGCTGAAACCCTCGATCCCGATCTCACCGCCGGCGGCGTCACCACTTTCCACTTGGAAGCCCACGGCCCTATGCGGAATCCCGAGCTTCAGGGCAGCGTCGAATTCCAGGACGGTTCGCTCTCGCTTGAAGATCTGCCCAACGGTCTGAGCCAGTTGCGCGGCACGCTGGAGTTCAATCAGAACCGGCTTGAAGTGAAGTCCCTCACCGCCATGACCGGCGGCGGACAACTCAATGTGGCAGGCTACCTCGCCTACCAGCACGGAATTTTCGCCGACCTAACTGTCACGGGAAAAAGCGTTCACATCCGCTATCCGTCCGGCGTCAGCTCGCTGGCCGACCTCAGGTTGCAGCTCCAGGGCCCGCAATCGAACCTCCTCCTCAGTGGCGATGTGCTCATTACGCGTTTTGCCGTCAGCCCCGATCTCGACCTCGCCGCCCTCGCGGTCCAGGCCAATTCCTCGGTCCAATCCGTTGCGCCGCCCAGTGCTCCGTCGAACCACGTGCGACTCGACGTGCACATCTCCTCTTCGCCGCAGTTGAACTTTCAGAACGCATTCGCCAAGCTGGCCGGCGACGTGAATCTGCGTCTGCGCGGCACTCTGGCGTCTCCATCGCTTCTCGGCGCGGTCTCCATCACCGAGGGCAGTGCTCTGATCGCCGGAACCCGCTACGAACTTGAGCGCGGCGACATCACCTTCACCAATCCAGTCCGCATCGAGCCCATCATTGACTTGAGCGCCACGGCGCACGTCGAGGACTACGATATCTCCCTCGGCCTCCACGGATCGCCGCAGAAGCTTAGCGTCTCCTACCGCAGCGATCCTCCGCTGCCTGAAGCGGATGTGGTCGCACTTCTCGCGCTCGGCCACACGGCCAATCAGCAGCGCCTTTACACCCAGCAGCAGGAGCAGGCCATCAGCAATCCCACCACCGATGCACTCCTCGGCGGCGCACTCAACGCTACGGTCTCAAGCCGCATCCAGAAGCTCTTCGGAGCCGGCTCCGTGAAAATCGATCCCAATTACCTTGGCGCATTCGGCAACTCCACCTCGCGCATCACGGTTGAGGAGCAGTTGGGTCGCAACGTCACCCTCACCTACGCCACTGACGTCAACACCACCAGCCAGCAGTTGCTCCAGGCGGAAGTCGCCATCAATCACCACGTCTCCCTCGTCGTGGCCCGCGATGAATCCGGCGTCTTTTCGATGGTCGTCAAAGCCACTCGCCGTTACCGCTAACCCTTTTGCTTCGTGATTTCTCGCTTTACGCGCGCAACCAATCACACCCCATCTGTGTCTAAACAGACCGGTAGACTCGTGAAGTGTCGGCCCAACGTCAGGGACCGACGCCAGGACAATGAAATTCTGACGATGGAGGAGTTCCCAATGTCAGTAACGATCAATCGTCGTAACTCATTGCTTTTTGCCGCGGCTCTTTTTGGTGCAATTCTGGTCGCTCCCCAGCTCTCGCAGGCGGCCCCAGACCAGGATGTCACCAGCGCGGTGCGCGCCAAGCTCAATAAATCGCAGTTCAAGGATGTTCAGGTCAATGTCGACGCGAACGGCGTCGCGACCTTGTCCGGCACGGTTAGTGATTATGAGAACAAGGCCGATGCCGACAAGATCGCTCACAAGGTAAAGGGCGTCTCCGCGGTCCGCAACGACATTCAGGTCTCCGGACCCGATGTTCCCGATGCCCAGTTGGAAAAGACTCTGATTGACAAGATCTCCAGCGTCAGCATCGGCTACGGCAATGTGTTCGACGCCATTTCCATCAGCGTCCAGAACGGCGTAGTTACCTTGAGCGGCCATGCCCACGACTATCCCAACCGTGACTCGGCCCTGGCCGTGGCCTCGACAACACCTGGCGTAAAGGATGTGATCGACGACATTTCTGTTGACCCGGTCTCGCCGATGGATAACGGCATCCGGCTCGCGGTGGCGCGCGCAGTTTACGGCTACCCGTCGCTGAACCGGTACGCCATCGATCCCGAAAAGCCGATTCGCATCTCGGTGCAGAATGGCCATGTGGAGCTGTACGGCGTGGTCGACTCGCAAACCGACAAGAACGTTGCTGGCATCCAGGCTAACACCGTCCCTGGAGTCTTCAGCGTAGAAAACCACCTCGAGGTTGCCGGTCAGCCGTCTGAGAAGTAATCGCCCCACCCGGCAAAACTGCTGGTAGCTTCCATCCATTCCGTTCGCCGCAGCGAACGGAAAGGGTGGAAGGCGCGCCCGTGAAGCTCCCTCGAACTTACTCACGCTTGAACCGCCACAATCCCCCAAAACTGGTTATGCTGTAGGGTACCTTTCTGCACCACTCGGCGCAGCAGGTGGATTTCTGCGCAGGTTAAGGAGTCACGATGGAGCCGCAGTTCCAGCCCGCAGTGAACGAACAGCGGCCTGCCTCCACCGGAGTCGCACCGCGCGCGCCGCAGCCCCCACCGGAACATGGACGCGATTTTGACTGGGTCTTCATCGGGCCGCATGGATTGCGCGCTGGCTGGTCCCTCCTTCTCTTCGCCGGGCTGTATTACCTCTTCCGCGAGGTCGTCGGAACGCTTTTCTTTGCGGCAGGCCTCATTCACGACACGCCTGCCGATTCGGCGGGCGCTGTCCTCATCGCGGAACTCGTTCCGTTTCTCTCGCTCGTCGCCGCCGCCCTCGTCATGATCCTCATTGAGGATCGCGGCATCCTCAGCTACAACCTGGCCGGCCCGCGCCGCGCGCGGCGTTTTCTCGTCGGACTGGCGGCCGGCTTCGCTGCAATCTCATTGCTCGTTGGGGGTCTGGCCTTGGGCGGCTGGCTGCGCCTCGCGCCGGCAGCGCTGCCTGCGACGACGGCAATTCGCCTCGGCGCGCTCTGGGCCGCCGCTTTTCTCGTGGTCGCCGCAGTTGAAGAAGGCCTGTTTCGCTGCTACGCCCTTTCGACGCTCACTCGCGGCATCAATTTCTGGTGGGCTCTTGCTGCACAGGTTGCCATTTGCGTTTATGTGGCCGTCGATCCCGGACGCAACGGCGCTTGGGGCGTCTACCTGGCCGCTGCGATCGGATTCTTCCCTTGCCTCAAACTTCACCAAAAGGCTGCCCCACGCAGAGGTTTCTGGCAGGCTGCATGGGTGACTTCGACGTTCTTCGGCTTCCACCACACTTCCAACAGCGGCGAGAACTGGATTGGAGTCTTCGCCGCCGCCGCCATTGGGTTCGTCTTTTGCGTCAGTGTCCACGTCACCGGCTCCGCATGGTGGGCCATCGGCTGCCACGCCGCATGGGACTGGGCTGAAACATTCTTCTACGGCACGGCCGACAGCGGCCAGCAAGGCCGGGGCCACTTGTTCTCCGCTGCTCAAGGGGGCAATCCTCTTTGGAGTGGCGGCACCGACGGACCGGAAGGCAGCTTGCTCGTCGTGGCGGTAGTTGTTCTGTTGCTTCTGTTCCTTTTTGCCCTCTATGTTCGAAAGAAGCCTGGCTCACAAATGGCCGCGCATCCAGCAGATTGACCGCGCAAGCGCTTTGATCACTTCGGTCATTCTGATTCAGCGGCTCAGGCGTCGTCGTATTCTGAGGCTGGCCCTCGAATCCGGTGAATGCCCGAATCAATGTCTGACTCACCTCCAACAAGTTCGCTTCCATCGCCGACGGCGCCGCGGCGCAAACGCCGCTCGCTGCGGATTCTCCTTTGGTCCGGCTGCGGATTTTTGGCTCTGCTCGCGCTGGCGCCGCTGGCCGCGGTGCTCTGGCTCCGCTCCGCTGCCAAAGCCGCGCTGCCGCAGCTCGATGGCGAAGTGCATCTTGCCGGCCTTTCCGCGCCGGTCACCGTTCGCCGCGACGCCCACGGCGTCCCGCATATCGACGCCGCGAATCAGGACGATCTCTTCATCGCACAAGGCTACGTAACCGCACAGGATCGCCTTTGGCAGATACTGGGACACAAGGCGCGTGAAGAACGACATCGAGGACGCCACCGAGCTGGCCAAGCGCCTGTGGCGCGAGGACCTGCCCGAGGCCTGGGTGGCCCCGCCCGAAGTACGAGAGCTAAGAGAGCTCGTGCGTTACCGCGCCAAGCTCGTAGCCCTACGCACCTCTGCCAAAGCCCAGGTCCATGCGGTAATGGCCAAGCAAGGGATCTTGCCGACCTTAGACGACATGTTCGGCCCAGGTGGCCAGGTGCTGCTGGACAAGATGCCCCTCGACCAGCCCTACCGCTACCGCGTGGACTCGCTCCGGCGGCTGATCGAGCTCTTCGACGACGAGGTCGACATCGCCGAGAGCCAGGTGCACAAGCGCCTGAGGGGCCACCGCGGTTACCGCGCTGTCCAGGCGTTGAAAGGCGTAGGCCCGGTCAGCGCCGCCATCTTCGTGGCCGAGATCGGCGACATCACCCGCTT
>JBKQOX010000016.1:0-38944 GCA_052145255.1 Occallatibacter sp.
TGTTGGAAAAGCCGGCAACTGACCCCTGACCCCTGAACCCTGACCCCTAAAAGGAAAGAAATGGCTCAGATCAAGGCAGACGAGATTACGCAGCTTCTTCGCGAGCAGATCGCGAACTACGACTCCAAGGTCCAGGTGGACGAAGTCGGGACCATCACCTCGCTGGGCGACGGCATTGCGCGGCTTCACGGGCTGGACAAGGTAATGGCCGGCGAGCTGTTGAGCTTTCCGCACGGCATCGCCGGACTGGCGCTGAGCCTGGAAGAAGATTCGGTGGGCGCGGTGATTCTGGGCGAGTACACCGAGCTCAGCGAGGGCAACGAGGTCAAGCGCACCGGAAAGATTTTGAGCATTCCGGTAGGCGAGGGCATGATCGGCCGCGTGGTCAACGCGCTGGGCCAGCCCATTGACGACAAGGGCCCCATCGCTTCCACGGAAACGCTGCCCATCGAGCGCCTGGCGCCTGGCATCATCGACCGCCAGCCCGTGCGCGAGCCCATGGCCACCGGTCTCAAGGCCATTGACGCCATGATTCCGATCGGCCGCGGCCAGCGCGAGCTCATCATCGGCGACCGCCAGACCGGCAAGACCGCCGTCCTGCTCGACACCATCATCAACAACGCCAAAAACGATCTCATTTGCATCTACTGCGCCATCGGCCAGAAGCGCTCCTCCATCGCGCAGGTTGTGCAGACGCTCACCGAGCATGGCGCAATGGGCCACACCATCGTCGTCGCCGCTTCGGCTTCCGAGCCCGCGCCCCTGCTTTATCTCGCGCCCTACGCGGCAACCGCGATGGGCGAGTTTTTCCGCGACAGCGGCAAGCATGCCCTCGTCATGTACGACGATCTTTCCAAGCACGCCATGGCCTACCGCGAAATCTCGCTCCTGCTGCGCCGCCCGCCGGGCCGCGAGGCGTACCCCGGTGACGTCTTCTATCTCCACTCCCGCCTCCTCGAGCGCTCGTCCAAAATGAGCGACAAGCGCGGCGGTGGATCGCTCACTGCTTTGCCGGTCATTGAAACCCAGGCCGGCGACGTCTCCGCCTACATTCCCACCAACGTCATCTCCATCACCGATGGCCAGATCTTTTTGGAAACCGATCTCTTCAATTCCGGTGTTCGCCCGGCCGTCAACGTAGGCCTCTCCGTGTCGCGCGTCGGATTCTCGGCCGCCATCAAGGCCGTCAAGCAGGTTGGTTCAACGCTCAAGCTCGACCTCGCGCAGTACCGCGAGCTCGCAGCCTTCGCGCAGTTCGGCTCTGACCTCGATCCGCTCACGCAGAAACAACTGGCCCGCGGCGTCCGCCTCACAGAGCTCCTCAAGCAGCCGCAGTTCCACCCGCTCACTTGGCAGCAACAGATGGTGGTCCTGTTTGCCGGCACGCAAGGCTATCTCGACGATTTTCAGGTCTCCGACATTCGCGCTTTCGAAGATGGCCTCTACAAGTACTTCGACGACTCGCAGCAGGCGCTGCTTGCCGACATCACGCAAAAGAAGGCACTCGACGACGATCTCCGCAGCCGTCTGCATGCGGCTCTGAAGGAGTATTCAGCAAACTTCAAGGCGGACCTGGCCGCGAAGGAGCCGGCCGCCGCAAAGGCATGAAGGAGAGTTCACAGTTCGTAGTTCACAGTTCATAGAAAAGACGGTGTGAGCGAAGAACAACGAACTTGGAACTACGAGCTAAGAACCGCGAACTAAGAACTGTGAACTGAACTATGGCCAACGTACTCGATCTCCGGCGTCGCATCCGCAGCGTGAAAAACACGCGGCAGATCACCAAGGCCATGAAGATGGTCTCCGCCGCCAAGCTGCGCCGCGCGCAGGAGCGTGCCCTCGCGGCTCGTCCCTACGCCCGCATGATCGTCAGCGTGCTTGAGTCGCTCCGCCGCCGCGTCGATCTCTACGACGAGAAAACCGGGAATCTTTGTAATGCGCTTTTCCTAACGAGACCTGAAAAGCGCGTTTTGCTGATCGTGATCAGCGGCGACAAGGGTTTTGCCGGCGCCTTCAATGCCAATATTCTCAAGACCGCCTATCAGTTCATCAACGGTAACCCCGACAAGGAAATCGATATCGAGGCTATCGGCCGCAAGGGCCGCGACCAGCTGCTCCGTCGTTATCCGACCGCCCTCTACTCCGATCAGACCGACGAGCAGGGCGTCACGCACAAGGTCCGCAGCCCAAGGCAAGGCCCCGTCGAAGTCACCGGCGATCATCCCGGCCTGTTGGTCAAGCTAGAAGCCTCGCGCGTCCAGGGTCTGGCGCATGTGATCGTCTCCCGCTACATCCACGAGGAGATTGACGCCGCCTACCTCGTCTACAACGAGTTCAAGTCGGTTATCGCGCAGCGGCTCGTCGTCGAGCGCCTGCTTCCGCTCATCGATCTTGAGAGCCCGCAGATTACCGGCGTCGTCGAGCCCTCCGCTGAAGAGAAGGAGCGCGTAGCCGAAGCCGCTCTTTCGGCGGGCATCGACATTGAGGCTGCCGACACCACCGAGGCCGACGAGGAAGCCAGGAAATTCGGCACCGCCGAAGTCGACTATCTCTACGAGCAGCCCGCCGAGCAGCTCTTCGCCGGCCTGCTTCCGCAGTACATCTTTTCCGTGCTCTTCCACGCCATGACCGAGTCGGTCGCCGCCGAACACGCGGCCCGCATGACGGCGATGGATTCGGCAACCAACAACGCCTCCGACATGATTGACGCCCTCACGCTGCACATGAATCGCGTGCGCCAGGCCGCCATCACCAAGGAGATCATCGAAATCGTTTCCGGCGCAGCTGCGCTCTAGGTAAGCAAAGTTATGGCAGAAAACATCGGCAAAGTCATTCAGGTCTCCGGCCCCGCCGTAGACGTTCAATTTGAAGAAGCCACCATGCCACCCATCTATCAGGCGCTGCGCGTCGTGAGCGACGGCTTTGTGGTCCCCACTCCGATCAACGTCATCCTCGAAGTGCAGCAGCACCTCGGCGAGGGCCGCGTGCGCACCGTGGCCATGGAGGCCACTGACGGCATGGTCCGCGGCATGAGCGCCATCGATCTCGGCGGGCCTATCCGCATGCCCGTGGGCAAGGAGACGCTGGGCCGCGTGCTCAACGTCATCGGCGAGCCCGTCGACAATCTCGGCCCCGTCGGCGAAAAAACGCGCATGCCCATTCACCGCCCCGCGCCGCTCTTCGACGAGCAGTCCACGAGCGAAGAAATGTTCGAGACCGGCATCAAGGTCATCGACCTCATCCAGCCCTTCCTCAAGGGCGGCAAGATCGGCCTCTTCGGCGGCGCAGGCGTTGGCAAGACCGTCGTCATCATGGAACTCATCAACAATGTCGCCAAGAACCACGGCGGCTTCTCCGTCTTTGGCGGCGTCGGCGAACGCACCCGCGAGGGCAACGACCTCTGGCTCGAAATGACCGAGTCCGGCGTCATCAAGCCGGGGCATTGGCAAGACTCGAAATGCGCCCTCGTCTACGGCCAGATGACCGAGCCGCCCGGAGCACGCCTCCGCGTGGCCTTGAGCGCGCTCACCGTGGCCGAGTACTTCCGCGACGTCGAAGGCGCCGATACGCTTCTCTTCATCGACAACATCTTCCGCTTTACGCAGGCCGGTTCCGAGGTTTCCACGCTCCTCGGCCGCATGCCCTCGGCTGTCGGCTACCAGCCCAACCTCGCCACGGAAATGGGCGAGCTGCAGGAGCGCATTACTTCCACGAGCAAGGGGTCGGTCACATCCGTCCAGGCGGTCTACGTTCCGGCTGACGACCTCACCGATCCCGCGCCGGCCACCACTTTCGCTCACCTTGACGCCACCACCGTGCTCAGCCGTCCGCTCTCCGAGCTCGGCATCTATCCCGCCGTCGATCCGCTGGCTTCCACTTCGCGAATCCTCACCGCGCGTGTCGTCGGCGATGAGCATTATGATGTCGCCCAAGGGGTAAAGAAGATTCTGCAGCGTTACAAGGATCTCCAGGACATCATCGCCATTCTTGGTATCGATGAGCTCTCTGAAGACGACAAGCTCACCGTGGCCCGGGCGCGCAAGGTGCAAAAATTCCTCTCGCAGCCGTTCCATGTGGCCGAAACGTTCACGGGCATCCCCGGCAAGTATGTCAAGATCGCCGACACGGTCCGCGCATTCAAGGAGATTATCGAAGGCAAGCACGACGACGTTCCCGAGCAGGCGTTTTATATGATGGGCGGCATCGAGGAAGTCCTCGAATCCGCCGAGAAATTGAAAGCAACGGTGTAAATGAAGTTCACAGTTCGTAGTTCGCAATTCACAGCGAATCGAATTACGAACAGGGAACTGAGAATTGTGAACTGAGAACTGTTTTATGGCCGAAGAAACCAACCAACTCCGCGTCCGTCTCGTCACTCCCGAGCGCACTCTCTTTGAGCATGCGGCCACGGCGGTCGAGCTGCCCTCGAAGTCCGGCTACATGGAAGTGCTCTTTGGCCACGCTCCGCTCATGGCCGAGCTTGGCGCGGGCGACGTCATTGTGCACTGTGCGCCGGAGAGCGCCTCTGACGTGGACAAGTGCGGCCCCGAAGGCGAATCCCGCTACAACGTCAGTTGGGGATTCGTGGAGGTTCTGCCCGGCCGCGTCACCATCCTCGCCTCCGACGCGCTCAAGCCCGAGGAGATCGACCTTCAGCGCGCCCAGCAGCAGCTCGACCGCGGTCAGAAAATGTGGAATGAAGCCGGCGAAAGCGAAGAAGCCTACGACGAGGCTCTCCGCGTCATCTCCGAAGCCGAAGCCAAAATCTCTTCAGCCACTGAAGTTGCCAAGCCGCACTAAGCCCGATTTGTTCGACACGCTTCAACAAAAAGCCCTCCTTGTGAGCAGGGCTTCTTGCTTCAGTGCTTTCCGTTAGTTCCGGCTTTGAGCTTCCGTTTCGCCAGACTTAATTCTTGGCCCGCATCAACACGAGCGGAAGCTTGACATTGCCCTGCGTGTAGGACCCGTCAATCGATCCCAGATCCCCACCGATCGCGCCCTCGAACGTAGCTCCAATCCCATTCATGGTGATGATCAACGTGGCGCCGACCCGGGTCACCGAGGTTGCCGGAATCCAGATCGGGCTTTGATCGGGGACTTGCATCTGGGCCGTCAAACCATCCAGCGTGTTGACGATTTTGAAGATCACATGGAGTACGGTCGTGCCGGGATTTAGGGTGCCAGTCCATGTTCCGTCGATATCAGTCGGCGCTGCGGGCTTGGGCGTGGCCGGCGGCGGCAGCGGCGTCGCGGAGCGGTGGAAATTGAGATCGATCGGCTGGCCCTGCGACCACGTGCCGTCGATCTCGCTCGCGTCTTTGTTGACCGTACCTTCATATGTTCCATGCACCGCATCTACGGTCATGCTGAACTTCGAGTCAGCGACCGAAATGGCGCTGACCGGGATGCCGTACGTGCTCTGGTCCACGCTGTCGAGTGTGGCTGCAAGCGCGCCGTCTTTTCCTGCTGTGATGTGCAGGACGAGACGCAACTGGGCGCTGCCGGCAGAGAGCGTCCCCTGCCAGTCTCCGGCCAGTTGTGTTTGTGCGCGGCTCACGGGAGCCAGTATCGAAACCAGACCTGCGAGCAGAGCCAAACTACGAATCATGAATCTTCTCATCGTCATTCCCCTCTTGAGCGAAACATCCTAGCAGAATCGCGGAAGCCCGTCCCTGCGTGCCATCACTTCCTCTCCTTGCACTTGCTCTCCCTGCGTCCCACCCGCTAAAGTTTCAGCCGAGGCTTCACGCATTCGCGCGCCAACTCCCAGGCGCTTTTGGACCAGAAAAAATCGCTTCCCTAAAGGACCCTGCATGTCTTCTACGCCAGTTTCCGTTGCCAACCGGGATATCGACTCTACGCTACGCGAAAACCGCGTCTTTCCTCCCCCTCCGGAGTTCAGCGCTAAGGCCCACATTAAGAGCCTCGACGAATACGAAGCCCTCTATAAGCAATCCATCGACGACCCCGAGAAATTTTGGGCCGGAGTAGCGAAGGAACTGCATTGGTTCAAGCCCTGGGGCAAAGTTCTTGAGTGGAATCGTCCCTGGGCCAAGTGGTTTGTCGGCGGCAAAATGAATCTCAGCTACAACTGTGTCGACCGCCACGCGCTCGGGGCCCGCGCCAGTAAAACTGCGCTCATCTGGGAGGGTGAGCCCGGCGAGATTCGCCGTCTCACCTACGCCGACCTCCACGCCGAAGTCCAGCGCTTTGCCAACGCCCTCAAGTCCCTCGGCATCAAGAAAGGCGATCGCGTCGCCATCTACATGGGCATGACGCCCGAGCTCGCCATCGCTTTGCTCGCCTGCGCGCGCATCGGCGCCGTCCACTCCGTCATCTTCGGCGGGTTTGCCGCCAACGCCATCGCCGACCGCGTCGCCGACTGCGGCTGCATCGCCATTATCACCCAGGACACAAGCTACCGCCGCGGCAACGAAATCAAGCTCAAGGCGACCGTCGACGAGGCCATGCCCGCCTGCCCCACAGTGAAGCACGTCGTGGTCTACAAGCGAACAGGCTCCGCAGTAAACATGGTTGCCGGCCGCGATCATTGGTGGCACGACCTCGTCGCGAAAGCCGCGCCTGAATGTCCTGCTGAGCCTATGGACTCGGAAGATCCGCTCTATATCCTTTACACTTCCGGGTCTACAGGAAAACCGAAGGGCCTGCTCCACACTACCGGCGGTTACGCCGTGCAAACCTATCTCACCACGAAATATGTCTTCGATCTGCGCGACGACGACATCTACTGGTGCACGGCCGACATCGGCTGGGTCACCGGCCACTCCTATGTCGTGTACGGCCCCCTGCAGAACGGCGCTACTGTCCTCATGTACGAAGGCGCGCCAAACTTTCCCGACTTTTCGCGCTTCTGGAAGATCGTCGACGACCATCGCGTCACCATCTTCTACACCGCCCCCACCGCTATCCGCGCCTTCATCAAGTGGGGCAGTGAATTTGTCGACAAATTCGATCTCCGATCTCTCAGGCTCCTCGGAACTGTGGGAGAACCAATCAATCCTGAAGCGTGGATGTGGTATCGCGAGAAGGTCGGCCGTAATCGCTGCCCCATCGTCGATACTTGGTGGCAGACTGAAACCGGCGCCATTATGATCGCGCCCATTCCCGGCGCGGTCCCTACCAAGCCCGGCTCGGCCACGCGTCCTTTCTTCGGCATTCAGCCAGAAGTTGTCACGCGCCCCGACGCCAACGGCCACTTCGAATCCGTCCCCGCCGGCCACGGCGGCCTGCTTGTGATCAGGAAACCCTGGCCGTCCATGGCCCGCACCATCTACGGCGACGATGAGCGCTTCCAGAAGACCTACTGGTCCGACGTTCCCGGCTGCTACTTCACCGGCGACGGTGCACGCCAGGACGCCGACGGCTACTTCTGGCTCATGGGCCGTGTTGACGATGTCATCAACGTCTCGGGTCATCGTCTCGGCACCATGGAAGTCGAGTCCGCGCTCGTTGCCCATCCCAAGGTTGCTGAAGCAGCGGTCGTCGGCCGCCTCGACGATCTCAAGGGCCAGGCCATCGCCGCCTTTGTCACGCTCGAGTCCGGCAACCAACCTACAAACGAGCTCAAAGACGAGCTGCGCAAATGGGTCACGAAGGAAATCGGCGCATTGGCTCGCCCCGACGATATCCGCTTCACCGAAGCCTTGCCGAAAACCCGCAGCGGCAAAATCATGCGCCGCCTGCTCCGCGACCTCGCTACCCACGGCGAAATTAAGGGCGATGTCACCACGCTCGAAGACTTCACCGTCATCGCCAAGCTGCGCGAAGCGGAAGAGGGCTAAGCAATTCATGGCCGCACTGATTGAAGCAATCACCGTAAAACGCAAGATGGTCTTCGAGCTTGAAGGCACTCCCTACTACTGCCTTGAAGCCGAGGTCTCCACTCCCACGGCCCGCGGCGGCCAGACCCTCGTCCGCCTCAAGGTGCGCAACCTTCTCACGCGCGCGGTCTTCGACAAGACCTTCAAAGCCGGCGAAAAATTCAAAGAGCCGGACCTCGAGCTTGTCGAGTCGTCCTACCTCTACAGCGATGGGGAAGGTTCGCATTTTCTTGACCAGGAAACATTCGATACGCACACGCTCTCTCCGAGCATGGTCGGAGATGCGCTGGAATTTCTGGTCGAAGGCGCATTGATCAAGTTGCATAAGTTCAACGGCAACCCCATCGGCCTGGAGTTGCCTGCGCAGGTTGAGCTCAAAGTTGCCTACACCGAACCCGGAGCGCGCGGCAACACATCGGGCGACGTCACCAAGCACGCCCGCCTCGAGACCGGCCTCGAGATTAAGGTTCCCCTCTTCATTCAGGAGAGCGAGAAGGTCAGGGTCTACACCGAAACCAGGGAATTCGCCGGCCGCGCCTAAACGTCGTTCTTTGAACGCAGAGGAAGCCGATTGACCCCTCGGTTCGCGCAGACCCTCCCGCTGCCGGCTGTGAACTGCGAACTACGAACTGTGAACTGCTTCTCGTAATCCTGCACCTCGCTTTTCCCGTCCATCCTTGTGTGAGTTCTGCGGTCGAAGTGCGGTTCCGTTGCCCCTGCTGCGGATACAAGACTCTCGATTTCCCGGCTGCCCTCAAACTTTGCCCGGTCTGCTGGTGGGAGGACGACGGCCAGGAAGACGAAGACGCCTCCGACGTCCGCCTAACCGTCAACGGCCAACTCAGCCTCAAAGAAGCCCGCGCCAACTACGCCAAGTGCGGCGCGGCCCATCCCCGATTTCTGCCCTACGTTCGCAAGCCGCAACTCACCGAGCGCTGACCCGATTCCGCATCGGTTCCCTGGCGGCTCCATGATTTCGTTCATAGCTGGTTCGCTTGCTCCCTCGCTCCCTTGTTCCCTGTTTTCGGCGGTTTGACCCTTCCTCGAAACCCCCGTACCATTGAGAGAGGCATTCCACTGGCCGAACGGCGCTGTATTTCCTTCATTTTCAGCCCGTGGCCGCAACATCGGCGAACGAGCCCGGAAGGTACAATCTTGAGTTCCAGCGGCACCCTCGAAAGCAAACCTGAAACGGCTGAATCCGAGCACGAACACGATCACGCCGAAGCAACTCACGACCACCAGCACGGCCCGGTTTTGAACCCCGATTGCACCCGTGAACTGGTCATCGACGTCCCCGCCGATGAAGTCGCCGCGGCTTTCCGCAAAGTCGCCGCCAACTATCGGAAATATGCCAAGATTCCCGGTTTCCGTGCCGGAAAGGTGCCGGAATCCATCATCCTCCGCCGTTTCGCTGCTGAAATTCGCAAGGAAGTCATCGACAGTCTGCTTCCCGAGCGCTTCAACAAAGGTGTCAACGAGCTGAACTTGAGGCCCGTTGGCCAGCCCCAGGTCACCGACCTTACGCTCGACGAAGGTGGCCCGTTGCACGCCAAGGCCGTCTTCGAAATCCTTCCCGCCTTCTCCATCGACGGCTACAAGGACGTCAAGGTCGACAAGCCATCGGTCGAAATCACCGAAGAAGAGTTCAAGCACGAGCTCGGGCATCTCCGTGACTCCCGCGCCACCATCGAGCCGGTCGAAGAAGACCGCTCGCTCCAGGACGGCGATTGGGCCGAGATCACCTACAAGGGCCAGATCCAGCCCACCCCGGCCGACGCCTCTACCGACGCCGCCCCTGAAGCCGCTGCCGAATCCGAATCCCAGCCCGTTGAGTCTGAACCGATTGGGGGCGAAAACACCTTGGTCGAAATTGGCGGCAAAGACACGGTCGAGGCCTTCACTAACTCCCTCCGCGGCGCCAAGCCCGGCCAGGAGCTGAAGCTTGAAGTCATCTATCCGGCCGACTACGCCGAGAACAAGCTGGCCGGCAAAACGGTTGCCTACGATGTCGAAGTCAAGGCCATCAAGAAGCGCATTCTTCCAGAGCTGAACGACGACTTCGCCAAAGAGCTTGGCCACTACGAGAGCTATGCCGATCTCGAGAAAAGCGTTCGCGATTACCTTGAGGCCCGCAAACGCCGCAGCGTCGAGGCCGAAACCAAGGACCATCTCTTCGCCGCGATGGCCGAGCGTTTCACCTTCCCGGTTCCCGAGTCACTCGTGCAGGACCAGATTGACACGCGTCTCGAGCGTGGCCTGCGCGCCCTGGCCGCACAGGGAATGCAGCCTGAGCAGATGCGCAAGCTCGACTTCACCCGCCTGCGCGCCGCCCAGCGTGACAGCGCCGTGGCCGAAGTCAAAACAAATATCCTCCTCGACCGCATCGCGGGTGAGGAAAACATCACGGTCAGTGACGAGGATTTGGATAAGGAATTGCAGATAGTATCTATCCAGTCACGCGAACCCCTCGATGCCCTGAAAGTACGATTGACCAAGGACGGCGGACTGGCTAGGATCAGGGAACAGCTCAGACGGGACAAAACCGCCTCCATTTTGTATGAACGCCTGCCCGCATAAATGGACGAAGAACTTGGGGCTCCGATGCTGGAACCCTTGAAAACACAGCAGAAGCAGCAACAACAAAGCTGAAAGACAAAAGCTGAAAGCTAGGAGCTAACAAGGTAATGGCATTGGTTCCCATGGTGGTTGAGCAGACGAGCCGGGGCGAGCGCGCCTACGACATCTACTCCCGTCTGCTGCGCGACAACATTATCTTTCTTGGTACCCCCATCGACGACCAGATCGCGAATCTTATCGTCGCCCAGATGCTCTTCCTCCAGGGTGAGGACCCCGAGAAAGACGTCTCTCTTTACATCAATTCTCCAGGCGGATCCATCACCGCCGGCCTCGCCATTTACGACACCATGCAGTTCATCAAGAACAACGTCGTTACTTACTGCATCGGCCAGGCCGCCAGCATGGGAGCGTTCCTTCTTCTCGCCGGAAACAAGGGAAAACGCTTCGCCCTGCCCAATTCCCGCATTCTTATTCATCAGCCATCGATGGGCGGCCTGAGTGGTCAGGCTACCGACATCGACATTCATGCGCGCGAAATTCTTCGCATCCGCGAAATCACCAACAACATCATCGCCCGCCACACCGGCCAGCCTCTCGAACGCATCGAGCGCGACGTCGAGCGGGACTTCATCATGAACGCTGAGCAAGCCAAGGAATACGGAATCGTGGACGAAATCATAGATCGTCCCCGAACTTAGCCCGGCCCCGCCGCACATAGCCGGATTTCGGGATTTGGACTAAACTCTTTCAGGGGGAGCCATCACCATGAAGACGCGCACAGGGCCGGAGGAAGCGCTACGCTGCTCGTTCTGCCATAAATCGCAGGACGCCGTAGCCAAGTTGATCTCCTCGCCCAGCGATTATCCACGCGCCTATATCTGCGACGAGTGCGTTGCTGTATGCAACTCCATCCTCGACGACGATCGCAGCGGCGAAGTTCCCGCCACCACCGCCGGCCATCTTCCCAAGCCCACTGAGGTCAAGGCTTTCCTCGACGATTACGTCATCGGTCAGGACCAGACCAAGAAAAAGCTCGCTGTCTCCGTTTACAACCATTACAAGCGCATCCAGATGAACAAGGCGCGCAACAACGAAGTCGAGCTTTCGAAGTCCAACATCCTCCTCATCGGCCCTACCGGCTCTGGCAAAACGCTTCTCGCCCACACCCTGGCCAAAATGCTCGACGTTCCCTTCGCCATTGTTGACGCCACCACGCTCACTGAGGCGGGCTACGTCGGCGAGGATGTTGAGAACATCATCCTCAAGCTCCTCCAGGCCGCCGACGGCGACGTCAACCGCGCCCAGCAGGGCATCATCTACATCGACGAAATCGACAAGATCGGCCGCAAGGACGAGAACCCCTCCATCACGCGCGACGTCTCCGGCGAAGGCGTGCAGCAGGCCCTGCTCAAGATTCTCGAGGGCACCGTCGCCAATGTGCCTCCGCAGGGCGGCCGCAAGCATCCGCATCAGGAGTTCACTGCGGTCGACACCACCAACATTCTCTTCATCTGCGGCGGCGCATTTGTCGGCCTCGAGCGTGTTGTCGGCCGTCGCATCGGCAAAAAGGCTCTCGGCTTCCGCACTGCCGACGCCGATGCCGATCAGGCCACTACGCGCTCGCATCGCGATACCGAGCTGCTCCGCAAAACCGAGCCGCAGGATCTCATCAAGTACGGCCTCATTCCCGAGTTTGTCGGCCGCCTGCCTGTCATGGGCATCCTAGACGAACTCGACGAAGTAGCGCTCATCGAGATTCTCACCAAGCCGCGCAACGCCATCCTCAAGCAGTACCAGCGCCTCTTTGAATACGAGAATGTTCGCTTGCACTTCACCACCGAAGCGGCCTGTGCTGTGGCCCGTGAGGCAATGGCCCGGAAGGTCGGCGCTCGCGGCCTGCGCATGATCCTTGAAGAGCTCATGCTCGACCTGATGTACCATCTGCCCTCGAACAAGCGCGTCCGCGATCTCGAGATCACCAAGGATATGGTCGAGCGCCGCGATCTATCGCTCTACCTGCTTGAAAAAGCCGGCTAACAAACAACGCGAACTTCATTTGAAACAAAATGCCCCAGGCTCGCGCTTGGGGCATCTTCGTTTCGCCGCAGATGGGCCCGACCGTAGGCTCTGAACCTACTTGGTTGGCCAGCCACCGCGGGATGGTGACCCCCTCAGGTCAGGCGCATAATGGGACTGGTGTCAGAGGGTGATACCGAATGAGCAAATCACGATTTCTCGTTCCCGCCATCTTCATCGGGCTTCTTGGCGCGTCTTTTGTCTTCCTCGCCCCGGCACAAAAGACAATCACCTACGTAGGTCATTACCTCGAGTCGTTTCCCGGCCCTCAGGCCTACAGAGACCCGCACACCGGAACCCTTCTATACGTCGAAACTGACGGCCGTCATATTGCGGCGATTTCGAGCGACGGAAAGCTGCTCTGGAGCCGAGAGCCACACAAGGATTCAAATGTGCCCATGTATCGAACGGAAAACCCGCAGATCATATACATTGGGGAATCCTCGAAATCCTTGTCCACCTCCACAACTCCAGAGAGTCCGGATAAGTTTGTCGTAATTAGGTTCACTAATTCGCAATTCGGGGCTCTAAGGATAAGCGACGGCGAATTCCTTCTCCTTGGCCAAGATTGAGGCCGTTGCGATTTGCAATTCTCCCACCTAGGTGACGCAAGGTATGGGTAGATTGTCGAACGCCGCGATCTTGTTGCTGAAGGCTCTCCGGCTTTTTTCCTGCGCGTACGACCCCTCCGCTAGCTGAACAGCATTAGACGTTAGCCGCTTGCGCGCAGACCCATATTGACCCATGTTTATGTTGGTGGATTTACTCCCTTCAACCCAACGATTGACCACTCAACTCGCGCTGCAACTTTCCCTCCCGCCCACGTGTCTACACACGCAACGGCCAAGAATCATCAAGGCCACAAGGGAGAATCCAAATGAACCGAACCAAGGCAACCATCATTCTCGGCGCACTGCTTTCAGCGAGCGTCATGTTCGCGCAGGCGCCTGACTCGAACCAGGCCCCCGCTGCCAATACCCCGCAAGCCGCGCAAGGGCAGCCAGGCTACCAGCACCGCAACTTTGACCCCAGCCAATTCGCCGCGCATCTCGGCAAGCGCCCGGGCCTCACGAGCGATCAGGTGGCACAGATTACGCCCATCCTCACCGCTCGCCAACAGCAGATGCAGACTCTGCGCGCCGACACTTCGCTCAGCATGCAGGATCGCCACAGCAAGGCGCGGGCCATCAGGCAGGATACGAACTCGAAGATCGAAGCACTCCTGAATGATCAGCAGAAGCAGCAGTTTGAGCAGATGCTTGCCCAACGCCGCGCGCACCACAACCACCAACCGCAATCCTCTCAGCCCCAGGCGTAAGCGCAATATCAACTGAGGCCCAGGTCTCGAAATTGAGACCTGGGAATGCGGTCGTCCCGCCGTCACCGCCCCTACTGGATCGGCTCGTCCTTTTCCACTACAAGCGTGGTGTTTACCAGGTGCATCTCAATGGGCAGGCCGCCTACCGTCGAAGCCACACCGCGTACGATGGTTTCAAAGTCGCTTACCATCGTGGCATTGTTCCAGGTGCCGTCGCTTACGACGAATGCAATCGTCGTCCCATTGTCCTTCGTCAAGAACACATTTGCTCCCTTGCCCTCAAAGAATCCAATCGTCTTGAACTGGTTGCCGAGCGCCTGCGCATCTGCCTGGGTAGCTGTCCCCTCGTAGATCACGGCGTCGCCGCCGCTGAAATCCACTTCGCCCACCGTGCCCGATTTTTCCACGACCTTCGTATTGTTCAACAGTTGCACCTGTATGGGTAAGCCGCCCACAGTCGACGCCACACCACGCACAACCTCCTCAAACTGCGACATAATGCCCGGATTGTTCCAGTAACCGTCTTGAACCACGAACCCGATCGTCGTGCCGCCGGTCCCCTTACTGAGCAGCACATTCACACCGCGATCCTGGAAGTATCCGGCGGCCTTTAGTGCGTTGCCCAGCGCTGTTGCATCGGCCTGCGTCGCGGTGCCGGAGTAAATCACCTGGTCCTTCGTACCGATCGTCACCGCAGTCGGTCCGACTCCATATTGCGCGGCGAAACTCTGCCATTGTCCGGTGTACACGAGGTAACCGATCAACGCACAGCCAAGAACCAGCGATGTCACGATGGCAATCCCGAATGCGCGCAATTTCGAGTAAAGCTGTCCGCCCCAAGCGACATGCGTTTTGATTGCGTCACCCTGCAACTGGTACGCCGCCGCCGAGGTGCAAACAAGCAGGGCAAGCGTCGCAACCCACGGATTCATCGTGGTCTTCAGCGCCATGTAGATTAAGCCCACAGACGCCGCTGCTCCCAGCACGAGCGCGAGAACCCCTTCATTGCTTTGGCCCAGCTTGCGGTAATTTGAAGCCATCAGAACGGTTCCCGCGAGCGGACCGCCGAAGAAGGTTGCAACGGCCACGGAAATCCAGTCATGAAGGCGGTAGGCAGGGGGTGCGTATTGTGGGGCCGGGTAGCCCCCAACCTGGGGATAAGGAGTGGACATAGTTTCCTCTTTCCGGGGAGTAGTGGTGCTGAAAGACTAATGCCTCCGCAAGCCTCGCGCCAGAAAAAACTGCGCAACCCACCGTCAAAAAACCTATTCTGCCGGGCTGCCCGCTCTCCAATCGTCCATTTCGCTCGAACCAGGCTTCTTCTTCCCTGCGCTCGGGAATATGATGGTCCAGTGGGTTCAACGAGGAGGGAAGTATGAACGATCCAAAGCGGCTTTCCGCGCGCAGGCAAGGGCGTCGCGAATTCTTGAAAGCCGGCGGCGCGGTAACCGCCGCATTACTGGCGCAGTCTGCAATGGCCGAAGCCCCCAAAACCTTCCCCGCTCTTCCTTCGAATCCCGTCACGCCCAGCGCCATGCCCACGCGCAACTTGGGCAAGACCGGCTACAAGGTCGGAATCTTCTCACTTGGCGGGCAGGCCGCTCTCGAGCAGGCGAACAACTTCGACGTTGCTGTGCCCATCGTCGAGCGCGCTCTCGACCTCGGCGTCAACTACATCGATACTTCGTCCATCTACGGAGGTCCCGATCGCTGGAGCGAGCAGTATGTCGGCAAGGTCATGGCTCACCGGCGCAACATGGCCTTTCTCGCCACCAAGACCAAAGAGCGCACCCGCGACGGCTCTATGCGCATGATTGAGAAATCGCTCGAGCTTCTTCAGACCGACCACGTCGACCTGTGGCAGTTGCACGATATCGGCACCATGACCGACGTGGACGAAGTCTTCGCCAAAGGCGGCGCCATGGAAGCGCTCTTGGAGATGAAGGAGCAGAAGGTCGTCCGTTTCCTCGGCCTCACGGGCCACTACCGCCCCGATGCGCTCATCGAAGGCATCCAGCGCTATCCATTCGATACGATTCTGATGGCCATGAATGCTGCCGACCCGCACTTCTACAGCTTCAACTCGGTGCTCCTGCCGCGAGCCGTCGAGCGCCAGATGGGCATCATCGGCATGAAAGTCCCCGCCCGCGGACGCCTGCTTTCCAATTGGACTCCACAACCCCTTTCGGTACAGGCGCACATGTGGGAAGGGATGGTTCCGGCGCCCACGTCCGGCACCCTCACCATGCGTGAGGCCATGTATTACACGCTCTCGCGTCCGGTGAGCACCGTCATCATCGGCTGCGACACCATCGCCCAACTCGAAGAGAACGTAAATCTTGCCCGCGAGTTCACGCCGCTCAGTGATACCCAGGCGGATTCGCTTGTGGCCAGGGCGGAGCCTGTTGCCAAGCCGTCGCTGTTCTTCCGCTTCTACGACAGGCCATAGGCGCGCGCGGTTACAAATGATTGATCAGTGACGCGATGCAGGCCGCGCCGAATCCGTTGTCGATGTTCACCACAGACACATTCGGCGCGCACGTGTTCAACATACCCAGCAGCGCGGCGATACCGCCCAGCGACGCGCCATAACCCACGCTGGTTGGAACGGCGATCACTGGCGCTTGCACCAGCCCGCCCACCACCGTCGGCAGTGCGCCTTCCATGCCCGCGCAAACAATCAGCACGCGTGCCGAGGTGAGCGTCTTTTGCTGTGCCAGCAACCTGTGAATCCCCGCCACGCCCACGTCTGCCACCAACTCGACCGTGTTGCCCATCAGCCGCGCCGTCACTGCGGCCTCCTCGGCCACCGGCAGGTCGCTCGTCCCGGCGCAGACCACTCCCACGGTTCCTTTGCCGGCAGGTGGCTCTGTTTGCGTCAGGGTGATGGCCCGCGCCGCCTCGTGGAACTCCGCGCGCGGTTCCGCGCCCCGCACCGCCTCAAATACTTCGCGCGAAGCGCGCGTTGCCAGCACATTTCCGCCGGCATTCGCCATGCGCGCGAAGATCGTCGCCACCTGTGCCGGCGTTTTGCTCTCCGCGAAGATGACTTCCGGCATGCCGGTGCGCAGAGCGCGATGATGATCCAACTTGGCAAAGCCCAGGTCCTCGAAGGGCAGATTACGCAGACGTTCCAACGCTTCGCCCACGCTCGTCGACCCCGAGCGCACGTCGTTCAACACCGCCTCAATCTGCGAGCGATCCATCAGAGCCCCTTCTTCTCGGTCCCCGCGCGTTCCGTCTCCGCATACGCGCGCATCGCCTCCTGCGTCACTCGCTTCAGCGGTACTCCATGCCGCCTCGCAATGTTGCGGCACACCTCATACTCCGGCGACGCGTTTGCCACCTCGCCGGAGGGCCAGCGCGCAATCTTGATTCGAACCTTCCCCCACTCAGTATCAACTTCCACAAACTCGCGCGCCAGCGCCAGTTTGTTCTCCATCCGCCAGCGCAATCCAATCGTGGTTGTCTCGCGCAGCAGCAGGTCACGCAGCACAGGCATCAGTTCGGGACTCGACAGCACAGTCATCTGCACGCCCGCCCGCCCCTTTTTCATCTGCACTGGCGCCCTGTAAACGTCCCACGCGCCAGCCTCCAGCAACAACTCGCTTACATAAGCCAGAAGCTGTGGAGTCGCGTCGTCAATCACCGTTTCAATTACCGCAATTGCGTCGTAGCCCTCTGCTGTCTCCGGCGCCTCGCCCACCAGAATCCTCAACAGATTTGGCTCGCCCGGTGTGTCCCGCCCTCCCGCTCCATAGCCGCGCGCCTTCACGCTCATCGCGGGCAGCGTCCCGTAGGTCACCTCGAGCATACGTAGCAAAGCAGCCCCGGTCGGCGTCACGCGCTCCATCGCCACGCCTGCCGAGTACATGGGCGCATCGCCGAGCAGCGCCAATGTCGCCGGTGCCGGAACAGGCAGCGTCCCGTGCGCGCACTTCACCGTGCCGCTTCCCACGTTGAGCGGCGAAGCCATCCAGCGGTCCACGCCCAGCGCCTCGCATCCTGCCGCCGCACACACAATGTCCACGATCGTGTCGACCGCGCCCACTTCGTGGAAGTGCACTTTCTCAATGGGGATGGTATGGATCGCCGCCTCCGCCTCGCCGAGCAACTGGAAGGCACTTGCTGCGCGCTGCTTCACCGCATCCTTCAGTGGCGCGGCATCAATGATCCCAAGGATTGTTTTGAGCGACCGATGCTCCACATGCTCGTGGCCATGGTCCGCTTGCTTCGCCTCATGCGTGTGGTGTTCGTGATCGTGATGATCGTGGCCATGGGGTTCATACGAATGTCCGTGGTCATGTCCGTGCGAATCTTCGGCTCCCTTGCTCCCTTGCTCCGATGCTCCCTCGGCCGTTACCACGTCCACCTTCACCGCCGCCAGCCCGCCGCGGGTCACCTTGCGTACCTCCAGATGCGCGCCGACGTTCAACGCCGCTGTCGTCTCGGCGAGCAAGTCGAAAGGCACGCCTGCATCCACCAGCGCGCCCAGCAACATGTCTCCGCTGATCCCGGAAAAGCACTCCAGATAGCCGATTTTCATGGCCCTGTGATTCTAAATTGTTTTGGGCTGAGTTGTGTTGGGCTGAATTGTTTCGGACCTGAGAAGGGAATTCATGCCGGAGAAGGGAAGTGGCGGCAGGTTACGCGCCCCGCCGCGCCAGCAATTCGACGGGCAGAACCGCATTCATTGCCCCCGAGCGGAATCCCTGGCAATCGAGCGTGACGTACTTGAATCCTGCCTGTTTCAGCGCCGCCGTGATCGCGTCCATCATCTCCATCGTCAGCGCGCGCGGCAGCTCATTGCGCGCGATCTCCACGCGCGCCAGCTCACCGTGATGGCGCACGCGCATCTCTCTGAAGCCCAACTCTCGCAGGCTTGCTTCGCCGCGTTCCACCTGCTCCAGCACCTCGCGCGTTACCGTGCGGCCGTACTCCACGCGCGAGCTCAGGCACGGCGCAGCCGGCCTGTCCCACACCGGGTAGCCGGCCGCCTTGGCCAGGGCACGCACCTCAAGTTTCGTCAGCCCTGCCTCGGCGAGCGGCGCCAGCACTGCATGGTCCTCGGCAGCGCGCTGGCCGGGGCGAAAGTCCCGCGTGTCGTCGGCATTCATCCCGTAGGCGATATTCGCGAATCCCAACTTGGCCCCCAGCTCCTCCATCACCCGAAACAGTTCATCTTTGCAATGGAAGCAGCGGTTCGCATCGTTGCGCGCGTACTCTTCGCGGTCCAGCTCGTCGGTGGCAATCACGCGCAAGGACATTCCGATCGACTCCGCAAAAGCACACGCTTGCTCCATGTCCCGTCGTGCCAGCGAGGGTGAATCGGCAAGGACAGCCACCATCCGTTCGCCCAATACGCGATGCGCCGTAGCCGCCAGAAAGGCCGAATCCACCCCGCCCGAGTAAGCCACCATCAGGCTTCCTGATTCACTAATCCGTGCTTCGAGCGTTCGGAGCTTTTCCGTCGCAACCGCCGCACCAGGATCCGCGCCGCTCGTCGCGCTCATTCGCTCCCCTATTCCTTTGCTCGCTTGCTCCCTGGTTTCCGCGCTCGCCGCCATGCGTCCGATTATACCCTTGGCCGTTTTTCCATCTGCCACGAAGCTCATTCCTCACGCCGGCTTCGTGTTTGACGGCTCAGGCTCGGGGCAATAGCTTGGAAGAGAGCGAACAAACTTCAATTCAGTGTCCTGGTTCGAGGAGGTTGGATGCGGCACAGGTCAGTTCCGGGCATTTCAACCGGTTTGTGGCTTCTTGTCCTTCTGCTGGCAGGTGCCGCCGCCTCGGCCCAGGATTTGCAAGGCTTCGAAAAACGCATCACCGTCAAAGTGCTTCCCAATGAACTCACATTGGTCATTTGCGAGCGTCATGACGCGCCGGTCTTCAGCTACACCACATTCGTTGATGCCGGCGACGTGAACGACCCCTCGGGCGAGAGCGGTCTCGCCCACATGTTCGAGCATCTCGCGTTCAAGGGCACAAGCCAAATCGGTACCACCGACTACGCTCAAGAAAAGATTGCTCTCGCAAAGGTCGAAGCGGCCAACGACGCCTATGAGGCCGAGTACCTGAAGCAAGTTGGGCGCGACGAAAAAAAGCTTGTCGCGCTGCATCAGGCTTTTCTTGACGCTCAGGCCGAAGCGGAGAAATATGCCATCCCCAACCAGTTCACCGAGCTTGCTGAAGCCAACGGTGCCGACAATTTGAATGCGGGGACCGGCCTCGACGACACGCAGTATTACTGGTCGATGCCGGAAAACCGGCTCGAGCTTTGGGCGTGGATGGAATCCAGCCGCCTGGCAGATGTTGTCCCGCGCGAGTTCTATAAGGAGCGCGATGTGGTGATGGAAGAGCGCCGCATGCGCGTCGATTCAGATCCCACCGGGCGACTTGAGGAGCAGCTTCTTGCCACGGCGTACGTCGCGCATAACTACGGCCGTAGCGACATTGGCTGGCCCAGTGAGGTTAACCAGATTACGGCCACTGAGGCCATGGCCTTCCATAGCAAGTTCTACGTCGGCGGCAACATCGTCATCGCCATCGTCGGCGACGTCGATCCCAAAACCGATCTGCCGATGCTGGAAAAATATTTCAGCCGCGTTCCCGCTGGCCCCAAGCCCGAGGACATGACCACCGTCGAACCGCCGCAGTTTGCCGAGAAGTCTGTCATCATTCGCGATCAAACCCAGCCGTTCTATATGGAGGGTTACCACCGTCCCAGCTACCACGATCCCGACGACGCCGTTTACGACGCCATCAGCGACATCTTTTCCAATGGCCGCGTATCCCGCCTCTATCGCAGTCTCGTGGAGCACCAGCAGATTGCCGCTGATGCTCTAGGCTACAGCCAGTTCCCCGGCGAGAAGTATCCCAGCCTCTTTGCCTTCTATGCTGAACCGCTGCCCGGCCACACGCCCGCCGAGATGCGCCTTGCAATTCACAAGGAGATCGACAAGCTCAAAGCAGCCGACGTGACCGATGCTGAGCTTCAGATGTACAAGACACGTGCCCGCGCCGATCTTCTGCGCGGCCTCGCCGACAATCAGGGCCTCGCCGATTCCCTCGCTGAATACCAGACGCGCTACGGAGACTGGCGCCAGTTATTCCTGCAGCTGAACGAGATCGACAAAGTCACTAAAGCCGACATTCGCCGCGTCGCAAATAAGATCTTTGTGCCCTCCAACCGAACCAGCGCGGAGATCGACACCGAGGCATCGCCCGCAACCGGCAAATCGGATGGTGGCGCGCAGTGAGAGCACCGCTACCCAGCTCGAATTCGCGATACCTGCTTGCCGCCGGGATCTTTGCCTTCCTCATGCTGCCCCACTCGTCGGTCGCGCAGCAATCCAAACCGTGGGAGCAGATTCCCATTCCTCCGCTGCACCCCTTTCATCCGCAGCAACCCAAACGTATCGAGTTGAAGAACGGCATCGTCATCTTTCTGCAGGAAGATCACGAGTTGCCGTTTATTTACGGTTCGGTGCTCGTTCCCGGCGGATCGGAAGATGAAGATCCCGCCAAAGCCGGACTGGTCGGGCTCTACAGCCAGGCGTGGCGCACCAGCGGCACCGCGACCATGGACGGCGACGCCATGGACGACTTGCTCGAATCAAAAGCAGCGCACATCGAGACCAATGGCGACGAAGATTCCACCACGATCTCCTGGGACTCTTTGAAAGGCGATGCCGACCAGGTTTTTTCACTGGCGATCGACCTTTTCTTCCATCCCAAATTCAGCGCGGAGAAGCTCGAGCTGGCAAAGCAGCAGGAAGCCACCGCAATCGTCCGCCGCAACGACGATGAGGACGCGATCGCCGGCCGAGAGTCGGCCAAGCTGGTCTACGGCGCGAACAGCCCCTACACTCGCCAGCCTGAGCTGGTCACCATCGGAGCCGTCACCCTCACCGATCTCGAGGCTTGGCACGATCGCACGCTCAAGGGAAAACTGATCGTCGGCATCTACGGTGACTTCGATCCTGCGGCCATGGAGGCCAAGGTGCGCGTGGCCTTTGAAGGCCTTCCTGCGGTCACGCCCGCGGTGCCTCGACACGATGAATTCCCCGGCCCCAAGCCCGGTGTGTACTTCATTGACAAGGAAGATGTAAACCAATCCAACGTGCAGATCGTGGGCATTGGCATTGACCGCCGCAACCCCGACGCGGCGGCAATCGCGGTCATGAATGAAGTCCTGGGCGGTGGCTACGGCAGCCGGCTCTTCGTGAAAATCCGCACCCAGCAAGCCTTGGCATACGACGTCGGCGGAGGCTTCGGCCTCACCTACGACCATCCTGGCACTTTCCAGGTGAACGTCCTCACCAGGAGCGAAAAAACAGTGGACGCCACCAAACTCGCGCTCGCTGAAATCGCCGCCCTCAACACTCAGCCCTTCGCCGCAGCCGAGCTCGAGCGCGCCAAGAACGACATCCTCAACTCATTTCTCTTTCAATACGACACCAAAGACAAAGTCCTTAGTGAGAGCGAGGAACTCGAGTTCTATGGCTATCCCGCCGATTATCTTGAGACCTACCGCGCAGCCCTCGAGAAAGTTCCTCTTGCCGATCTCGCAGCGGTCGCCAAAAAGTACATTCACCCCGAAAAGCTCGCCGTCCTCGTGGTCGGAAACAGTCCGGAAATCAAACCGCCCCTCGATGCCCTCGGCATGGGCGCGCCAATTCCAATTGACATCATCATTCCTCAACGCACCCGCACGCCGTCGCCAGCAGGTGCGCCGCAATGATTCATTACACGCGACCCCATCGCGGGCCATTCCCATCGGTTCTCGGCTTTGCCCGCCATTCAGTCAGGAGAAGTCAGCAACCCAGGAGAAAGTGAAATGAATACGAGTTCAAAACAACCGGAAACTCCGCCAAACTCTCCCGGTCACGCCACGCAGCTCACCGCGCAGCAGGCCGCGGTTGCGCGTCTCGCCGCAGCCGGTGTCACTATCGTCCGTCCCGACACCTGCGTCATCGATCCCGAGGTTGAAGTCGCGCCCGGTACGGTCATCGAGCCATTCGCGCAGTTGCTCGGTCGCACGCGTGTCGGCGCAGGCTGCCGCATTCGTTCCTTCTCCGTCATTGAAAACTGCACCCTGGGCGATCGCGTTCAGATTCTTCAAAGCTGCGTCCTTGAAGAATCCAACATCGCCGACGGCGCGCGTATCGGGCCATTCACTCACATGCGGCCCGGCAACGAAGTCGGCGAAAACGCCCACGTCGGCAACTTCGTCGAATTGAAAAAGTCGCGTCTCGGCAAAGGCGCCAAGGCCAACCACCTCACCTACCTTGGCGACGCCGAAATCGGCGAAGCAGCCAACATCGGTGCCGGAACCATCACCTGCAATTACGATGGCGTCTCGAAGCATGTCACGCGCATCGGCAAGGGCGCCTTCGTGGGCAGCGACACCACGCTCGTTGCGCCCGTTTCAATCGGCGACGGAGCCTACATCGGTGCCGGCTCTTGCATCACCAAAGACGTCCCCGCCGACGCCTTGGCTGTCAGCCGCAGCCGCCAGATCACCAAGGAAGGCTGGGCCGGTGCTCGCCGCGCCAAGCGCGCTCCCAAGTCACCGTAAGGCGGAAAAATGGTCCATCGGATCCGGTCCCCGCACATTCCCCACCAATGGCAGTGATGCTACAGGTTCGTCACAACACGGTGCCACGTTCGGGTGATTGAGGCGGGATAACCCGGATGATACTCTCACGAAAAGACTTGCCCCCGTCCATTCTGTCAGTACTGCGGCGGTCGGCAAGCTTAGGCGATATCTCGTTAGTTTTGTGGAACTTTCAGCCTGCGCCAGCGTCAAAAGCTTGTGACGGCGTTAGCGTATCGAGCCCGAGGCCATTGGAGCGTTTCAGCAAGCTGCACCGGTGTACGGAACTCAGGGCGAGCGCGCTGCGTGACCCGCACGGAAGGAACCACGGCTCGCAGTTTGAAATTTGCAGTTGTACCGGCGCAAGAGGGTTTGGAACAAGCGTGCAGCGTGGGTACCCGAAGATGCATCAGGCTTCACGGGCCGCGCGGTCATAATAAAACGGAGGCTGCCGTTTGGCATTATCTTTGGCAGACGTAAAAGCGATGGGCACAGCGAGGAGCCCGCGAAACGAAGGCGACGCACGTGCGCGTAAGCCGGCGCGCGTTCTCGTTGTCGACGACGAATCTTCCGTCCGCACCATGATTGCTGCTGCCCTCGAGCGCCAGGGCTATACCGTTGAGCAGGCCTGCGACGGCCGCGACGCTCTCGAAGTTCTCGAAATGAACACCTTCAACCTGGTGCTCACTGACATTGTCATGAACGACGTCAGCGGCATCACCCTGCTCGAGCGCATTCACGCCCTTCAGCCCAATCTTCCCGTGGTCATGGTCACCGCCGTTCACGACATCAGCGTCGCCATCGACTCCATGCGCCGCGGCGCCTACGACTACCTCCTCAAGCCCTTTGAGCGCGACCAGTTGTTGAACACCGTCGAGCGCGCTCTCAGTCATCGCCAGGCGCTCGAAGAAACCCAGAACTACCACCAGAGCCTCGAAGAAATGGTTCGCGCCCGCACCGAAATGCTGCGCCACGCCATGGAAGATCTCGAGCATTCTTACGACGTCACGCTTGAGGCCCTGGGCGACGCGCTCGACTTGAAGGACTCTGAAACCGAGGGCCACTCCAAGCGCGTCACCGCCTACGCCATCGCGCTCGCTCGCGCCATGAGCATTCCTCCCGAGGAAATCAAAATCATCGCGCGCGGAGCCTTCCTGCACGACATCGGCAAGATGGCCATCCCCGACGAAATCCTGCGCAAGCCCGGTAAATTGACTGAGGAAGAGCAGACGCTCATGCGCGAGCACTGCGCCCGCGGCTACAACATGCTGCGCAAAATTCCGTTCCTCGCCGGCGCGGCCGAAATCGTTTTTTGCCACCAGGAGCACTACGACGGCAACGGCTACCCCAATCGCCTCGCCGGCCGCGAGATCCCCATCGGCGCGCGCATCTTTGCTGTCGCCGACACTCTCGACGCCATCACCAGCGACCGCCCCTACCGCAAAGCACGCGGCTTTGACTCCGCGCGCGAAGAAATTCTGCGCTGCTCGGGAACGCAATTCGATCCCGCCGTGGTCGAAATCTTTTTGAAAATTCCCAACGAGCTTTGGCAAGAGCTTCGCTCCGAGATCAGCGGCCAGCACATGCGCTTCTCCACCTTCGAAATGGCCCGTACCCAGGCCGCCTCATAAAACACCCAAAATTCCGATTAGGTCTAGAATGGTCCCATGAAGTTCTGGGCCGCGATCGCTCTTCTCGCGCTTGCCATGCCCGCCTTTGCTCAACACGGCGGCGCCCACGCCGGCTCCTTCGGCGGTCGGGGTTTCTCAGGGGCCTCCGCCTTCTCGCACCCTGCTTTCTCTCAATCGCCTGGCTTTGCGCGGCCTGCGCCTCCGGTTCGCTACGGCTCCTTCCCCGGCGTGCGTTTTCGAGCGTTCGGTCCCCAAAACTACTCGGGTCCAAGAAATTATTCGAGCCTGAGATCTCCCTACAACAGAAATCGATTTGCAGCAGGCCGGCCGTCTTACGATCCGCGCGCTGCCGCCCTCTCTCGCGGCTTTGATCGCGACCGAGGACGGAATCCAGATCGCGATCGCTTCGACGCGCGCCGGCGCCAGTTCCAGAACTGGGTCGTCAACACCTACCCCTATTGGCCCGGATACCCTTATCTGTATGATCCCAATGCTTACAACCTCGGCCTCTACGATTGGGATGATTCCGAGGCCACTGTGTCCGATACCTCTCAGCCCGGCAGCTACGAGCCAGACCAAGCCCCCGGCAGCTATGAATCTGATCAGAACGGCCCGGCTCTGCTTTACCCGCCATATCCGAACCAGGGCTATGCCGCGCCAGTTGCGGAAGCCGGCGCCGCAGCGCCGGCCGTATCAGACCAGCCTCTAACCGTGATCTTCAACAACGGCCGCGCTCCCATCAAGGTGCGGAACTACCTGATGACCGCAAGGGTCCTCACCGATCTTGACTTCCAGCACTACGAACAGATTCCGCTGGATCAGGTCGACCTCTCCGCAACCCAGCGCATCAACACCGCCGCCGGCGTGAACTTTCAGGTTCCAGCCGCATCGCGCGATTGACTCCGCGGAAGGAGCAGGGGCCTTCAGGCCTCTGAATCAGGCGCAAGAAATGACTCTGGCCTTTAGGCTCGGGCCAACTTCGGCGGCAGCGTATCGGCCCCACCCCGCGCACAAGGGCAAAAGAAATTGCCTTTTCGTGAACTGCCTCTCCGCATCATTCGTATACTCATCCATGAAATCTGAAAAACCTCATGACCCGATTCTGTGGAGTACTGTCTCCATCGTCCTCCTGGTCGCACTCACGGCCGTCGCCGGAATCTGGTGGCCCGCAACCTATGCGCGCGAGACGCTCTATACCCGAGCCGGTGCCATCGCCAGCGATCTAGTCGATCTGTTTCTCGTCGTGCCTGTCCTGCTCGTTAGCGGATTCAAAGCCTGGCGAGGATCGGTGTTTGCGCGTCTCATCTGGTTGGGCACGCAGGGCTACCTCTTTTACAACCTTGTGATCTACGCATTCGGCGTGCACTTCAACGCCCTGGTCTTTGTCTACTGCGTCACGCTCGGCCTGTGTTTCTACGCCACCGTGTTCAATCTGTCTTTCATTCCCCTCGAACAGATCGCGGCCACTTATGGTCCTCGTGTTCCGCGGAAAACAATCGCCATCGCGTTTCTCGTGCTTACCCTTCCTACCGTCATTTTCGATCTGCGCGAAGACATAGCAGCGCTACTCGCAGGGGTCGTCCCTCAAAGCGTCCTCGCCGCTAACGAGCCCGTAAACTTCGTGCACATTCTCGATCTCGCGTTTCTGTTGCCCGCCCTGTCGATCGCCGCAGTTCTTCTCTTCCGCCGGAAACCAGCCGGCTACGCGTTGGCGCCCGCACTTCTGGCTCTGTTGGCCATCATGAGCGTCGAGCTTGCCAGCCTCATGATAGTCATGGCCCACATGGGCTGTTTCCCAATGTTCTACCCCGTGGTCGCCTCTTTTGTGGTGCTCTCCGTCGGTTTCACGGTCCTGCTGGGCTTCTGCTTCCCAAGAGCAAGTCAGGCCATCTGAAACCGGCCTTCCACCGAATCGCTCTCGCGGCTCGTCGTGCTCTCGCCTTCCGTGCAACTCGTCCTGCCTGCCGAGTATCATCCCCTGCAGGAGGTCACATGCCCATCCTTTCCCCTGATGCCGCTCAATCCCGTCTCTCCAAACTCCCCGGCTGGCAAATCGAATCCGGCGAGCTCGTTCGCACATTCGAGTTCAAGGACTTCGTTGCGGCCCTCGCCTTCGTCAACAAGGTCGGCGAACTCGCCGAACAGGCCGGCCACCACCCAGACATCGACATTCGCTATAACCACGTCCGCCTCGCGCTCGTCACCCACTCTGCCGGCGGCCTCACCGAGAAAGACTTCGACCTGGCTGCGCAGGCACAGAGCTTGGCTCCGTAGCAGTTAATCTGCCATGCGGGACGCTTCGGAAGCGTCTGGCTATAATCCAGCCCAGAGGTCAAACGATGAAGAGCATCACCCTTTACAAATATGACGGCGAGATTTTCCGCACGTTCACCGACATCTTTTCAGTGGCGACAGAAAACGGTGTCTTGACGTTTCGCTGGATGCGGAAGCCGGGAGACCAGGGTACTGCCGCGAAGGTCATGACAACTCTCCCCTTCTACGTTGAAGATGATCTGGAGTCCTGACGGGGATTTTTGCGAGCGCTTCCGAAACCGCGACAAGTGAAACCCGCCCCTAAGGCAGTCTGTTGGCGCGAACTTCATGCCTGATCCAATCCCGGGCTGCATCTTCGTCGGGGAAGTCCTTCACCAGTTCATCTTGAACGCCAGCTGGCATCATCCGGATAATTTCGACCCGCTCGGATTGCGAATTGTAATTTAGATAGCAGTTGAGGGGCACGCCGTCTGCGAATAGCTCCTCGCAATGCGGACCCGCCCCGGCCCTGTCTTTTCGACCTGCTGCGTCCGTCATTGGATTCCTCCTTGATTCGGGACAACAGAACCGAATTAACGTAATTTAGATCACACCCGATTCGTAGGCCCGAGGGCGCGCCCTGTCAATGCGCTCTTCAGGCGGACGGTACGCCTTGGTGGTAGTGTCTGAAAAGTGCGTTGAGGCGGAACCGAGAGATCCCCTGGGAGCGCTGGAAGTGGGCTCGCATTTCTAATCCGTTCTTGCCAGTTCGTCGATTCGTGTCTTGGCCGCAAGAATCCACGAGTCGCACAAGTCGATATAAGCGCGCGCTTTAGCAACTGTCGGGTCGGTCTCAACGGGATCTTCATGATTCTCGGAGCATGCCTTTGATTCGTTGACTACTCCCTGCGCACTATCTCGCAGCAGTTCCCAAAGGCGGATTGTCCTCTCCAGATCGTGGATGACTCTCACTCGTCTTTGGAGTTCCTCGGTCATACGGTGTGTGCTTGCGGGTAGTGTCCTAAGCGTGTGTGGCTGGCACTAGACAATGAACTAATCAGGCTGGGCAATGACCTCTTGGATAAGGAAAGGCATTGATGTTACAACCTTCGACGTGCCCTCTGCCTTGTTTTTCCAGTAGAAGATCAATGTGCCACCTTTTACTTCCACGTTGTGGATGTTCGGATAGTTCGTCAGGGCCTCGCTATTTGGCTTGAAAAGCGTGATTGTCATCGGCAATCCTCCGGCCTGGATTATATGCGCTAAACACACGAAAGCCCCTCGGTTTCGAGAGGCTTTCGTGGCAGTTCCGGGGAAGCGGTTCGCTTTATCTTGCCTTTTGGGGTCACGTTACAGTGCGGCAAAAACAAAGCACAGTGACAGCCATCACGCTCAGAATTCGGTGCATTTCAGTCTGGGTGTACTAAGAGTGCCAGGCGGGATGGCTGCTTTACCGCTTTCTCGGGTTGGGATACCATGTGCGCACTATGAACGACGGCGAGCGGGATCAGGCGATACTTCGGATCGTCAAACGACGCAAAGAGTTGAGGGAGCGAAAAGCATTAATTGAGAGCGAACTGAATGCTGCCGGTGAATCGCTCGGCGACATTGGATCGTCCCTAAGAAGTATCAGCGCCAGTCACCCGCAATGGCTGGCAGACATCCTTGGCAGGATTCAAAAGGCTCCCGACATCTGCGAGTTGGCGCGTATCAAGGCGATGGTCTCCGAACTCAAAGAAATATACGAGACGTTCGCCCAACTGAATCACAGCGCCGCAGAATTAGGAATTGACTGAGCAACTAATCTACGCCGAAACAGTAAAGCGTCTGGCCATAGGACACTGACAGGGCATACTCGCCGGGTGGAAGAGGGGCGGTCGTTATTTTGATTGATCCGGTGCCGTATCGATCAAAAGTCAACGGCAGAATGCCCGCGGACAGATTCGTTTTTGAAGAGCCCCCAATGGGGCTGAAATGGCCTGTCATGTAGACGATTTCGCGCGTCTTCTTTTTGCTGTCCATTCTTCTTAGATAAAGCACACTGCTCGGATCTGATCCGATGTTCGCAAGGGGGGATCGAACCACAAATTTGAGCGGCTTGTTGGCCTCGAAGCGGACGGGCGATTTGGCTCCAGGCACTTCCCAGAAGGCTTTCGCGGTCGCCACCATAAACCCACCACCCTTACCTTCAATCGCAGCCGTCTCCTTTTCAAGAGGGACCAGCTTTCCAGCATCCAGCCCAAAGAACACGTCGCCAAATTGCGGTTCCGGCGGCGCGTCTTGAGCTGCCGTGAATGAGCAGATAGACAACGCAAGAATGATTGCGGCGGCATGTCTCATGGGCAAACGATAGCACAAAATAATACTCAGAGTCTCTAGTGACTGCGAGTATCAATCCCCGACACTGCGGGGGTGGCAAAGAACATTCAGGCCGCCCTGGGAGCACGCATCCGCCAACTGCGGAAAGAGCGGGAATGGTCTCAGGAAGACCTTGCGGCTGCCAGCGATCTGCATTGGACCTATATCGGCCAGGTGGAGCGGGGAGAACGGAATCTCACGCTGCAAAGCCTCAAGGCTATCGCCAAGGCCCTTAACCTGAAAATGTCGGAGTTGCTGGCTGGAGTGGATTAGGCGATCAACTCAGCGATTGTCCAGACGTGATCTGTGATGCCGCTTTCCATCGCGGGAGTGACGCGCAGCGTCTTATGCACCCGGCACCAGTTGTAATACGCAAACCACAGCGCATACGCAGCTTCTAAGTTCGCCCACTTTTTGCTGAACGCATTCGTGAGTCGCGTCATGCGCCGCATTCCCATCCTGATGCTGAGATTCTGGCGTTCGATATGTGATGTGCAGATTCGTTCCCTCTGCGGGTATCCCATTCTTCTGACTGGGACCGCCTCCACAACTTCGCCCGCGCTGTAACGCTGCTCTCCCTCGCGGGGCGACGAATAGACCTTAATCAGTTGGGCGAAGTGAACTCGACCGGGAAGATGTTTTTTGACGGCCTTGACATAAGGCGGGAATCCATCGCTGGTCAGTTGATACGGATAGCCCGAAGTTGCCACCGCCAGCTTTGCAACAAAATGCTCAGTAGCCGGGGCAGTGCGCTTGCCCAAATAGTGCGTGAGGACCAGCTTTGTGTTTCGCTCCATCGCAACGAAGCAATAGGCGTCTCCGATCTCTGCAACATCCTGCTCGTAGGCCGTCCGGTGATTTTCTTTTTTGCCGACGTAACCCCAAATCTCGTCCACTTCCACATCGCGCACATCGAGATTGACGAGCTTCTCATCCATGAGCCGTTGGCAACGATCACCGGCCTTGACTAGAAGGCTCATGAGCGTGTTCCGATCCAATTCGGTGATCCGCTCCGTGCTGCGGATCGAGTTGCCTTCGAGCAGCAGCCGGAGGGCCATGGCGGCCTTTTCCTGCGGTATGTACATCGAATCCATAACCCGCTTGTGAGCCTCGGTATAGGTCTTTTTGCAATTGGGGCAGCGGAACCGGCGAAGTCCGTTCCCGTGCATTCCGAATTTCTGACAATTGCGTTGGCAATCCTCGCAAGTCATTGTAATTTCGGTCTTTGTATCGCTCATCATGTACACATGATACTGCTAGCGGTAGTTGTTTGTCAAGGGAAAAGTGCGTTGATTTGCCCCTTTTTAGGGGCTGTTTTTGGTGGTCCCCTGATCAAAGTCATGCCGTCCACTATGGAGGACTGGCGATGGCGAAGTCAGCGTGAATTCACAGAGAACTATTGCAAGGTCTAGCCAAGTTCACCGCTTGCAAACTGTGGCAAAGTTGAGGCCGAAGTTTGGCGATCTTTGGCAAAGTTACTTCGGAAGTTCCTGAACTGAAACGCCTAGGGCTTTTGCCAACTTCGCTCGTGTGGACGGATATGAGCGTCTAGTCCCAGCCATGTAATCAGTCGCGGCATGGTAGGAGACTTCCGCTTCGTTTGCCCAGTCCAGGATGGACCAACCCTTTGTCTCCAAGATGGGCTTAACGAATTCTTCGCGGGATGGCTTGGGCTTCTCTGCGGGTTCGGGCGGAGCCGCCAAGCTACTTGCGCTCTTCGGCCTTACGATGGCGGTCCCATCGGGCCTTACAAAGTGAAGCGATGCTTTCATCAGCGCGTCAGTCGGGTTCAACGCGTGAATGCAGCCAGCCTCATACCATTTCAGTATTGCCTCGACAAACTCCTCTTGCGTACCTGTCCAGACCAGCGCACGCGACTCCGCACGGATCGCGGCCAATTCGCGCTCGTGGTCACGTTCTGCACGCCGCTCTGAATCGCGTGCGAGGCGTTCCATTAAATCGTTCTTGAGGTTCCAATCAGGCACGCGCACCCTTGCACCGGCACGGTGAAGGGGCTTACGATGTGGGTAACCAGCCGCACGTCGAGAGCCCCGGCCACAGCGCCGGGCTTTCGTTTTTGAGATTATTCATTGTATCCAAAGGCGCGTAGACTGTTGCGGGGATTTAGGAACGATCAGGAGAGGGCAGGCAAATGAAGACAGATTGGAATAACCCTGAAATCAATCCGTACGGATTTGTTCCCGCACCTCAAAAACACACACGCAGAGCGCGCGTGAGTGTGCCGGTCGAAGCGAAAGTTCATGCTTCCTTTACAAGCGCTGATGGAAACACCTATGTCTGCGTGTATCTCGACGAGACGAGAAAACGAGCCGTCTACCTAATGACCGAGAATGGATTCGTTGAGGTCACCGACGAAGGAATTCGATTCACGATTGCTCGAATGACCGACGAGATTTTGGAAAGTCTGCGGGTTTAATTTAGTCAGCTTGTTTGCGGGGTCTGCCGCCGCCGTGAGTCTTGCGCTTGGCGGCCATTGCCCGGTAATGCTCTGCGCCATGTCTCTTGGCGGTCGTAGAGCCTCCCTTGCTGCCTAGGATGGCCGCAGAGGTCGTAGAGCTGGATTGCTTGAGCAGATCGTCCGTGAGCGCAAGGGCTGCGCTCAGGACTTCGCGGCAGGAGGTCGTGCGATTCTCCGGCAGTTCGGGCGCAGAGGCGAGAATGCGGTCAGCCTGGGTAAGCAGTCTTTTGAGTGCGGACAGTTCCGTGTGATTCGATGGCATGTCTTGAGATTATGGCGGTCAGAACAAAAAAGCAACCGCTAGCTGTTTCCGTTCAACGCAGATTTAAGACACTACCACCAAGGTGGTAGTGGCTGTTTAGTGCGTTGCTCGGACGGGGAGGGGTGTTAGCGGTCGTCCCACCACTTCCAGATGTAATGCCCGACAACGGCGCTTGCCGCGACGATAAACACGATCAAACTAACCAATGCCCACCCCGGCATTGCCTTTTCCAAGTCGAAATGCTCCAACGGGCCGAAGAAAGCACCCGTTAGGATCACGAAGACGATTACGGTGATAGCCAGTTGCGGAATATCCGCTATCCGAATGGACCCAATCATGAGCTACCCCCTGGCAGTTAGAAGCGGACCCATTGACCATTCACTCTCTTAAAAGAGTAGTGGTCCCGTTTATGGACATCGCACCAGAAGTGCCTTGGTCCGATATTCACGATGTCTATGGGAAACGGGCCGGAACCGTAAATGCTTCCCAAATCTTGCACCATCGCTGTCGCCTCGCTTGTGCAGCCATCAATTTCACAAGCAATCCTGATTCCGGTGATTTCCTCCAAGACGCTCATTGCCAACCCTCCCCAACTTGAAAGATCGCGGCACTCTGCTATAAGTTTAGAACAGAAAAGAATCCCCGCCTGCCAGGGCGGGGTTGACTGCCGATCTTTGAGACATGTCGAGCGGACGGCTCTCCAATTCAGGTTAGAGCAAAGGAGAGCACCGTGCAACAGGATAAAGATAGTCGCGTGACACATCTCGCCACGGAAATTGTGGCGCTTCTTCGCAAACACCCCGCTAGGCACGAAGCCTTCGACGCCTTGGATGTAGCAAAGGTGCTGTTTCGTCCCGCACTTCCACCGCGTCCTACATTCGATCCGGATAATCAGGAAAATCGCGTGGATTCGGCATCTGCCGCTCGATGTCTTCCAGTCGCTTGAGAATTTGTTTGAGCATTCGGATTACCTGCTCTTCAAACGTCTCCGATCTAGGCATTATTCGGCTCCTTTCAAGGGGGATGCCAGTCTATTAAGAGAAGTGCGCCCCAAGCAACTCTTGAATTGCCCAAACGTGATCCGTCAATCCCTGTTTCATCGCGGGCGTCATTCCTAATGTCTGGTGCTTCCGGCACCAGTTGTAATAAGCGAACCAGAGAGCGTATGCGGCCTCTAGGTTTTCCCACTTTTTGCTAAATGCGTTCGTTAACCGCGTCATTCTCCGCATCCCCATTCGGATCGAGAGGTTTTGCCTTTCCACGTGCGACGTGCAGACCGCACCCATATGGGGGAAGCCCATCACGCGGTATGGCACGGCCTTGACGACCTTTGGTGGACTGTATTGCCGCTCCGCTTCCACCCCTTGCGGCTTGGCGTATATTTTTACCAATTGCGCGAAATGCACCCTACCCGGAAGCTGTCTTTTCACGGCCTTGACGTAGGGCGGGAAACCGTCTGTGGTGAGCTGGTAGGGATAGTGCGACGTGGCCGCGCCAAGTTTTGCGATGAAATGCTCCGTGGACGGCGCGTTGCGCTTGCCAAGGTAATGACACAGAACCAGTTTGGTGTCGCGTTCGACTGCCACATAGCAATAGGCGTCCCCGATTTCAGCGAACGATTGGTCGTAGGCGTTCTTGTGGCCCTCTTTCTTGAAAACGAAGCCCCAAATCTCATCAACCTGGACATCGCGCACAGGCAGATCAACGAGCTTTTCGTCCATAAGCCGCTGGCAGCGTTCCCCGGCCAGAAGGAGCAGACGGAAAATTGTGTTGCGGTAGACGCCAGTCACTCTCTCGGCGCTGCGGACACTCATTCCCTCTAAGAGCAGTTGCAGCACGTTCAGGGCGCGATCCACGGGCAGGCGCATTGTTTCCAAAGGGCGCTGGTGGTCCTCACTATAGGTTTTGTTGCATTGCTTGCAGCGGAATCGCTGGAGGCCGTTTCTATGGCGACCAAACCGCTTACAGGCGACTTGGCACGAATGGCAGGTCATGGGCCTTCTCCTTGCGTTTTGCGGAGAAACGCGCCACAATTCCTACTGGGTCTGAGGCGTGGGTCACTCCGCGCTTTGGATTTGCCCCGCCGCTGGTTACAGCCAGTGACGGGGCGCTGATTTAAGGGTTAGGCTGGAGGTTCAACGGTGATTTCTACCGTCTGACCATTCACCGTGATCTTGATTGTCAGTCGCATCAGGTGATTCCCCTTTCCCTCGCGGCCTAGGCGTTCTCAGCGTCTAGGCCGTTCGTGTATTTAACTCCTCAACCTGGGTCGATCCATTCGTATTCCTTCCAAACTCGGCTTTTTCCGTGACCGGGAACCTGACGAACACAGCCATCGGCTACCAGTCGTTTCAGCGTCGGATGAATCGAGAGAAGAGGTCTTACCGTGTACTTCCCCATCGGAAATCCCATCTCTTCAAGCATGGCCTGAATAAGCGGAGGAGACATTGCGCACCCCATCGTTTTCAGGACATACTTCACCGCTGCCTTGAGACTGCGCTCATGGCTAAGTGGCCCGATTACCGGGCTTTCTGCTGCCGTGGAAGAGCGCCCATTCGTGAGCGCATTACGATGTTCACGCCATTCTAGAATTCTGTCAAACAGCATCGTTACTTCTTGGTTAACCATCTTCGACGCTCCCACCTCAAGCAAAGGCCGCAAGACAATACTCGGCGATCTTTTCCTAAATTCAAGACCCCCGATCCGGGGACTACCAGCTAGACTTTTGGTTGTGATTTTCCTGCCCTATCTTCCGTGCAAGAAATGTCCAGGCCGTATCGAACTCCCGCTTCCCATCCAGCAAGAAACACTTCCCCGTCAAATAGCGTGGCCGTGGGGCGTTCTGTCTGGAACTTTTCGATGTCCCTCATGCGGGCGGCTGAGTCTCTATTGGGCCGAAGATTGCCGCTGGAGTCGCGTTCAAAGCACGGACCAACATCAAACGACCAAGACGCTGGCAGTGCATCAAATCGACATTCCATGCGAAGTAGAGCGGTGCGGAGGTCTGTTGCACATTCTTGCAGTAATGAAGCTGGGGTCGCATCGAGACGACGGGGCAGATCTAGCAAGTCATACTTACGTGGATGGAACACCTTGCGATAACGGACACCCAAACTATGCCCGGCCAACGCAAGGAGCGCTCCGATGCACCGCAGTATCCGTTTCCAAACAGGGCGACCAGCTAGAGTGGGCGAGTGATGAGGGCGGTTAACGGGCCTCATCTATCGCCCCCAGCCCAGCAACGCAGTTTGCAGCCACTACCCCCCTTGGGTACCCAACTGAATCCGCTCCGGAATTCTGGATTCTCTGATGTTTTTCCCATATTGCGGTACCAGATTCGCCTGGTTCCGCGGCCTCGTTCGCTCAGTTCCTTCTTTGGAATGCCGCTGGCGAGGGGATGAGCATCCTAATTCATCCCGGCTGTCGATCGAAGGCTCGGGCGCTTTCCAGTGCGAAAGCAGCTTATTCTAAGGATTTTGCTCACAATGGAGGTATCTTGCGCATCGGCGCTCGAGATTCCGCGGGATGAGCCCTTTTCTCAGCCGCTTTTAGATGCTTGCGAGCCGCAAAGGTTGACCGCGCGAGCCTAAAATAAATTTTGATTTTTGTATTTGCAATTATGCCGATCTATGCTATCGTGTATTTATTCCGGTTGTGAGGCGGTCAGATCCCCTCCCAGCCGGGAGTAGTTTGCGTCACTGGCCTCCCGGCACGAACAGCTTTACCGTTCGTGCCGTCTTTTTTTGCGCGTGCTGACCGTCCCAACCTCCCTCGCTCTCTTGCTTCGATGTCAAGAGCCCATGCAGCCACGGATTGCCCTAACCCGCTGAAAACATTCGCAAGAAAATTCTCTCGAAGTTTGCCGATAATTCTTCCCTCTTCGCGCATAATCGCTCCATGAACCCAAATCCAGGCCTTGGTGTCTCCGTTAGGCCTGATTTTCTGCTCTCGAGCCGGGAAAATGCGTGGAACTCGAATGTTATGACGTCCTTACAAAAGGCGGCTCTTTAGAATCAGGAACTTACGGCTAAAAGCGCCTTGCAAGCCTTTTGTTATGACGTACTTGGCTTAAAAGATAGGGGGGAGTCGGGGTGCCACCCTGATCGAATGGTTGAGCGGACGCACATTTCAACTTACGCTCGGCGCCGATCAATGGTGATTTCAACTTTGCCTTAAGATAGGAGTCGAGGCTCCTTCATGACGCGCTTCTTCAAGACTCGCTGGATCTGGACCCTTGCCGTCTGTACATTAACCGCAGCAAGCTATGCGCAGTGGTCGAATCCGGCCGACGATGTTCCGGCCTACCATTCTTCGGCCCCGCTTGATCTGCATGTCCTGCCGGCCATTCTTCACGGCGCGCAGTTGATGGGATCGAACTTCCGCTTTCACTGGCAGGTGCGCGTCTATCAACTGGCCGCGCAGGTCCCGGCGGTCATCTATCAGCTTCCATGCAACTGCCGCTGCGATCGCGCCCTCGGCCACACCAGCCTGCACAGTTGCTACGAGAACACGCACTCCACCGAGTGCACCACCTGCGCCCAGGAAGGCTTCTACGCCTACTACAAAACCAAGGCCGGATGGACGCCCGCGCAGATTCGCGCCGGCATCGCTCGCCACGAGTACGAATCCATCGACCTCGATAAGCAATAAATAAATATTCCAGGAGGGTCATCATGAAGCTGCGTATTCTTGCCGCATCTCTCGCGGCATTTCTGCTCTTGCTCGTCCCTTCGGCCCAGGCGTGGGCTGCGAGCAAAGCGGACGCCTACTTCGGTTACAGCCGCGTTGGTGCCAATCTGTACGCGCCAAATACGTCGGGCATGAATGGCTGGCAGGGAGCGTTCCATGTCAAGGCAATTTCGGTCTTCGGAGTCGAAGGCGACGTTTCGCATTACAGTCAGAGTCCGGCTGGCTTCTCCGAGCGCGTAACGAACGTCATGTTCGGCCCCCGCGCAACGGTCGGCCTTGCGGGCTTCAGCGTTTTTGCTCATGCCCTCGCCGGGCTTGCCTTTGAGAGCGCAACTGTAACCACACTTCCTTCGACTTCTTACAACGCTGCCAGCTTAGCCGTTGGCGGAGGCGCGGATTTTCCTCTGTTTCTCGGGCTCAAGCTGCGTGCAACGGGCGATTACCTGGGCAACAGCAAAGCGCCGTCCACAGGGTCCGCGGCTCCCGGGCACTATCGCATTGGCGTGGGTGTCGCCTTCCACTTTTAGATGGGCCCTGATCCGGCGTCAGTGAGTCAGTTCAAGAAAACGACCCTCAGGGGCAAGAGTCAACGATCATTTTGTGGCCCAAAGGCTACCGGCCGATTCCGATCCAATACTGGAAAACGACTGCTCCAAATCCGCTGGCCATCTCAGTTACCTTGGGACCTGGGTCACCATAGATTTCGAATCCCACCGGCTTCGAGACCTCAACAAGCTTGGGCACCCACTGCTGAACCGCCGGTCCCATGAAATGCGCCTCCAGAGCGCTCGAATCCACGTAGGTCTCAACAAGCCGGTATTGCTTTCTATCGGCGCTTGAGAACCACTCATACCCAAGTGTGCCGGGCTCCGCCTGGCTCACCGAGGTCATGGACTGCGCTATGCTCTTGAACTCTTCCAACTGCCCGTCATTCACTACCAGGTCAACCGTGAGCCGAACCACCTGCTTTTCCATTCTGCCGCCCTTTCCGGTGCCGTTTTGGACGGCATCCTGTAACGCTATCACCGGGAGCGGGCCTCGATTTGGAAATCAGCGTAAAATCAGTGTATGTAGCACGAGCCGGTTGCTTCCGGTTCGCTTCCGCTTCAGGGGGCGTCACGGTTTCGACGGGATCGATTGCGGCATGGGAGGCATGTCGGGGTGTGGGCACCCGTAATCGCCTGCAAAACTAAAGTTGCCAACCAAGAACTGGCACTTGCTGCTTAATTAACTAAGCAGCCGTCCTCCGCGGCTTCGCCTGTGGGCCGCGAAAGGGCGTCGCACAGCAGGCTGGCGGTGGGGGCTCGGTCCGTGTCCTAGCCGCGAGATCATCGGACTAGTTTCCGGCGCATCTTGTCCGTTCTTAAGCGCCGGCAGCGAACTCAATTGAATCGGACACAGCATGAACTCTCCCGGCTGACAGCGATTTCGGACGCGGGTTCGACTCCCGCCGCCTCCACCATTCCAATCCGGCCATCTTGCGCCGGATCGCGACGAGCCGCTCGATTTACCGTAAATCCCCGCCGAAATTACAGCACGATTACCCGTAAATTCCCCAAGGCTCCACCCTCAGTAAATTCCGGGACCGGGCAGCTCTTTCCGGGCTCGATCGAAGAGCCTTTGCCGACCGCCGTTAAAGTCTCGGAGGGCCTTGTTGCAAAGGCGAAAGACCCGGCTTGAAGCACGTTCGGAGTTACCTCCACGGCGCTTCGGCGCACCCGTAAATTTACCGCCAATTACGTTTTCAATCTTCATCGGCCTAGCATTCAATGCGGTTGGGTTTTATTGCGCCCGAGTGGAACGCATCGACTGCTCCGGCAGCGCGAAGCGAGGGAAACCAGCGAGGGCAGGAGAAATAC
>JBKQOX010000017.1:0-22158 GCA_052145255.1 Occallatibacter sp.
CAAGTCCGATGTAGTACATATCGTCTCTGAGGAGCCTCCGAGGTAGTTCTCTGAATCAGCTTCGCCGCTGAGTTCAGCCTTTTGTAACACCTCGTGCTCCTCACTGACTTAACATTCAAACAATCCAACCGGAACCCAGTTTTTGCAATCAGGTAGCGTTCGGCACAGGTTGTGGCGTAACATCCCGATGCAACGGAAACCAAGAATGCTTGAAAGATTGGCAGGTCGACTCAGGTGGGAACGTTCAGACCAGGCTCTTCGAATTGAGATTCCGGCCCGATGGGGCTGGCAAGCCATCTTTGCCGCGGTTATTCTGGCCGGCGGAGCCTTTGTAGCATCTGAGCTTGAATGGACTATCCCATCCGACGGGACTCGCTTCTGGCTCGGAGTCCTAAGCACCGTGGTAGTCGGTGTTGGAGTCTGTTTCGTGGCTGCCTGGATTTTGTGGAGTTTCACGGGCAGGACCATCGTTTCGGTCAATCAAAACGAAATGAAGATTCAGCGCAAGGTTCTGGGTTTCGAATGGGACACGCGCCGGTTTGCCACCTTTGATGTTCGAAATCTTAGGTACTTGCCTCCCACTGAAATCTGGGCGTTCCGAACGGACACTGATCCAAACACGAGCAGAATCCAGTTTCAGGCGAAGAACAAAACAGTCAGATTCGCGGGCGGAATTACCGAGAAGGAAGCCTGTGTCTTGTTTGACCGTTTGGAAGAGATCTGTAAGTTCCCAAAGGACAGCGAACTCGATCAGGTCCGGGCTGGGCGCTAAAGAATACGGCTCGCTTGCTTCATCAAGCATTGGCATCTCGGCGGCGCGTCGGGTATTGGGTGCCACATCGCCGAGACTCGAATGCAGTGCCTGAGTGAACAATCCCGGTTCTGGTCGATTGACCGTCAGCCTGGAAATTGATCCGAAAATGGGTTACTTCCCGATGGGCGACGATCCACTCGGAGCTCGGCTACGTTGAGTTCCGCCTTCAAAGCCGATACATTGTGTTCGGACGGTCGTCATGAGCCCACTCGAAGACCTTTATCTAACCCGCACAGAGCGTGATCGAAATGGGACGCTACTTGACGAGTGGAACCATGTGCTTCTGCATCGCGACTTGGAGCGTCTCATCAGTGAAGGTCAGGTCGAACGCGTCACCAATACTCGTGAAATCTCTCCTGATCCACGCGAGAAAACTTGGTACCAGGAACTCGCCACGGGAAATCTATACGTGTACGTTGCTCCCGAGGAGCGGAGCGGTCCACAATTTCGGCGACACACAGAGTTAGCTCCGAATTGCGAGTCGCCTTTGGCCCATTAGCTGTTCTGGGCGTATCACCGGCAACCCGGAAGTTACCCAATTCCTAGATTAGTCTCCATAAACGCCCCTTTCCGGCGCCGATCACGTTCCTACTCAGACGGCCTTTCGCTCCCAAACCGGCCAACCGCCTGCCAACTCCGCTCGCCACGCAAACCCGCCGTTTTTCTGTCAACCCCCTCACTCACTCCGTTCCCCCCTAACTCACTCATTCCAAAGCAAATCTATTTTTTCCCAAGTTTGCCGGTTATTTCTCCCATTTCGCTACACTTGTTCTTAGTTGGTGAATCTCCTTTCAAACAAAGGGGCGGGCGGTTTCGAGCGGTGCTGGCGGGGATTCCGGCATCGCTCGGGCCGCCCATCCTTTTTTCCTGAGAAGTGTTTCTCAGCCTGTTTTCCCTGAGATGTTCTTCTCTGTCTTATAGGCGTCTTACGCACCAGAAACAGTGCAAAGCTCGAAAAAATACGCCGCAACCCCTGATTCTTGACGACCTTGGGAGATAAGCCCTTTGGAATCAAGGATTCAGGGGAAATGATCAACTATCAAATCTCTGAAAATAAGCCACTTAACCCCAAAACGGGGGTGGGGGGTACCCAATGTATCTCGCTTGCCGGCATGTCAAACCAGACGGAGTCAGGTGCAAGTCGCCCGCACTCAAGGGCACTCCCTTTTGCTACTTCCACACCAAGCTCCATATCCCGGTCAGCGCCAACGAATCGAAATTCGGAGCCCTCACGCTTCCTCTCATGGAAGACGCCGCCGCAATTCAGTTGGCTCTCTCCCGGATTCTCGACGGCCTCCTCACCGCCCGCATCGACCCCAAGCTCGCCGGACACCTCCTCTATGGCATCCAGATCGCCTCACAGAATGTCACGCGCATATCGAACTGGTCCAATTCGGTCGAGGCCATCACCCACACCAAAGAAGGCGACGACCTCGCTCCCGAGGCCCGCATCTGCAACGGTTATGACGTCTGCGTCGGCTGCAAATTCGCTGATGAATGTCCCAGCTTCGACTCCGAAAATGATGGCAAGGACGACGATGACGACGATTGATCCCGCTCAGTCCCTTAGTCCCTAGCCCCAAGTCCCCGTCTTACACCGCGTCTCACGTGTCTCACGCGCCCAGCAACCGCCAAACATAGCGTCTTACACGCCCTTTCGACACTTCCCGTCCCGCAACCTAAAATGTTCCTTGGGACCCGAGGTAGAACATTGAAAACCGGCAAGAAGAAAAGCATCAACACAACCGCGCGAAATGGCCGAACCGCCCAGGCCACCCCAGCCGTCCGCAAGCCCGCCGCCAAAAGCGCGATCTTTTCTTCCCCAGAAGCCAAAGCCATCAAAAATGAAATCTGCGCCGCCGGTCGCAAGCTCTGGATACGCCAGTATGTCGACGGCAACGGCGGCAACATCTCCTTCCGCCTCGGCCCCAACGCCGTCCTTTGCACGCCCTCGCTGGTCAGTAAATTCGATCTCACTCCCGCCGACATTTGCCTCACCGATATCGACGGCCATCAGATTGCCGGCAGGAAACCCCGCTCCAGCGAGCTGCTTCTTCATCTCGAAATCTACAAAGCCGTGCCCGAGGCGAAGGCTGTCGTCCATTGCCATCCGCCCCACGCCACAGCCTACGCAATCACGGGATGCCTCCCGCCCAATCTCATCATTCCCGAGTTCGAAGTCATCGTGGGCAACGTCGCGGTCGCGCCCTATGAAACGCCGGGCACCAAGGCCTTTGCCGAAACGGTTCTTCCCTACGTGAAGAATCACAACACCATGCTGTTGGCCAATCACGGCATCGTCTGCTGGGCCGATACCGTCACGCGCGCCGAGTGGTGCGCCGAAGTTCTCGACACCTATTGCTGGACGCTCATGCTCGCCGCGCAGCTTGGCGCGCCCATCCTGCGCATCTCCGAGGAACGCGGCGCCGATCTGCGCGCCCTGAGAAAGAAACTCGGCCTGCCGGAATTCCCACTCGATATGCCGCCTTTGAGCGACGCCAATCTCGCCGTCCAGAGCCCCATTGCGCTCAAACATGCGCCGGACGACGGTAACCATGCCAGCGGCAGTGTTTCCGGTATTGACCTTCAAGCCCTTGTCCAAGCCGTCACCGAATCGGTAATGCAGGCGATCGCCGAAAAATATGCCCTTGCCCCGCGCAAATAATGGCCGGCACTTCTTTGAGGGTCATCGATAGCAGGAGCTCCGATGCAAATCGATGCGCACGACGTTCTTCTCGTCATCGACGTGCAAAATGACTTTTGCCCCGGCGGTGCGCTCGCTGTTCCGCGTGGCGACGAGGTCATCGCGCCCATTCGTAGCATCGCGCCTCGTTTCGAGCACATTATTCTCACGCAGGATTGGCATCCGTCCAATCATGCTTCCTTTGCTACCTCGCATCCCGGCAAGAAACCGTACGATTCCATCCAGCTTGCCTCCGGCCCGCAAACACTTTGGCCTCCCCACTGCGTGCAAGGCACACGTGGCGCGGAGTTCCACCCGGCGCTCCAGCTCACGCAGGCCGGGCTGATCCTGCGCAAAGGCTTCCGCCCCCAGATCGATTCCTATTCGGCCTTCTTCGAGAACGACCGCTCCACGCCGACAGGCCTTGCCGACTATCTCCGCGATCACGGCCTCGCGCGCGTCTTCCTCGCCGGCCTCGCTTACGACTACTGTGTCGGCTACTCCGCTCTCGACGCGCGTCGCCTCGGCCTCGCCGCTTTCGTCCTGCGCGATGCCTGCCGGGCCATCGACCTCAACGGCTCCGTCGCCGCCATGGATGCTGAGTTCGCTAAAGCCGGCGTCACCGTCATCGACTTCGCAAAGCTTTTCGCCTGAACCCGCGCACTCTACAATCGCTTCAGGCCGATCGAGCCGCTTGCTCCTCAGCACGTATGTCCCGCAACTTCTACATCCTCGCCGCCACGCTCGGATTCTTCGCTCTCATCTCCGGGGTCATGACGCTGGTGCCGTCGAGCTTTCAGCCCGGCCTGCCCGCCAACGGCTCGCTCTGGCGCACAATGGCTCTGCTCCTTCTGCTCGCTGGCCTCGCCTCGGCTCTGGTCGGTGTTCTCAGCAACCTCTTTGAGCAGGTTGACCGCCGCAGTGAAGAAGCCCGCCGCGCAGCGCGAAGCAAGCGTCGTCGCAATCCTTAGCCGAGCGGATCAAATTAGAATGAAGAAGTGCGGGTCGCGTGCCCGCGCAGGATCGAGCAGACGCAAATGTACGAAGTTACTGTTGAGGCGGATTTCTCCTCCGGCCACTATCTCCGCAACTACAAAGGCAAGTGCGAGAACCCGCACGGCCACAACTACAAGGTCCGCGTCACTCTGGCCGGCGCCACGCTGGACGAGGCCGGTCTGCTCCTCGATTTCAAGCTGCTCAAGCAGGTGCTCCGCCCCGTTATCGATCGCATCGACCACCAGATGCTGAACGACCTTGAGCCGTTCACGACGCTCAATCCTTCAGCCGAAAACATCGCCAAGTACTTCTACGACGAGACCAATAGCCAGCTTGCCGGAATGACCGCGGGCCGCGTGCGCGTGAAAGACTGCACCATTTGGGAAACCGACGCGACTACGGCCACTTACTTCGAATAGCTCCCATCCTCGCACTACCCCACCCGCCGCAAACGCCTCGACTCAGTTTCTCCCAGCCTCTTCAAGCGGTGGCGCCGAATACCAGTCTTCGCGAACCAGCGGGAGCCGGCTCTTGCCCTGTTCCGGCCGACACAGAAGCACCTGATAGATCGCAATATCTCCCCTGGAGAAGGCCGCCGCCGATCCCGCCATGTACAGCAGCCAGATGCGATACGTCTCCTCATCGACATACTTCCGCACCTCGCTGGCATTCTCCTGCAATCCGTTTACCCACTGGCGCAAAGTCAGCTCGTAGTGATCGCGAAGATTCTCAACGTCGCGCACTTCCAGGCCAGCCGATTGCGCGGCATCGATCGTCTCCGTCAACGTCACGAGTTTTCCGTCAGGGAACACGTATTGTTCGACGAACGAATCCTGGTGCAGCGAGGAGCAAGGAAAGCGCGCAATGCCGTGATTGAGGAAGGCGCCCCCTGGCTTCAGCAAGTCGCGCACGGTTCTGAAATAGCGCGGCAGGTTGTTTAGGCCGACATGCTCGTACATGCCGATGCTTGCAATCTTGTCGAAGGATTCGCAAGGGTGGCCGCACTGGCGGTAGTCGCGCAGTTCAACCGCACAGCTCTCGCCCAATCCGGCTTCTTCAATCCGCTGTTTCGTAACTTTGGCCTGCTCATTGCTCAGTGTGATTCCCAGGGCCTTCGCGCTGCTTGAGCCGGCGGCCCACAGAACTAGGCTTCCCCATCCGCAGCCGACGTCAAGAAAGCGCTCGCCGGGTTTAAGGCGCAGCTTCCGGCAGATCATTGCAAGCTTCTGCGCCTGCGCCAAATCGAGGGACTCGTTCGCGCTTCGAAAATATGCGCAGGAGTATGCCAGCGTTTTGCCCAGCCACGGCCGGAAGAACTCAACCGGCTGATCGTAGTGGTATGCAATGGACGAGCGGTCTCGCGCCATGGAGTGTCGCGCGCCATGCTTGAGCCACTGGCCGGCGCCAGCGATCGTGCGCGCCAGCGTCTCTGCAATCTGCTGCTTCAACCGGCGCGGGCGATTCAGTACGTGTTCCGCGACCGGAAAAACCGCAAAAATGTCTCCCTCGATCTCCAGTTCCTTGTGGATGAACGCTTCGCCGAGGGCGATCTCATTCGGTTCGGCCACCAGCGCAGCCAGCGCCTTTGGCGTCTCAACTGCAATGGTGCAGGCGGGTTTCCCGCCCGCAGCCGGTGTCCATTGCCAACCGTCCCACATGCGAACGGAAAAAAGCGGACCTCGATAGCTTTCAAAGAGAGCCGCCAATAATCCATCTCTTTGCGATTGAACCAGGGCAGAAGCCATCTTGTGACCTCGCTTATCATTTGCGCGGTCAGGGACATTGCATTCACCGCGCCAGGTTTGCGGGGGAATTGAACCGGCAGGTTTCCGGATCTCGATCCGAAAAACCGCGGCACTCTCGCCAATATTGTATGACGACTGTCTTTGAGCTGGAGATGCTTTTTTGCCCGGAATCTCGCGGATCTTCGCCCGAGGGTGGGCAGGAACAACCTTGGACGAGCGCAATCATCGGGCAGGTTTTGCGACGTGCAGCTAATTCATCTGGCTTGACTTCGATTGCAGATACTTGTCGAAGGGAATTTCGAAGTAGAAGAGCTCCTTGCCGTCCGCATCGCGCAAGTCGTGGAGATAGAGCTTTGCTCCCGTCAGCGGCTCCTTCAGGCCTGAGACGTCGTAAAACAGGAAGCCGGCGCGCGTGGTGTGCGGTTCCACCGCCAGAGCCGAGTACTCGAAGGTATTAAAGTCGGCCTCGATCTCCTGAATGCTCCCCTTTGGCTTTACGTGGAGCGGCGGCAACGGCGCAGGTAGCGGGATTTTGGATCCTTGTCGCTCCTTTTGCGTCATCATCCGCTCCACATCTTCCGGCTCGGAGGCGCGAATCCGGTCGCCCTCCGCCGTCTCGAAAAGAATGCGCGCATCGATCAGCGAAATCGGCCGATCGCCCAGGTTGGTGACGATAAGCCGAATCGGCATCACGTCGTGGCTTAGGTAATCCACGCGGAAGATGGACTCTTTTTCCCTTGTATCGTAGGGCTCGGCGGCAATGGCCACGTGCTCTTGTTGATGAATCTCCATCGCCGGGAATGAAGTGGCCGGCTGCACCGGCGGCGGCGTGCGATCGCTTGCCGTAACCGGCAGCGCCAACCAAAGCAACGAGAACAACGGGATTCCCCGCAAGATTTTCATCGCGCTCAACTGTATCATTCTTTGATCGGACACCCTACGATTAGACCTGCAGAAAACCGGTTCGTTTACGCATGATCCTTTTTTTCTACAACCTCGCCCTGTTCGTGGCTCTCATCGCCGGCACGCCTTGGTGGCTGTGGCGCATGGCCACTACACGCAAATACCGCGAGGGGCTCATGGAGCGGCTGGGGCGCGTTCCTCGGAGACTCGCTTCTGACTCTGCGCTGGCTGAACCTCCGCTTATCTGGCTCCACGCAGTCTCCGTTGGCGAGGTTCTCGCCGTTACGCGCCTGGTCAGGGCGCTTGAATCGGCGCTGCCCAACCATGTTGTCGTCGTCTCCACCACCACTCGCACCGGCCAGGCTCTGGCCCGCGAGCGCTTCGACTCGAATCGCGTCTTCTATTGCCCGCTCGATCTGCCCTGGGCCGTCCGCGCTTATCTCAACGCGCTCCAGCCGCGCCTCCTCATCCTCGCGGAAACTGAGTTCTGGCCCAATCTGCTCCATGGCTGTTTCAGCCGCGGCATTCCCGTCGCCGTCGTCAACGCCCGCATCTCCAACCGTTCGTGGCCGCGCTACCAAAAGCTCCGCCCCTTCTGGCGTCCGTTGCTCTCGCGTCTCAGCCGCGTGCTCGCTCAAAGCCAGACTGACGCCGACCGCCTTCTCGCGCTCGGCTGTCTGCCCGATCGCGTATCCGTCGCCGGCAATCTCAAGTTCGACGTGCGTGTCGCTCAGGAAACCGAAGCCACGCGCTGGTTGAAGTCGATGTCCGCCGGCCTGCGGTTTGTCGTTGCCGGCAGCACGCTTGAGGGCGAAGAGTCCGCGCTCCTGGATGCATGGCCCCGCCTCATTGCCACTGACCCGCAGCTTGTCCTTATCCTTGCACCGCGTCATCCTGAGCGTTTCAGCGCCATCGCGACCCTTCTCGATAAATCCGGCGCTCTCTGGACCAGGCGTTCCGGCTGGACATCCGAGTCATCGGCTGCGCGGCACGCGCTTCGCGCGCTCCGGCCCGGTGAAATCGTCCTTCTCGACACCATTGGCGAACTGGCATCTGTTTACTCGCTGGCCTCGGTTGCATTCGTCGGTGGCAGCCTCGTTCCCGCCGGCGGCCACAACCCTCTCGAGCCAGCCCAGTTCGCAGTCCCCATCGTCATGGGTCCGCACTACGCCAACTTCGCCGCCATTACCGACAGCCTGCACAGCCATGACGCGCTCCGGATTACGGAAAAAGACGATTTGGCCTCGACCCTGATTAAACTCCTCAGTGATCGCTCCGCCGCCGAAGCCATGGGCGCGCGCGCCAAAGAAGTTTTCAACGAGCATGCCGGCGCCACCGATCGCTGCGTTGCCGCTATCCTCGAGTTGCTCGCCGCAAGTTTCAGTCAGGAGCGCGAGTCATGAAGTCCAAATCCGCCGCGCGCCCGCTGCTTTGGCCCCTCGTTCCTGCCTACCGGCTCGCCCTCGCGCTGCGCGATCTTCAGTTGCGCACCGGCCTCAAACCCATCCGCCGTCTTCGCTGGCCCGTCGTCAGCATTGGCAATCTTTCTGCCGGCGGGGCAGGGAAGACGCCGCTCACGATCGCGCTGGCCAAAGCTCTCTCTGCACGCGGCCGGCATGTCGATGTGCTTTCGCGCGGCTATGGCCGCCGCTCCCCGCTTCCAATTTTGGTTGACCCCGGCGGGTCAGCGCAAGAATTCGGTGACGAACCGCTGCTCATCGCGCGCGAATCGCAGGTTCCTGTCTATGTCGCCGCCGAGCGCTACGAAGCCGGCCTGCTCGCGGAAGCAACGGCCGAAGCGCCGCAAGATGCCGAAAATAGCCGCAGACCTAAGGCCCACATATTGGATGACGGCTTTCAGCATCGCCAGCTCGCTCGCGACGTCGACATTCTGCTCCTCAGCCGCCGCGACATTGCCGACCATCTTCTTCCCGCAGGCAATCTTCGCGAGCCATTGCGTGCGGCGTTGCGCGCTCAGGTGATCGCAATCCCGGCAGACGAGCCCGAAGTTGAAGCTCAACTCAAATCCATGGGCTGGCAGGGAACTGTCTGGCGCATCCGCCGCCGCATGGAAATCCCCAAGCTTGACGGCGCCGTCGCCGCGTTTTGCGGCATCGCGCGCCCCGATCAGTTTTTTGAGGGTCTCGAATCCTCGGGTGTAAAGCTGGCCGCCCGGACCGCGTTCGCCGACCACCACTGCTACACCGCCGCCGATCTGGCTCGCATCGAATCCGCTGCCCGCGCCGCCGGAGCCACATCGCTCCTGACCACGGAGAAAGACCGCGTCCGTCTCGGCGGGCGACCCGTCTCGCTGCCCATCAAGACCGTCCCGCTCCGCATCGAAATCGTAGACGAGCTCGCAGCCGTCGAATGGCTAATCAATCAGCTGGGCGGCGTTTAAACAAGAGTTTTGTGGCGGAGATCGATCCGCGGCGGTTGCACAGGCATTGGCAAGAAGGAAAGAGAAGCCCACGACAGAACTTGCGCGGGACTTTTCGTGCGGATTATCTGGGACGCCCTACAGCCGCTCTGCTACCGGAATCCACGGTGAAGGATACACCGGCCCAATGTACTCGGCGCGCGGCCGGATCAGGCGGTTGTCATCGAGCTGCTCGATCACGTGCGCGGCCCATCCGGCGATGCGGCTCACCGCGAAGATCGGCGTATAGAGGTCGATATCGATGCCCAGCGTGGCATAGGTCGAAGCGGAATAGAAATCCACGTTGGCGTTCAGCTTCTTGTCCTGATTGATGTAGATCTCGATTGCTCGCGACATCTCAAACCACTTGGGCTGGCCCGAATCCTTACCCAGTTGCTCGCTCATCTTGCGCAGGTGCGTGGCCCGCGGGTCTTCAGTCTTGTATACGCGGTGCCCGAATCCCGAAATCTTCTGCTTCGCCGCCAGCATGTTCCTCACGTACTCCACCGGATCGGCGCCCTGCTTGTCGATGGTCAAGAGCAACCGCATCACGCCTTCGTTGGCGCCGCCGTGCAGCGGGCCCTTCAGCGCGCCGATGGCGCCGGTAATTGCGGAGTGGATGTCGGAGAGGGTTGCGGCAATGACGCGGGCTGCGAATGTGGAGGCGTTTAATTCGTGGTCGGCATGAAGAATAAGTGCGATATCCAAAGTTCGTGTGGCCGTCTCTGAAGGCTTCTCCCCGTTCAGCATCCACAGGAAATTCCCGGCGTGCGTGAGCGAGCGATCGGGCGGCACAATCTCCTTGCCCTTGCGCAGCCTGTCGTAAATCGCCACAATCATCGCAATCTGCGCGGTCAGATTGTATGCCTTGCGCACGTTTGCGTCGTGAGAATTGTCTTTTTCGTCGGCATCGTAGAAGCTCAGTGCCGAGACCGTTGTCCGCAGCACCTCCATTGGAGTGGCCGACGTGGGAAAGCTGCGAAGCATGTCGACAACGCGCTGATCCAGTGACCGCGCCAGCGCCAGTTGCGCTTGGAACTCGCGCAATGCCAGCGCATTCGGCAGGATTCCGTTCCAGAGCAGGTACGTGCATTCTTCGAAAGTCGAGTGCTCGGCCAGCTCATGAATGTCGATGCCGCGGTAGGAGAGGATGCCCGCTTCTCCGTCGATCCAGCAGATGCCGGAGTTTGCGGCGACAATTCCTTCCAGGCCCTTTCCTGCCACAGCAGTCGACATAGCCTTTGCTTCTCCCTTTATTTCGATGGCAGTTTGGACGGTGTAGTGGAGTTCCGGGCCGCTCAGCACCCGCCCGGCGCCGAAATATGCAGTAAAGATGTTTATAACGTAGCCGTTCCATCCTTGTCACGGAAGGTGGGACGGCAGCTGCCGCGGCCCGGGCGATGTTACCGATGTGCCCGAAAGCGCACTCATTCCTCACCTATCCGATTTATCCTGTAGATTCACCGAGCGAATAGATTGGAAAACCCGGCTTCTACTGGGGCGCTCCAATCAGTAACATTGTGAATCATCGGGATTTCCGGATCGATTGAGACGATTTCCCCTTTATGCGGCGTCTAACCGGACTAGATGCCGTCATGACTCCGGGCAAATTCCGCTCCACACAGAATGCCCGTCGACGAAAGGTAAAACATGAGTGAAATTGAAGAAGCTCCCCGAACTTACTCCGGCGCACTCTTGGCGGCAATCGCCATCGCTTTGCTGGCCGCTGTTGGAAGCCTGGTTTGGTGCTTCACCCTGACCAGCAAGCTGAGCACCGCACAGGCGGAGCTGGCCGATTCCAAGCAGCAGGACACTCAAATGGCCGCCGAGCTGCGCGAGACCAATGCCCGCTTGAAAGTAGCCACTGACGAGCTCGGCAAATCCGTCGGCCTGACGCAGAAAGAATTGGACGAGCGCGCGCAAGCCATCGTCCAGCGCGAGGAAGCGGATGAAACCGCCGAAAAGCAGACGGCGCAGCAGGTCAACGGAATTTCGACCGACCTCACCAACGTGAAGACGGATGTGGGTGGCGTAAAAACCGATCTGACCAAGACGCAGGGCGACCTCGCCAACACCAACAACGAGCTCCAATCCGTGAGGGGCGATTTGAGCAGCACCAACAGCATCATCGCCCGCAATCACGATGAGCTGGTCCAGCTCGAGCACAAAGGCGATCGCAACTTCTATGAGTTCTCGCTCGATAGGGGCCAGAAAAAGCCGGTGGGCACGGTTTCGCTCGAATTGAAAAGGACCGACGCCAAGCACAACAAGTTCACGCTCGACATCTATGCCGACGACAAAGTGTACGAGAAGAAGGACCGCAACGTGAACGAGCCCTTGCAGTTCTACAGCGGCAAAGACCAGGCGCTCTACGAGATCGTGGTCAACAACATCAATTCAAGAAATGAGATTGCGGGCTATCTGTCCACGCCGAAGGGCGCGCCCGTTCCGCCTACTGTTCAGTGATCGCAACCTGGGGCGCGACCGTTAGGGCGGGCTGGTAACGGAAACTGAAGGTGTAGTCCAGCTTCTTGCGCGCGTCCCAATCCTGTTTCGTCATCTTGAAAGCCGAAACAAATGTGCCCTCGACTGTCTGCCCTGGGTTAATCGTCGTGTCCAGCGGCGATAGGGGAGTATTGTGCGGCACGGGAATATTCGGATAGGCAATAAAGATCCGCTCGTAGTCGCCGGTGTTGGCCGCGTAGCTGGAGTGAATGCCGTCGGCGAGAGTGGCATTGGTGAGCACATTCGCCAGGTAGAGCGGGTGGTTGGTATGGTTCGTGAGCTTCACCTGGGTGAAGACCATCACCTGGTCCACTTCCTCTTTGGCCATCGGCGCCCCGCTGGCATCAAGCCCCGATGTCTCCGTGTGTTGCGGATGCGCCCAAACCGCTACGATCTCTCCCGACGCGATAGGCGGTGTCCGCTCCATGAACACGTAAGTTCCAATGGCGATGCTCACCACAACAGTCGCTGCGATGGTCGCCCACACCACGTGACTGGACCCTTTGGTCAACTCTTCGCCCAGCGCGGCGTCGTCCACTCCCGCTGCATCTTGTTGTAGCAAGCTCATGGCGACCATACCTCGTTGGGGATAATGTTAATCCCAATCGATCACAATTAGCCAAGCTTCTCCAGGTTCCGCCACAATCCTTTTGTCCTCAAGACTGGTGACCTTTGGGGGATTGGGGTCAAGCCGCGCAACAGCCGCTTCCAGCCCCTCACAGCCTTGCCCGCAGCCCCTTCAGAAATCCCACTGCCTCCCGCGTATTCAGCACATCCTCAGCCGTGAGCCAGGCTCGCCGCAACTGCTTCGCGCCGTAGCCCATCTTCCCCAGATTGCGGCTGTCGTGCGAGTCCGACGACATGACGATCTTGCAGCCCAATTCCTTGGCCAGCCGCAGATCGTGGTCGTTCAGGTCCAGCCGCTCCGGCGCGGCGTTGTGTTCCATGGCCACGCCCAGCTCTGCCGCGCGCTTCAGCACCGCCGGCAGATCCAGCGCGAACGGCTCCCGGCGCAGCAGCAGCCGCCCCGTCGGGTGCCCCAGGATCCGTACGGTTGGATTCTCAATCGCCTTCAGCACGCGCGCAGTCATCTCCTCGGGGCTCTGTTCAAACCGCGAATGAACGCTGGCGATCACCACATCCATCTGCGCCAGCACCTCATCGTCGAGCGCGAGTGCTCCGTCCGCCAAGATGTCCACTTCAATGCCCGTGTACACGCGGATCTTCCCCTTCATCGCGCGGTCAACCGCGTGCACCTGCTTGATCTGTTCGAGCGCGCGTTTTTCGTCGAGGCCGTTTGTGACGCCGAGAAACTTCGAGTGGTCGGTAATCGCGATATACCCGTACCCGCAAGCCAGTGCCGCCTCGGCCATCTCTCCAATCGAGTTGCGCCCGTCGCTGGCTGTCGTGTGCATATGCACGTCGCCGCGAATGTCGCCCAACTTCACCACGCGAGGCAGATCGTGCTCTGCGGCCAAGTCGATCTCGCCCAGGTTCTCGCGCATCTCGGGAGGCATCCAGTCCATCCCCAGCGCGGAGTAGATCGCCTCCTCTGTCTTGGCCGCCACGGTCGATCCATCGTCAAGCCGTGCCAGCGCCCACTCGTTCAACGTGTAGCCCATCTTCAGTGCACGCTGCCGCAGCGTCACATTGTGTGCCTTTGAGCCGGTGAAGTATTGCAGCGCGGCGCCATAGCTCGCCTCGGGCAGCAGCCGCACGTCCACCTGCAAGCCCTGGTCCACGTGAAAGCTCACCTTGTTCTCGCCTTTGGCGATCATGTCCTGAATGCCGGGATACGCGGCCACGTGCTCCACCGCCACCTGCGTCTTTCCTGGCTCACATGCCGGACCCGTTGCAAGCAAATCCAAATCGCCCTCGGTCTCTCGCCCCCTTCGCAGCGATCCCGCCGGCGTCACTCTCTTAATCCCTTTGAGTTTCAGCAGGTAAGCCGCGATCCTCTCCGCCTCTTCCTCGGCCACGTCGATCCGGAACCGTCCAACGCTCCGCCGGTAGTCCTCAATCCCCCTTTGCAGTTTCTCGATCTGCTTCGTGCCCATCCGCGGAAGGCCCTTCAGCCGTCCCGCCGCAATCGCCTCGGCAAGCTGCCCCACGCTGTCTTTGTTGGCGCCGCTGATCACGCCCGCATCCCACAGCAGCGCCACCGTCTTTGGCCCCATCCCCGGCAGCTTCAGCAGCTCCAGCGCGCCCGCCCCGTACTTGGTCAGCAGCTCCTCGCGCTGCGCCAGCGTTCCCGTCGCGGCAATGGACTGAAGGTGTGCTGCCAAACTCTTGCCGATCTCGTCGATCTCCATTAGCCTGGCCGGATCGCTGGCTGCTTCTGTCAAATCCACCGTCGTCTGCTCGGCGGCATCCGCCGCGCGGCGATAGCTCCGGATGCGGAAGCTGTCCGCGCCATCAATCTCCATCAAGTCGGCTGTCTCCGCCAACAGCCGCGCCATCGTTTTGTTGTCCATGGATTGGCTCCGCCAGCAGTATGGAGCATTCGCGGCCTTCCGGGCCACTGCAAACACTTCGGCGCCTGAAACCGCGACAACTTCGTGGTCCCCGGAAAGGGATGGCTCTTAATTCTGTGTGATTAGGAGGCGCGTAATGGGCACAGTTCACCCTTACCGCCGGGCGGCGGTCTTGCGGATACGCCCGGGAACCCTACCCACGCCTAGGCGGCGTTGTGGGCGCTTGCACTATCCCGATTGCGGATGACGGCGTCCGCCTGCGGGCCTTTCTGTCCTTCAACGATGTCGAATTCGACCTCGTCGCCTTCTTTGAGCGTTTTGTACCCGTCCAACTGGATTGCCGAATAGTGGACGAATACATCCGGCCCGTCTTCGCGTCCGATGAATCCGTAGCCCTTGGCGTTGTTAAACCACTTGACCTTTCCTTTGTACTGAGCCACAGCTTCCTGCCTTCTTTCTTTTTGTGGAATACGGCGGGCCATGAGAGGGAAGTCCCACCGATACTTATTGAGACGCCAAAAAGACGCGAAAGGTTGATTCGATTTCGTTTGTTCCACAAAATGAAACCCGCCGGAGTCCCGCCTGAACACGCGGCGATGGGTATTTGCGGGGGCTCATTTTGCTGAGAATGGCCGGCTTTTCCTGTTACTTCTTCCCTCGGCGGCCCTTGATTCGGTCGTATAAAAGCACGCTGCTCAATGTTTTACCGTCCAGAATCGCGCCTTTTTCGATCGCCTTCAAAACATCCTTGAGCTTCACCAGCCTTAGCTCGATTTGCTCGTCCTCTTCCGGATGGGCCGCGCCCGGTTCCAGCCCCTCGGCGACAAAAACCTTCATCGACTCGCCCAGAAACCCCGGGCTGGCGTAGTACTCCACCAGCGGCCACCACCTCTTCGCCCTGTATCCGGTCTCCTCGGCCAGCTCCCGCTTGGCTCCCTCCAGCGTATCCTCGCCCGGCTCAAGCTTGCCCGCCGGCAGCTCCCACAAATATTGGTTTGCCGCGTGCCGGTATTGCCGCTCCATCACGATCCACGGATTCTTCTTGCTTTTCGAGTTGTCGATCGCCAAAATCACCACGCTCCCATTGTGGCGAATCACTTCGCGTTCGTTGCGCTTTCCATCCGGCTCAATCAGCTTGTCGTGCAGCACGCGGAACAGCGGACCCGTGTACACAACTTCCGAGCTCACGATCGTGGCCCGCTCGATCACCGCGGCCTTCGCGATCTTCCCCGCCTTCACCTTCTTCGCTTTCCCCGTCGATTTCGACGCCATTTCATCCCCTTTTCGTCGCGAATGCTCGTGTTCTTACCCGAGAGCGCGCAAGCGCCACGATTCATCACGAGTATACGCACTGCCCTGTTTCGCCTTCGCTGCCTTTTGCAATTCGTCCCATTCCTGCATCGCCCGGCCCCGCCATGGCATCCTTAACACAGCACCAAATTCAAAATTCCGCGCCAGTGCTTTTACCCCATCCAAACGAGCCGCGAGTGAACGAATCCTTGAAAGCCGATTGTTATCCAGTAACTCTCATGCCGGGCCGGAGCCGCCTCCTTCTCGACTTTTGTGCCGGGGCGCTTCGTGCCTTTTTGCCCTTGGATGAAATCTCGCAAGCACCTCCGCCGCGCCCCGCGCACTGGGCCGAGCTTGTCCATCTCGTGGCCGAACAAAACCCTTCCTCCACTGCGGAGGATTCGCTGGCTGCGCTAGCCCAGGGCGCCGGCGCTATTCTCACCGGCCAGCAGGTGGGGCTCTTTGGCGGCCCGCTTTATTCTCCATTCAAATCTGCCACCGCGCTTGCTCGCGCTCGCAAGTCCACCGCCGCGGGCCATCCCCACGCCGCCATCTTCTGGCTCGCAAGTGAAGACCACGATTTCGCCGAAGTCGATCACGTCACCTTTCCCGCCGGCCGCGAGCTAGCCACGCTCACCTACGACAAAGCTCCCGAATCCGCAATCCCCGCCGGCCGCATCGTCTTCGACGAATCCATCACCCCTCTTGTTGAACGCGCCGCCGAGCTCCTCGGGCCGTCCGAAACAACCGACGCGCTCGTCGCTGCCTACAGGCCGGGCCGCACCTTCGCGCAGGCCTTTGGCGATCTCTACACCACACTCTTCGCCGCGCAGGGTCTCCTCATCGTCGACGCCGCCGGCCGCGACTTCCATCGCCTCGGCGCGCCCGTCCTCCGCGCTGCCATCGAGCGCGCCGACGAGTTTCACGCCGCACTCACCGAGCGCGGCCAGGCCCTCGAAGCCGCTGGCTATCACGTTCAGGTCGCCGTTGCTCCGCAGTCGAGCCTCTTGTTCCTCATCGATGAAGAATCCGGCGCACGCAACGCGCTTCGCCGCACCGCGCCCTCGGCAGCCGAGCCAAATGGTCTGTGGCACGCCGACCATCACACTTACTCCACATCCGATCTCCTCGGAATCCTCGACTCCGAGTCCGAGCGCATCTCCCCCGCGGCGCTTTTACGCCCTGTTTTTCAGGACTTTCTGTTCGGGACAACGGCTCAGATCGGCGGTCCCGCCGAAATCGCCTACCTCGCGCAATCTACCGTGCTCTTTGAGCGCATTCTCGGCCGCCAAACCCCGCCCATCGCGCGTTTCTCGGCCACGCTCATCGAGCCGTCCATTGCCGAGCTGCTGCGCAAACACGATCTCTCAGTCGAGCAGGTATTCGCCGAGGAGAATGCCGCCGCGCTCGCCCTGCGTTTGGCAGCGCGCACGATGCCTCCCGAAACCAAGAAAAGACTTGCCGCAGCCGGCAACGCCCTCGACGAGGAATTAGACACCCTCGTCGAATGGTTGCAGTCGCAGGACAAGGGCCTCGGCCAATCAGCCGATACCGCCGCCGGCAAGATGCGCTACCAGATGAACCGCCTGCGCACTCTCGCCGCCAACTTCCAGCTCCAGCGCGAGACCACGCTCACCCGCCACGCCAACTCCATCTTCAACGCCCTTTATCCCGGCGGGGTTCTTCAGGAGCGCGTTCACGGCGGGGCGTATTACTTCGCGCGCTATGGCCTGGAGCTTGCCGAAACTCTCTCGGAGCAGGCCGCCAGTCTCTGTCCCGGCCACAGTGCTCTCTGGCTCTAAGCGGAGCGGGAAACGGGCCTGCGCTGACGCTCTAACTCCACCAACTCCGCTAACGTCGTTAGAGATGTCAAGCCCCCTTATCCAAAATAAATCCGCAAACCTCCCGTAAGTCGTTCTTTCCCTAATCCCTAGTCCTTTAGTCCCTGCCTCTCCAAGTTTGCCGATCATTTCACGCTTTCGGCGCATACTCGTTTCATGGTGCTCAATCAGGATTCTGTTTCCGAGCCTCAATCACGGGGCCAACGTCAACCCTCGTCACACCGCCTCTGCAGGCCTGTCACGCAAAAGATGGCTAGGAATTTTTTTGAAAAATTGCCCTGATTTGGGTTCATTTTCGGGCGCTAAGTTCCTGCTTTCCAACAGAATCAATAGTTTAGATATTTACCAATTAACAAACAACCTGAAAACTCATCGCCAAACATTTCCGCCAGGTCTTCGCCGCGAGAAGATATCTCAATGCTTGAGGAAACCTAACCCTGTTCTCTGATCTCTGGTTCTATACTTCTCGCGAAACGCTCCGAGGTTGTTCCCATGAAGCAAGTCTTCGCATTTCTTATCGCCGCGTCACTGGCCATTCCCTCCGCCCACGCGCAACTGGCCAACTGCGCCACAGTCGGCACCGACAATTCCTTTCTCGGCATCCAGACAATCAAGCTGTGGCCCGGGACGCCGCCGGGTGCCAAGACGCCGGGGGTTGAGACATCTCCCGCAACCGAGAGCGAACCGTGCAGTGACATCCCCGCGCTCACCATCTTCCGGCCGCGCGAGGGAACAGGCAACGGTTCAGCCGTCATCATCTTCCCCGGTGGCGCATACCTTCATCTTGCCGGCGATCTCGAAGGCCGCGAAATTGCCGATTGGTTCACCGCTCGCGGCTTCCAGGCCTTCATCCTCAGCTACCGGCTCAGCTCGCAAGGTTACCTTCTGCCGGTCCCGCTCCTTGATGCACGCCGCGCCATCCAGACCATTCGCGCCCGCGCCGCGGATTACCACATTAGTCCCAATCGCATCGTGGTCATCGGATTCTCCGCCGGGGGCCACCTCGCCGCGCTCGCGGGAACCCAATCTGTTCCCGCCAATTCCGACGCCGAGGATCCCATTGACCGCGCCTCCAGCCGCCCCGACTACCTCGTCCTCGGCTATCCCTGGCTCGACGCCATCACCAAGGACACCACGTTCCTGAGTTACTGCAAGATCCTCAACCTCATGGACCAATGCGACGCGCTCCGCGCAAAATACGACCCCGTCCTTTTTGTCACCAAAGACACGCCGCCGACCTTCATCTACCAGATGTTTGCTGACAAGACGGTCTCTCCGAGAGCGAGCATCGAGTTCTACCAGGCTCTGTTGAAGGCGGGCGTTCCGTCGGAGATGCACGTGTTCGCGAACGGCGCGCACGGCAGTGGCCTCGGCAAAGGCGATCCCGCGCTCGATCAGTGGCCTAGCCTGCTCGAAAACTGGCTCCGCGCACAGGGACTGATGACGGCGGACAAGTCGGCGACCGTCGCCAAGCCCTGAGCTTGGCACGCAGTGAGCCAACAAAATTTGCCCCCAGAAAGTAAGAGGCGGGCCACCGGCCTCGGGAGTGGAAGGATATCCCGAAACCGGGTGCCCGCTGGACCCTGGACCGGGTCTAGGTGGTAATTCCAGTGTAGGACTGTTTTGGGCAATAGCAAGCCCTTTTTTATGTGAAATTCCCGTTTCGTGACTCGTGTCACAGAATGCGGTTTCGGCCGCCCTCCTCGCGTTGACTTGCTCGCTTGCCCCTGATACAAAAAGGGGTTCCACATGCGAAAATTGTCAGTGAAGAGGGCCAGCACTTCAGTACCTCCATGCAAGACATCCTTCAAGCAATCGAAAAATATCTGATTGGCGCCATGCCGACGGCAGCGCTGTTCATCGTGCTGGTCATCGCCTATCAATTCCTGATGCAGGGGCCGCTTACGGCCATGCTCGCGAAGCGCCGCGCTCTCACCGAGGGCGCTATGGAAGATGCCCGTAAAGCGGTTGCCGAGGCTGAGGCCAAGACCGCCGAGTATGCTGAGCGCCTCCGCGTCGCCCGTGCCGACGCCTACAAGCTACGCGAGCAGCGAGTCAAGCAGTGGAACGCTGAGCGCGACACGGCCCTCGACGCCGCCCGCAAGGCAGCCGGCGAAAAGGTCCGTCAGGCCAAGGCTGAGTTCGACGCCGAAGCCGACTCTGCCCGCAAAACGATCCAGTCCGCCGTTGCCGATCTTGCCGGCCTCGCTGTCCGCGCCGTTCTGCCCGCAACTGCCGGGGGTTCCCGTTGAGAAATCCCCTTCAGAGAATACGAATCTCCACCTTCTTCCTTTTCGCGGTCTTTGCCGTCGCGCTCGCCCTCGTGCCTCTCCGCGCCTCCGCTCAGGCGTCGAACGCCGCTCCTGCCAATTCAACCGCTGCCAGCGCACCGTCTTTGGACTCAGCCGGCACTCCGCCTCACAAGGAAGAAGCAGAGCAGGAACAAGAACTTCTGCATGCGCCCGTGGTGCAATCGCTGGCGCGCATGCTGCATCTCAACCTCGAAACAACGATCACTCTCCTGCTGGCCATTAATTTCGGCATCATCTTCTTCGCTATTGCCATTCCGCTTGTCCGGATCATGCCCAGGATCATTCGCAAGCGCTCTCAGACCTTGAGCCAGGATCTCCAGACCGCGCGCGCGGCCACCGCCGACGCGCAGTCCCGCCTCAGCGCTGTCGAGGCCAAACTCGCCGGTCTCGGCCAGGAGATGGAGAAATTCCGCGCCCAGGTTGAGCAGGACAGCCTCGAAGACGAAAAGCGCATCAAGGCCGCACTCAGCGAAGAAAGCGCCCGCATTGTCGCCGCCGCCGAGCAGGAAATCAGCGTCTCTGCCGCCCAGATTCGCCGCGGCCTGCGTGATTTCGCCGCCGATCTCGCCATCGACCAGGCGTCCAAACAACTCGCGCTCACGCCCGAGACCGATCGCGCTCTCATCGCGGAATTCGTTGCCGGTGTTTCCGCCGACGCGCCGGGCAAAGGAGGCCGAAACTAAATGCCTGCCTTTGTTGCCCGATATGCCGAAGCCTTCGCCGACGTCGTGACCGATGCCAAACTCGATACCGCCGCCATCGACCGCCGATTCTCCGACTTTCTCGCCACTTGGGAAGGCAGCGTCGAGCTGCGCGCGTTTTTTGTGAATCCAGCTGTCCCAGCGCCCCAGAAGATCGCCATTCTCGACAAGCTCAACGCGACGCTCAGTATGCAAAAGGAGCTGCGCAACCTCATCGCCGTGCTTATCCAGAACGATCGCATCGGCCACGTCGTCGAAGTGGCGGCAGCTTATCGCAGCATTCTCCAGCAACAGTTGGGAATCCGCCCCGCCGAAATCGTTACCGCGCGCGAGTTAAGCGCCGGCGAACGCAGCTCGCTGGTCGCGGAACTGGTCAGGGTTGCCGGCGCAAAAATCGACCCCAGCTTCAAACTCGACTCATCCATTCTCGGTGGCGCCGTGGTGCGTATTGGCTCCACGGTCTACGACGGCAGCGTACGCGGCCGCCTCGACCGCCTGAGAGAAGCACTAACTGCCGGCTGAAGCCGGAACCTCGCAGTCTCGTAACTGCGAACTAAGAACAATGAACTAAGAACTGCAAGGAACCTGCACAATGGCTCAAATCAAGGCAGACGAAATCACGCAACTCCTTCGCGCGCAAATCGCGAACTACGACTCCAAAGTCCAGGTCGACGAGGTCGGCACCATCACCTCGCTCGGTGACGGCATCGCCCGCATCTACGGCCTCGACAAAGTCATGGCCGGCGAGTTGCTCAGCTTCCCGCACGGCATCGCTGGCCTCGCCCTCTCGCTTGAAGAGGATCAGGTTGGCTCCGTCGTTCTCGGCGACTACACCGAGCTTAAGGAGGGCGAAGAGGTCAAGCGCACCGGCAAAATTCTCTCCGTCCCCGTCGGCAGCGCCATGATCGGCCGCGTGGTCAACCCCCTTGGAGCGCCCATCGACGACAAGGGCCCCATCGCCACCACCGAATTCCTTCCCATCGAGCGCCTGGCCCCCGGCATCATCGACCGCCAGCCCGTGCGCGAGCCCATGGCCACCGGTCTCAAGGCCATTGACGCCATGCTTCCGATCGGCCGCGGCCAGCGCGAGCTCATCATCGGCGACCGCCAGACCGGCAAGACCGCCGTCCTACTCGATACCATCATCAACAACGCTAAAAACGACCTCATCTGTATCTACTGCGCCATCGGCCAGAAGCGCTCCTCCATCGCGCAGGTCGTGCAGACGCTCACCGAACACGGCGCCATGGGCCACACCATCATCGTGGCCGCTTCAGCCTCCGAGCCCGCGCCCCTGCTTTATCTCGCGCCCTACGCGGCCTGCGCCATGGGTGAGTACTTTCGCGATAACGGCAAGCACGCCCTGGTCATGTACGACGATCTCTCCAAGCACGCCATGGCCTACCGCGAAATCTCGCTGCTGTTGCGCCGCCCGCCCGGCCGCGAAGCGTATCCGGGCGATGTGTTCTATCTCC
>JBKQOX010000018.1:0-4737 GCA_052145255.1 Occallatibacter sp.
AGAGCTTCGATGGTTTCATGGAGTTTCCTCGATTGGTTGGAAATGTGGGGGAATGAACTTCTGGTCAAGTACGATAGCGGGCTGGAATTTGATGAGCTTTTGGATCGGACGATCCACCCTGAACGCGGGATTTGAGCTCCAGCTAGGCTGGATGAGCGCCTCGGCCTCGTCGACCCAGAATCACACCCAGGCAGATCGGCGAACGCTGACCGACTTAGTGGGAGCGATTCCGTTCAAGGCATCAAGGGCGAGAACCAAGTCATCGGTCGTCCCTGACCGCCAAATGCGAGGGACTCGGGCACCCACATTGGTGTGGAAGGGTCACCGTCATAGCGGTCGCCCGCCAACCCTTCGAAGACTTTTGGACCGCTCGACGTGCTAGACTCGCTGGTAGACCTCCGCGCTGCTCCAGCCGAAGAACGGCTTACTCATGGAAGAACGGCTCACCCATGAGAGAAGGCACCGATGGAAATCCAGCAGACCTCGAAAACGGTCAAAAGCCTGATCCGCAATTGGGGTGAGGGCGACATCCAGGTACCTCCTTTCCAGCGCCCTTATGTGTGGCAGATCCGGAAGACGCTGAATCTCTTGGACTCCCTCTACCGGCCCTATCCAATCGGCGCGATCTATCTGTGGAGGCCCTCCGAAAAGAGTAAGCTGAGGCCGAAGCGCAGCCCGGACCGGCACCATCGCCTGGACTTCACACATTATGTAATAGACGGGCAGCAGCGCCTAACAAGTCTCTCGGCGGCCTTCGGCCGGTCGGAAATGTATCACGAGACAAACAAGCGGAGCTTGGAATGCTCGCTAGAGCTGACGACTGATGATACTGAGGGGGACGGGAGCCGGCTCACGAGACTATTCCATTCGCCGGCGAATAGGAACGAGAAAGAGGGCTCGAAACTCAACGACGCCCCGTCGCGCGTTCCGCTGCGGGACCTATATGACGGTGAACCGCTGGATCAGCTGCGCGAGCGCAAAAAAGAAGAACTCAAGGCTGCAGGACACCCGAGCAAGGAGGTCGACAACGCCATAAAGCGAATCGATCGAGCAGCGGGAATCCTCGAGCGTCTAGTGCCAATTTTCATCATTGAAGACGCGACCGACGACGAGGTCGTCGCGATGTTCAAGCGCCTGAACGGCGGCGCGGGGTTGCGGCGAGGGGACATCCAGGCCGCCGATCTCGGTAAAGGACCGACAGTATCCGTCCTCGAAAGAATGCGTCAGTTCGTGGGGGAACATGACGGAACGGGGCGAGTCGCTCAAATCGGCTTCAACTTCGGATTCGCGTTCCGGGCTCTAGTCGTCTTCCACACTGGAAATGCTCAGCTGGGGAAGGACGCTCGGGAAGACTGGGCCGCCCCGCGCCGCGGGTTCAAGCTGATGAGCTCATGGCTGCGCGCACAGCGCAGCCTCGCAAAGGCAATCGAGTTCGTGGACGTTGAACTGGGCTGGTCTCGTCGCGGGCTGTTGCCTTCCGCAAACGCGCTGATCCCAATGGCCGTCGCGCTCGATAAGGCCGGCAACAAAATAACAAAGCGCGACAGGCTCAACTATGAGCGATGGCTCTGCCTGACCGCGCTCCGGGGCGTGTTCGGCGGTGCTGTCGAAACGAGCATCAACCATTTTGTCCGCGCGGTCAGCCAGCCCGGGCTTCCCTCTGAGCGCCTCCTTGGCGCGCTGACGAAGGCAAACCGCAAGCGCGTGACGCCAACTGAACTCTTACAGGAGGGAGCCTCCCCTTGGGGAGGTGGTACACAAATTCTACTTGCCTACCTCGTCAACCAAAAAGCGAGGGACTGGGCGAACGCCAGCAAGCCACTAAGGGACCTGGCAAAACAAGGTATGCCCGGATCGCGCACGGGAAGTCTGTCAGTCCACCACATACTTCCACGCGAACTCGCCGAGTCCAGGGATGCCAAGCCGCGCGAGCTTAACTGCGTCGCTAACTACGCGATTCTCAGCGGTGACACCAACTCCGGGTTCCGGCATGAAGCCCCGGAGGCTGTGTTCGGCAGCAAGCTCACGCGCTCCCAAGCAAACCACGCTGCAATTCAGTTTTTCGACAGGCATGCTGTCGATCTGCTGAAGAAAGAGGGGTACGAGGCTTTCCGCAGGGACCGCGCAAAGCGCCTCGCGGCGGCTTTGAATAAATGGCTTGAGCTCAGCGGTTGAGATCCAACGGACAAGTTTCGTTAGGGTTGCTTGCTTGACTGTAATGGCGGGCTGATCGGTTATGGTTTGGGTGCGCGCGCGTCCACAATCCTAAGCAGATGGCTGGCAAGCATCAGCATCTCACCGGCTTCCAATGCGTAGCACGGCGCTTCCGTTGGTTAACAGCGTCGTGAACCAGCGAGGCCAAGAGCCCGTGCGGTGATGCGCTCCGGTTGACCACTGCGCCAGGATCGGTATCGGTAAACGCTCATGTAGCCGGGAGGAATTCTGGTTTTAGGCTAAATCGCTAATGCTCATTTCGAGCGTTTTCGGTCTTCAAAACGTGCTTCGACTCGTTCGCAACCGGGACTCGCGGCGTGGACTTCAGCCCCTCAGATAGCAGTTGATTAACTGCGACCAGGCGCTGGTCAACGCCGTGTCGATGAAAGCAGTTGCCGAAGAACGGAAAGACTAGCTGGACCAGGATTGGCGCTTACGCGGCCTCGTCAAAGTCGTCGGATTCTTCCGTTGGCGCGTCTTCGGCGGCTTCGGCAAGAATCTCTTCATCCTCATCCACATCTGATGCGGGGACGGGAGCCGCCGCTGGCGCCGGTCCCGTATCAAACAGGCCGGCATTGCGCACCTCTTGTTTCTGCGGTTCGGCGGGCCTGGGCGCATGGTCAGCGGGCTTCCGGGTCTCAACCGCCGACGCCTCCGTCTTGGCCGTCGCAGTCTTCGCTGCCGTCTTCGATCGAGCCTCCGCCTTTGCGGCCTTGGCTGCCGCCGCCATCTGCTCCTTGGCAACTTCGAGTGTGTTCTTCAGTTCGAGATGGGCGCCGACAAACTGGACCAGCGCGGAAGGCAGCTGGTTGTCCAGATCTTCTGCCGTGCCGGCCACGCTAAGCGGAGTGGTGAGCGCGTCGTTTTCGCTTTCGTTGAGCTTGCGGGGGATGACGTTGACGCGGATGGTGTCGTCCCCCAAACGCGTCAGGATCATGACAACGGTCCTCTGCCGAAGCAGCGGACCCAGTTCTTTGAACATGGATTCACCTTCCTGTGAGAATGAAATTGACGATTGGATTCCTATTGTTTTCTTGGTCTGGCCGGCGAATGTTTGCGAGTACGCTTCTGGATCTTTTTCCAAAGATCTGGATCGACCCCCAATACACTCATGCGGCCAGTTGAAGCGTTGTAGAAGGCTCCGTGATGAGTGAGCGTGCCATAGCGAAAGAGCCGCGCCAGCATTGCCAGCGCACTTGTAGCCAACACCTGATTGATGAAAGGCTCCTGCCGTTCGAGTGCCTCCGCCGCACTGCAACTGGGCAGCGGGTCCTCGCCCGCTTCTGCATCCGCGATCTCCGGATAGAGTTCCGCAACGGTTCTGAGCCGGGACGCGGAGCGGCGGTTCGCGGCGTTCAACGGCTGGCCGAGCACATACTGGCCGCTGCTCGCGTTGTTGCCAAGGTCGAGCCAGTAGACGGTGCTTTCATTCGCTCGGGTGACCGCAGACAGGATGGCTTGCCGCGCCGCCCGTGTATCGACGCAGCCAATAATCAGGTGTGGGCCTGCCGAATTGGCTCTCAGGGAATCCTTGTGAAAATGCTCGGGGTGCGCCTGCCACCTCAGACCCCAGAAGAGATTGACACGGTTGATCAGAACAACGGCCTTCTTCAGTCCGACATCGGCCGATGCAAACGGCTGGCGGACGCAATTGGTCTCTGAGACCAGATCCCCATCCGCCAGCATCACGTGGAGACCTCCTGCGTGGCCCCACACTTTCATCGCCTGGTGGAGATAGGGCAGGCCGAGCAGCATAGCGCTGCCATTGCCTCCCGCGCCGACAATCAAAACGCGGAGGGGCTGCCCTCTGCGGCACAATGACTTCGGAAGAGCGTGTTCACTGATCATGTTTGCGCCTCTTTCCAGACAAGAACTCCGCCACCGTTTCCGGCAGCTCGATCAGCGAGTCGATGGGAAAGTCCTCTTTGCCGGCGAGTTCCTTCCACAGCCCCTCGAAGCCGCCAGGATGACGCGTGAGCCTCCCGACGTTGCCGTGTGTAAACTCGCTTTCATAGAAGCTCAGTTCCCATTGGGGAATGGAGGCGACGGTGGAGGCATCAGGAGCCCGCATCGATCCAAGGCACACGCTCCCCGTGTCGTACACATTCCAGTAGGGAGCCACACAAAGTTTGGTATCGGCCGCGGGGCGGCGGTTCTCCTTGAACGCCCGGACCGAGAGCGAGTGATCCATCGCCAACCAGACGAGAGCGGGCTGCGGGAAGATCGCGCCATTCATTCCGGCCATGTCGCCCTGCGTCGTTCCGAAGAACATCGGGCGTTTTTGTGGTGGCGTCCACCAGGCAATAAGCCGCTCGGTGCGCGCGATCACGCTCGTGGGCAGAAACTCCGCCTGCACCCGGCCTCCCAAGGCTTGGACCAGCGATTGAACGAACTCGATAGTCAGCGTCTTGGCCGGACCGAGCGTTGGTTGCTTGGCGCGATTCACCGCGTTCACTTCGTGGTGGGTGATGAACGCATTTCCGAAGCTGCCGTTCTGGTGTTCCGTCGACCGGTAGATCAGCA
>JBKQOX010000019.1:0-229870 GCA_052145255.1 Occallatibacter sp.
CATCCAGCATGCGCTGCCGAAGATGGGTCACGGTAAACCTCCTGTGACCCGAGGCTTACACAACCAGAAATGCCCAAGGAAAGCCCACGCCGCAGCGTCCGTCGCGCCAGCGACTTAGTTCAAACGCTGTAGCGTCCAAGCATCGGTGGCGACACAATTCCGGCCACTGACCCGGCATCAGCCAACCCAGGCCGTGTGATCGCGAATTTCGCGAATTCGAGTGTCTGCAGGTGTGCAAAGAGTGTTCCGACAAAGTCGCGGAGGACTCTGGCGGAACTCGGTCAGGAAGGTCGGTGCCCGTCCTGCTCCTGCCCGACGGAATTCCTTCCCTGGTAATACTTCCGTTAAAACCGAAGTTCATCCCAATCCCCCAAAAGTTCTCCAGAATACTAGCTAAAATTGGAGCGTCGTAGGTATCTATATAATATGGGGATTTTTTTCTCTGCAACACAAGTACTTGATCAGCTATTCCTTGGCAGTCTGGACGATGCCGAGGCACTCGCCTCAGGCAATCCTCATCAAATCACTACCGTGATCAGCCTGTGCCGTGAGCCGGTCGGACGACAAGCGTCAGGCGTCCGTTACCTTCATTTCCCAGTTCGGGACGCGCGCCCGATCTCGATTGTTTGGCTCAATGCCATCTTGATCGCGATCGAGGAAAGTGTGCCGCGAGGAGCAGTCCTTGTGCACTGCGGGGCGGGCATGTCCCGGGCGCCAACGGTGATCGCCGCCTATCTTGACCGCATCGGCTTTCTCGGCTTCAGTGAAGCGCTTTACTATCTCGAGAACTTGCGGCCGGCAATTGCGCCGTCGCCGGTGCTCGTTAAGACGATTGCACGCGAACTTCGATAGGAAAACTGAATTGGAGAGTATCAAATGATCGTCCGTGATAACCAAGGCAAGATCGTCGGCCAGTTGGAGCACTTCCGCGATAACAACGGGAATACTTTCGACGCGAATACAATCTACGATTCCCGTGAGCAGCCTAAAGTCCAACAGATCTCAATTCGTGATAACCAGGGGCACGTCGAGAGTCGCACGATTCTGAACGGCAAGCTGCTCCCCTGAGCCGGCGAGCGGGTGCCCGGTCTCCGGGTTCTCGCGGGGCAGCTGAGTCCTGAGGGTGACGAGAGCTCGTGTGTCCGCACCTTAGGCTGAGCCTTTCAAGCGGCGCGGAATTTTGTTGAGCGCAAGTCTGACTGAATACCTATCAGTCGACACCCCCGCGGGGCACAGGATTGACGCGGGCAACGAAAACACGAGTGTGCCAGTTGTGTGCCAGATTCTTCAAATGAAAGGAGGGCGCTTGGGGCGAAGGCAGGGTCAGATCATCCCCCGCGGTGACCACCGTTGGCTAGTGCGGATTTTTCTGGGTCTCGATCCGGAAACCCGCCGACGCCGCTACTCGAACCGCACCCTGCGCGGCTCCTTCCGCTCGGCGCAACATTACCTCAGTGGGCGCCTGGCCGAGTGCGAGCAGGGCAGGGAACTGGCCGGAGAGGATTTAACCCTGAATCAGTACCTCGATCGCTGGCTTGACCTCGCCGCCCGACCGAAGCTGCGAGCGAAGTCCTTCCGCGATTATCGGGCGCTCCTCGGCCGGTACATCCGCCCTTCGCTTGGCGAGCGCAGGCTCTTGAGCCTCGCGCCGCTCGACATCCAGGGCGTTGTTCACTCGATGCACGCGAGCGGCCTCTCTCCAAGAACCGTCCAATACGCCCATGCCGTTCTTCATGCCGCGCTCGAGCAGGCCGTGGGCTGGCGGCTGATCGCAACCAATCCCGCCCGCGGTGTCGCGATTCCCAAAGCCACCCGCGGCGAGATGCGGGTCTTGAGCCCCGACGAGGCCAGGCGGTTTCTCGATCACGCGCTCAGGACAAAATACGGCGTTCTGTTTGCTCTTGCGCTCACCACCGGCATGCGCCCGAGCGAGTACCTCGCACTGCGTTGGTCAGATATCCATTGGCAGGACGAGACCGCCACGATCGTGCGAACCCTTGTGAAGGGAAGTGGCTGGAGCTTCTCTCCAACCAAGCGGCCGTCCAGTCGTCGCCAGGTGAAGCTCGAAACTTGGGTCGCGAGTCAACTTCGGCAACTGCAAGCACTCGACACGGCGAGGCCAAATTCAGACGCCGCTCGGCAGATCTTCAAGACGCGATGCGGCCGGCCAATGAATAGCGATTACCTAGCCCGCGAGTTCAAGCGCCTGCTTTCTGAGGCCGGGTTGCCGCGAATGCGTCTCTACGATCTGCGGCACACGGCAGCGACCCTGGCACTCGCGGCCGGTGTGCCGGCGAAAGTCGTGTCTGAACAGCTCGGTCACGCCTCGAGTGCCTTCACCCTTGATGTCTACGCGCATGTGCTGCCGCACATGCAATCGGAAGCCGCCATCCGCGTCGCGACGCTGTTGGGAATGGACGATCGGGGGCAAGAGGAAATTCGAGCCGGAGCACGAAAGCCACCGCAGTCGGTGCTTCCCGGGCAATTGGCGTCCAGAGCCCCACAAATCTTCGTGCAGGAGGCCAGTTGATAGGCCATAATCTGAACCCCATACACAGAATTTGATTCTGAACCGTTCTTAAAAAGGAGAAACCATGATCGAACCCGTCATTGAATGCCCTCATTGCCACAAAGAGATCAAGCTAACCGAATCGCTTGCCGCTCCTCTGGTCGAAGCTACGCGCCTGGAGTTCGAGGCGAAGCTCGCCGAAAAGGATTTGGGGATAGCTCGCCGCGAAGCCGAACTTCGCGCCGGGGAGCAGTCCGTGGCCACGGCCAGGCAACAAATCGACGCTCAGATCGAAGAAGGCATTCGCCGTGAAAGGCTGACAATCGCCGCCGAAGAATCACAGAAGGCGCGCAGACTTGCCTCCGACGAACTCGAGGGAAAGGCCAGAGAACTCGCAGAGCTTCAGCAGATCCTCGAGGCCAAGGATGGCAAATTGGCCGAAGCCCAGAAGGCGCAGGCCGAGCTTATTCGCAAGCAGCGGGAGCTCGACGACCAAAAGCGCGAGCTTGAACTTACTGTCGAAACTCGTGTTCAGGAGTCGCTCGGCGCCGTTCGTTTGAAAGCCAAGGGTGAAGCCGAGGAGGAACTGAAGCTGAAGATTTCTGAGCGCGAAGAGACCATCGCCGGCATGCAGCGGCAGATCGAGGTTCTCAAACAAAAGGCCGAGCAAGGCTCGCAGCAATTGCAGGGTGAGGTGCAGGAGATGGAGCTTGAGTCGCTTCTCGCCGCGAAGTTTCCTACAGATCTCGTCGAACCCGTGCCCAAAGGGGAGTTCGGCGGAGACATCCTCCAAAAAGTACTCTCCCCTTCCGGCCAACAGTGCGGGGCGTTGCTGTGGGAATCGAAGCGAACCAAGAATTGGAGTGACGGCTGGCTCGCGAAATTGCGCGGTGACCAGCGGGCAGCGAGAGCCGATCTTGCAATTCTGGTCTCTCGTACCCTCCCCAAAGAAGTACTAGGATTCGATTTCATCGATGGCGTCTGGGTTGCCGAACCGCGCTGCGCGGTTCCGGTGGCCATCGCACTGCGGCAGTCTTTGGTTGAGGTAGCTGCGGTCCGCCAGACCAATCTGGGGCAGAGCACCAAGATGGGGATGGTTTACGAGTACCTGACCGGCCCGCGTTTTCGCGCCCACGTCGAGTCAATCGTCGAGAAGTTTACCGAAATGGAGCAAGATCTCGCCAAAGAACGGAAGACGATGACTCGGCTTTGGTCAAAGCGTGAGGAGCAGATTCGCGGAGTGATTGAATCGACTGCCGGCATGTATGGCGATCTGCAAGGCATCGCCGGCAAGAGTCTCAACGAGATCGAAGGGCTCGAAATCGCGATGCTTCCGGCAGGAGAAGATGGAACGAGCGCTTGATGGCTTTTCATTTGCGGGATGGATCGCCGCGCCTCATCGGGGTGCCACGTTGTGAAATGTTGGGCCGCCTGAAACCGGAATATTATTCCCTGGAAATCCCGTAGCAGCTTATCGCGTAATTTTCGTGCTAAGCGCGCATGCGAGCCTATGGCCGCCTGGTCATGTGGCTCTCTGCCACCAGCAGCCAGTAGTAGCGGGCATGTTTCACCAACCGCCCGCCGGTCTTCACCAACCTGATCTGCTAAGCACAACTATGCGCGGCAAGATTTCCTCGCCTGCGCACATACTCTCATGGCTCTGCGTGCATCCTTATATCAACGTTTCGGCTTCTTCCTGTTTGCATTATCTACCCCGAGACAGCTTCTGGGCCCTCGGCCGTAGGCCTCGGCAAAGACTTTGTAGAATTGGGCATAGCTGCCGAAGCCCGAAGCGAACACCGCCTCCGTTATGGTTTTTTGATCTGGCTGCTGATACTCTTCAAAAAAACGGGAAAGGCGGAGCGAATTTCGAAATCGGCTCAATGACACACCAATCTGCTGGTGAAATTTCCGGCTCAAATATGATCTGCTTGCTCCGCAACTCCTTGCCAGCTCATCGAGGCTCTCCTCGCCAACTCCTTCACCTAAAATCTTAAGGGCACGACGGATGATGGGATGTAACACAACCGGATCGCGAGTCGCTTTCCCGACAATCTGACTTTGCCAACAAAGCAACAACAGATAATGAAGTCCAGCGTTCAGGGCGTCTGGGTCGTTATGAGTGAAACAGAAGTCCGAGGTTTGCCCGAATCCCGCTTCCCGATTCAATAGATCCGCATCCAAAGAGCCTTGCATCAGCGAATCCATTGTCTTCTGAATCAGGTCGAAGGAATCCGGCCTGAGAAGTGTGCTTAATACTCCACCTTCATCGTTGGTCTCCCGCTTGAGACCCTCATATGCAGTTGTGCGGCAAGATCTGGCAATCAATGAGGGTTTGAAAACGGCAACATAGAATTGCGCGTTGATCGATCGGTCTACCATTTGATGCTCCTGCCGAGGAAAGAGCCAGAGCAGCGTTCTCGGGGAAAAAGTGAATCGTAAACCGTCCACCACATAAGTGATCGTTCCTTGCACGACCAGGTTCATCTCTAACTCGTTATGATGATGGCTCTGGAGCGACTGAAGGTTGCGCGCCGCGTCCGCTAAATACAATAGGCCGTCGTAGACTTTGGCGAGCTTGAGATCTACCAACATTTGGACAATATACGATAACTATCGTTGAACTGTCGACGAAATTCGATATTTGGAGACGAGGGAAATCGGCCGGCTGCCCCACATGTGGGCAATATTCGAATACTCTTGGACATTTGGAGAGATGACAACCTCGTGTGCGGCCATTAGATTATGGGTGATTGATTCATCCTCTTTTGGAACAGCCGATGCGCCCCCGGGTTTTCGTGCCAATCGAGAGCCTTCGGAGTTTGAGGGCGGCACCAGGCGGCGGATTCTGGCTTGGGAGCATAATCGTGCGCCCGTAACTGGATCACGCTGAATGGTACTGCTTGCCGGAAGGTCGTCCCGTGGAAACGGCTGGCTCATGGAAGTTCTCTTAGGAAAGCGCAGGCAACAGATCGTGCAAACGAAGAAGGTTATATCTCATCTGCGGTGGCTCTGTTTCGCATCGAGTCCACCGGCCCATTTAACGTGGTACCTATCTTTTCGTGCTTGCTGTTCTTTGCAGCATCGCGTCAGGCCAGAGAGTATGTTCTGCCGGTGTCTCTTCTTGTGGGCGTTGATGTTTTCATTACTACACACCGCTATGGGTTTCCTCTCACAGCTGATGCGACGGTGACTTGGGCGTGGTATCTGCTGGTGATGCTGCTGGGTTACGGTTTGTTGCGGACTTCCCGCTCGTGGCCGCGGGTTGCCGTCTGTTCTCTGCTGGCGTCGGTATCGTTCTTTCTGGCGAGCAACTTCGCGGTCTGGGCAGTATGGCAGATGTATCCCAGAACACTGGCGGGCTTGGGAGCGTGCTACGTGGCGGCTCTTCCGTTCTTCCGCAACAGCGTGACCTCCGAGCTTTGCTTCAGCCTGCTGCTGTTTGGCCTAACGAGCCGTTTCCGGTCGCTTGCGGTGATGAAGATCGACCGTCAGGCTTCCTGTTAAGGAATTCAACTTTGTGGGTGTGAATCATGGCTCAGTGTAAGGAACTTTACGACGCAATCCTCGATGGCGATGCAAAAAAGGCGCACGCCGCAACGCAGGACGCTATCGCCGCAGGCATCGAGCCGATGAACGTGATTGCCGAGTCCATGGTTCCGGCAATGGACGAAGTAGGCCGGTTGTTCGAGACGGAAGAGTATTTCGTCCCCGAGCTTCTGCTTGCAGGTCGTGCGATGAAGAGCGCGATGGAACTCCTTCGTCCGCTGATGGTAGCTTCCGGCGAAAAGCTGTCGGCCAAAGTGGTGATTGGCACAGTGAAGGGCGACCTGCACGATATCGGCAAGAACATCGTGGCCTCGATGCTCGAGGGAAGTGGATTTGAAGTGATTGATCTCGGGACCGATGTGGCACCAGAAAGATTTGTGGCTGCGGTAAACGAGCTAGAACCCCAGGTTGTCTGCATGTCGGCGCTGTTAACGGTGACCATGCCGGCGATGAAGACAACCATCGATGCACTGCAGGCTTCAGGTGTGCGGACCCGCGTGAAGGTGCTGATCGGCGGTGCTCCGGTCACGATGCAGTATGCCAAAGAGATTGGTGCGGACGGATACAGCGAAAACGCAGGCGGCGCAGTCGGCCTGGTAAGAAGTCTTCTCGCGGAAACGAAATGATCAAAACTGAGCCGGCAATTCGGAAGTATTCAGAGCTTGCAATTCCGAGCGCAGATCTGTTGTTGTACGGGGTCTGCCCGCATCCTCTTAAGTGCGGACTAGGGTTGACCATCGGTGGCGGGGCTGTCTTTCCCGAAGTCAACTTTACCCTGCCGCCCATGAACATGACGGACGCGACCTGGCCGGAAGTGGTGGCGCACTACGAGCAGATCGCGGAGCAGATTCTGCGCCGTGCGGCCTCGCTGGCGGTTCCCGGAATCGTATTAGAATTCGAGCTTTTGCCGCCCATGACGGAGCGGCCGGAGTGGGGCGCCGAACTTACAGCGCTGTTGAAGCGGCAACTGAGAACTTACTACGAGAAGCGTCATTTGGCTGCCGCTCTGCGCGTCACGCCTACCGACATTCGCGATCAGCGAAAGCCGCCGTTGATGAGGGCTGGCCAACCGTGGGAGCGACTCAAGCGCTCGCTGGAGTTGTGCGCGGAGGCCGGCGCCGACATTCTTTCCATCGAATCGATCGGCGGCAAGGAAGTGCACGACCAGGCGCTGATGTTCGGGGATTTCCGTGGCATCGTCTTTGCCTTGGGCGTGCTCGCCCCGCGGGACATGTCCTGGTTATGGGGCGAGATCGGCGATATTTGCGGACGGCACCCGGGCGTGGTTTCCGGTGGCGATTCGGCCTGCGGCTTCGCCAACACGGCCATGCAGCTCGCCCATCAGAAGATGCTTCCCGAAGTGCTGGCGGCGGTGGTCAGAGCCATGAGCGCGGTGCGCAGCCTAGCTGCATTCGAGCAGGGTGCCGTAGGACCGTCGAAGGATTGTGCCTATGAGGGTCCGGTGTTGAAGGCGATTACCGGCTACCCGATCTCGATGGAAGGCAAGTCGGCCAGTTGTGCACACTTCAGTCCTGTGGGCAATATCGCCGCGGCGATGTGCGACCTGTGGAGCAACGAGTCGGTGCAGAATGTGCGCCTGCTCTCCGGGAACGCACCGGAGGTGTTCACCGAGCTACTGGCCTACGACTGCAGGTTGATGAATACGGCGGCAGCCAGCGAAGGCGGCGGATTGCAGATGAGGAACTGGATGACCGCATCAGATGAGTGGCTGAGCCCGCAGGCGGCTGTGCTTTCGCCGAAGGCCACGATCAAAATCGCAACCGCGATTGTAGGTGCGGAGACACCGTACCATCAGACCATCGCCGCTGGCCGCGCAGCAGTGGAAACTCTGAAAGACGGCATCGGCCAGGAAAAGCTGCATCTCTCGCGCAAGGAGCAGCAGTGGCTGACGCGCATCGACGAAGCGCTGGACGGGCTTCCACAAGATGAAGCGGCGCTGATGCGCGATCTGGAGGCGCAGTACGGAGGCCTCTACGATAAGGCGAGCTACGGACTTTAATTAAACGGGGCCGTTGTGCGCAGCGTGGTCTTGTGCGGAGCGGCGATTTTCAGGTGGAGTCATGAGGCTTAGACTAATCCACTGCCAGGTTCTCACGCGGGAGATTAGCCGCGTTGCCTCCCGGTCGCCCCACTCGGTGGATGTGGAGACGCTGACGATGGGCCTGCACGATCTGGGTGCGTCGATGCGTCCGCATCTGCAGGAGCGGATCGATTCGGCGGACAAGGCCGGATACGATGCGATTCTTCTCGGATATGCGCTCTGCGGCAGAGGAACTGAAGGCTTGCGCACCGGCAAAACGCAACTCGTTCTTCCCCGTGCACATGATTGCATTGGCCTGTTGATGGGCAGCCGCCAGCAGTATCAGGCATATTTCGAAGCCCATCCCGGTGTCTATTTCCGTTCTCCCGGCTGGATTGAGAATCAGACTCCGGATCAAACTCTCCAGCCAGCCTATTCCTCCGCAAAGGACAAGATCGGAGAACGGCGCGGCCGCGAGGAGCTCGTCATCCAATATGGCGAGGAGAACGGAAACTATCTCTTCGAGCAATTCCGTGCGTTTCGCCAACACTACTCCGGGCTGACCTACATCTCGACCGGAGTCGAATCCGACGATGCCTGTCGCGGCCGCGCCTGCGCCGAAGCGGAAATGGAAGGATGGACCTTCGAGGAGGTCAAAGGTTCTCTCACAATCCTCGAGCGCCTCGTCAACGGAGAGTGGGATGCGGCCGACTTTCTGGTTGTGCCTCCGGGCGCGACGGTGCGGGGCACGCTGGGAGAATCGATCGTGGAAGCCATATGACCGTCGAGCGTGTGCGGATTCAACTAGAGCCTTTGTCGGTCGGAGTGGACATGCCTCGCGGCGCCTCATTGGCTTTGAGCCTTGCGCAATACGGCCTCGAATTCCCCTGCGGAGGAGCAGCGCAATGCGGCGGTTGCCGTGTGCGCGTGCTCTCGGGATCGCTCCCGGTCACCAATGCGGACCTGTCGGTCTTCTCAGCGCAAGAGCTTGCTGATGGATGGCGGCTCGCCTGCCAGGCACGCGCGGAGATGCCGCTGGTTCTCGAGTGCGGCCAATGGCATATGGATGTGCTGACGGACAACTCCGGTTTGTCTGGGGCGGGGAAGTCCGGCCTGGGGATTGCCATCGATCTGGGTACGACGACGATCGCCGCACAGATGATCGACATGGCCACGGGCAGCGTTCTCGCGATCCAGACCGATCTCAATCCGCAGGCATCGTTCGGCGCGGACGTGATGCATCGAATCCAGGCAGCGTTGTCCGGAGCCGATCTGACCACCGTGGTGCGTTTTACGCTTCGGCAGATGATTACGAAGCTTGCTGCAGGTTGCGAACGGGAGATTGCCGAGATAGTGTTGGTCGGCAACACGGTGATGCACCATCTGTTTTCCGGGCTCGATGTCGAGCCGCTTTCGCATGTGCCGTTCCAGTCCCCCCATCAGAGTGCGCAGCATTTTCAGCCGGAGGATCTGGGCTGGGCGCTGCCCGCGGACTGCCGCATTCGCTTTGAGCGTTGCCTGGGCGGTTTTGTGGGATCGGACATTCTGGCTGGGATTCTTGCCGTCGGCATCTCCCGCGCCGAGGATCTGCTGGCGCTGGTCGACCTGGGCACCAACGGTGAAATCGCCATCGGCAATCGTCACGGAATTATCTGCGCCTCGACGGCTGCAGGACCGGCCTTCGAAGCCGGCTCCATCCGCATGGGAATGCGGGCCGCCACGGGCGCCGTGTCACACGTGTCGCTCGCGCATGGGGAAATGCGCGCGTCGGTCATCGGAGACGTAGCGCCCCGGGGAATTTGCGGCAGCGGCCTCGTGGACGCTGTTGCGGTGGGGCTGGAGACTGGAGAAATTCTACCGTCCGGGCGCATTGCCAATCGGAGCAATCTTTTCCCGGTAAAGGATCCTGTCGTTCTCTTCCAGGCCGATATCCGAGAACTGCAGTTGGCCAAGGGAGCCATCGCCTCCGGCTTCCGGGTATTGCTGCGGAACCTGCGGACGAATACCGGCAATCTACGCGCCATTTATCTCGCCGGCGCATTCGGCAACTATGTCCAGATCGAAAGCGCCATCGGCATCGGTTTGATCGAAGCGCCCAGGACAGTCGTTCAAGCGGCCGGCAACACGGCCCTGAAAGGCGCGAAGATGCTGCTTCTTGGCACCGGCGAGCCCGCTTTGCCAAAAATCGAGCACGTCAGCCTTGCCGCCGACCCAGCCTTTCAGAACGAATACGCCGATTGCATGACCTTTCCTGAAGTAGGGAGCGTGGCTTGAAGCCAGAGGGGCGCAGCAGCCAGACAAGAGCGAAAAGCACGGCCCGTGGATGCGGAAAGCAAGAAAACAGACAAGGATTGATACCAAGGGAGTGAACGATATGACGACTTTAGTAAATAGGACGGCGAGCCGTGAGCGGCTCATTACCACGCTCAGCTACGAGCAACCGGACCGTATTCCGATTGACTTCGGCGGAACTCCTACCACGGGCATGCATGTGAGCTGCGTGGCCGCGCTGCGCGATCATTATGGACTTGAAAAGCGGCCGGTACGCGTTCATGAGCCGTTCCAAATGTTGGGGACGCTGGACGAAGATTTGATGGACGCGATGGGGCTCGATGTGGTCGGCACCTTTGCTCGGAACACCATGTTCGGATTTCCGGCGGACGGATGGAAGACGTGGCAGTTTAACGGCTTAGAAGTTCTGGTTCCCAAGGATTTCAACACGACGGTAGACGCCGAAGGCAACACGTTGATCTACCCCGAAGGCGATATGACTGTCCCGCCAAGCGGGCGCATGCCGAGTGGCGGCTATTTCTTCGATTGCATTGTCCGCCAGGATCCAATCGACGAAGAGAAGCTGAATCCCGAAGATAATCTGGAGGAGTTCGGCCCTATCTCGCAAGCCGATCTCGACCACATCGCCCGAACCACGCAGGCAGCCGCAGCCACAGGGCGCGGTGTAATTGGCACCTTTGGGGGGACCGCCTTGGGCGATATCGGGCTTGTTCCAGGGCCATTCCTCAAGCATCCTAAAGGAATACGCGACGTTGCCGAGTGGTATGTATCCACGAGCAGCCGTCAGGATTACGTTCATAGGGTATTTGAGCGCCAATGCGAAATTGCCCTTCAAAATCTTGAGAAAATCTACGCCGCGATTGGCGACAGCGTTCAGGCAGTTTATATTTGCGGTACGGATTTCGGGACACAGACTTCTGCATTTTGTTCTGTGAAGACCTTCAATAACCTCTACCTTCCCTATTACAAGAGAATCAACGATTGGATTCATTCGCACACACAATGGAAAACCTTCAAGCATTCCTGCGGTGCGGTCTCTAAGTTTCTGCCGTCTTTCATCGAGGCCGGAATCGACATCCTCAATCCTGTGCAGTGCTCGGCAACCGGAATGGATCCCGAACAACTGAAAGCGAACTTTGGTGACCGCCTGGTCTTCTGGGGTGGAGGGGTAGACACGCAAAAGGTTCTTCCTTTCGGAACGCCCGCTGAAGTCCGGGAACAGGTTCTGCGCAGATGTGAGATCTTCGCGCCGGGCGGGGGGTTCGTATTCAACACCATCCATAACGTACAGGCAAGAACCCCGGTAGAAAACATTGTCGCGATGCTCGATGCTGTGCACGAATTCAATGGAAGGAAATGAATCCGATTCAGTATTAAGGAACCGGCGCTCAGCTTTGTCGTCGTCGACAGGGCTCTAAAACGTTGGGCATCATGTCGGAGCTCCTCTTGAGCTTGCCAAGCACCTCAGCGGCTAGGGGATTCGGATCATTCGGACTTGTAGGACTAAACAGTCGAGCTTCCTTTCCAGATTGAAAATCTTTGCTTGCGCGAATCTTCTAGTGCGCAAAGTTGCGTGCGATTAGTGAGATCTGTGGCTGAGGGGCAAGGCCGGCGTCGTAGTCTCGGCTGAGGTCCACATAACCATGAGCGCCAATGGATGCGCGAAAGCCATTATCCAGAACAATGGAACATATCCATCGTGCGTAACGACATGGCCAATAACCTCATTGAAGACCATGCCTCCGACTGCGCTTCCGGCCGCAACAAGTCCGAACGCGGTGGCGATTAGCGAGGGCGGAAACAGTTCGATGCCCAATGCTCCCAAATTGACTAGCCAACACATATGCGCTAAAGCCACGATGGCTCCGATTGTGATCGCAAGCGCTGGGCTCCGATGGAGGGTTGCAAGCGGGCTGAGCGGTACTAACATCGCGGAAAATGCCATGATCCTCCGGTGGACGAAGGCGGGTTTGCTTCCGCGCTTAATCCACTCGCCAGCGAGAACGCCGCCAATTTGCGTTCCAAGGCCGGCTCCCAAGTAGACGCACCAACCGGTGCGGCCAATCTGTTGCAAACTGAGATGTTGTGCGCTGGCAAGGTACTTAGGAAACCAGAAAAGATAGAAGTACCAAACGGGGTCGGTCAAGGCGCGCGCGATGAGCAGCTGCCACGTGCGACGGGCAGAGAGGATGTCGAGGAAACTGCCATTAGTGGCTGTTTTGGGTAAGCTGAACGGAAATATCGAACGGGACTGACCGCCAGAAGGAGACGTTTGTCGACTGCGGCCGCGCAGGCAGAGGAACCAGAGCGGAAGCCACAGCAGGCCAGAGATGCCGTCGAGAAGGAAGATAGTACGCCATGGCAGACGGGAGGTGACGGCAACAATTACCGGAAGGGCGACGACAGCCCCGACGGTGGCTCCTAATGTGTAAGAGCCGATCGCCGCGGCGCGCTTTTCTTTTTCAAAGTATTCGCTCACAGCCTTGGGAGCTGCGACCCACAGACCAGGTTCCCCCAGGCCGAGCATGAAGCGCGTCGTGGCGAGCATCTGGGAAGAATGCACAAACGCAGTAAGCCCCTCGGCCACCGACCACCAGCCAACATATAGTGCCATGCTGAGGCGCGTACCCAGACGGTCACTGATGAATCCTGTGAGTGCGTAGGCAATTGCAGATGCGAAGAGAAAAGCCGTAACGATGTGGCTGTAGCCCGCATCGCTCAGGTGCAATTCTCTCTGAAAGAAAGGCGCAACAACGGACAAGCTTTGCCGGTCAAAGTAATTGATGAGCGCTATCCAAAACAGAAGAACCACCAGAAACGCTTGCAAACGGCCATGTTCAGCTTGCCTTTTCTTCATGAACCTATCCTGTCAGCCATTCATTCGAAACGCGCAATCACGCCATGGCAGGGATTACGCAATTTCAGATTGCTGTAATATGAGGTTAACGAACCCCAGAGGCTTTCACTTTAGGAAAATGCCTCATTGCTGGGCCTCCACGCTCTCTCGGATTCGCGCCTTTCTGTCGTCTTAGTTTGGCTGCGTGCGCGTTGGGACAATACTGCAGTTCTGAAATTGCAGCCAAGACTTGTCTCTCGTCTTGCCCGAAACGTTGTCGATACCATTGGTGATACGCGACACCTTCGCTGTCGAAACCCCTGCAAGTCTGGCAGCATCCTTTACTGTGATTGACATCGTGTTTAGCCCGGAATTTGCGTCAAGTGTCCTCCCGTCGAAACTTGATGGGAGAATGCCAATTTCCAAAACTCGCCGTCCTGAGTGATTTCCTTGTTACCGAGTCCTAATAGAAACGTACTTCATAGATAGCCGGCAGGCTACCCCAAGTAGCAAGAATCTCTACGATGACTGCATTCGTCTGAAGCGGTTCGTGCAAGTTCAATAGCCAGCGGCTTTGGTGATGTTCACTCACGTCGGCGAGAACTGCACCCTCCCCGGAACTTATCTTGAAATGGCGGACGCACGAAGGGACGGCAATTTCTGGATGAGTCATCAGCACTGATTCCATCGGATGGTCATAATCAGTGTCGAAGGTGATTTGGATCGTGTGGATTCGTTGCGGTTGCGGCCAGGTGAATCGCAGCCATGGCTTGTGATCCTCGTCTGCGGGGACCCAGCCATTGACAGCATTCACGGGCCTGGAAATGCCATTGGTCAACTGCGATGCACTGAAGGAGCACAGCGGCGGATGAATGGTGAGTGCAATATCCGGTGCGTTTGGGCGCCTTTTGGGTAACCAAAAGGCGAAGGAATCGATTCCCGAGTTCAATGGAGGTTGCTGGGTCGCGCTTTTCGCTACCGCCCCATTCTTGGTGTGATGCAATGTCATGACACCTGGCACGCGGACATCGGTCTGTGCGACCATCAGTTGCGGATTACGGGGGAAGATGAGAAAGAAGTATCCAGGTGCAGTAATCTCACCCTCGAATTGGAGAACGGCCACCTGCTCCTTCCCGGGCTCAACCTCAAGACACACCGAGCCCAGCAGGATCTCGGGCGTAAAGTTTCCCGGCTTTGCGCTCCTCCAAAGCTCCGCACGGAGGGTCGTTTGTTCTGCCGCCTGTACCGTGACAGAGAAGGACGGGAATGGACCAGCCTGCAGAGGAAGCAGGACGGCACAAGAGTGGTTCATCTGCAGCATTTTACCATTGGATTTGGTCTTCGCGAGAACGAAAGTACTTGACGTGGTAACCTGCGCGACTCGCGCCAAGTCATTAGTATCCTGCGCAACGACGCCCGGAATATATTGTCCGGCTCGGAGCAATCGTTGCTGGAGTCGGCTAATTTGCGGCTCTGTAGTTAAGTCGCGCGGGAGCACGTTCTGCTCTTTGCAGAGAACCGCAGCCATGCCCACGGCTTGTCCGTTGTGTGCACAGGTCGCCATGACACGAGTCGATCCGAAAGCAATGTGTGACGCACTGATGAGGCGTCCGGTCAGAAACAGATTAGGAACATCGCGGCTAAACATAGTACGGTAGGGAATTTGATAGATCCCCTTGGCGTGCCATTGACTACAGGCGGGATTCGGGCTATACACCCCTTCCGGAGGATGTAGGTCGATCGCCCATCCACCGTAAGAGACGGCGTCCAGATGCGTGCGCTGTTCTACAATGTCTTGTTGAAGAAGGATCGTATCGCCTTGAAACCGGCGGCTCTCGCGCTTGCCGGAGATCATGCCCATCCATTCAAGAGTGAGGGTATTCGCCTCTGGGTATTCGCCCGAATTCTTGATGTGGTTCCAAATGCCAGATGCTAGGCGCCACAACTCCCACTTAATCTCCTCGGTATCGTGAATCGTATCGCGTAAGCCTCCATACTCAAGCCACCAGAGGCGGCAACCGGATTCGGAAATTTTGAGTTCGCGATATCGAAGAATTGGGGAAATATCTTTGAGAGCGAATGATGGCGGGATAAACCGCACGGGCTTGGCGGTATCCCGCGTGTAGAAGTAGAGAGAATGCCCAAGATAAGCCATGCCAGCTTTCTCGTCCGCGAGTAACTCACCAAATTCTGATCGAGCTTCTGTACCCACACGAAAGCTGGCCCCGGAGAGAAACCCGAGAATACCGTCCCCGGAGGCGTCGCAAAAAAGCGGTGCGGAAATGCTGTAGGATGTCTGACTCTGGCTACAGTAGGCGTGCACGGCGTTAATCTGGCCGTCGTGCCCCATAGTCAACGAGTCTGCCGTCGTGTTTAGCAACAACGTGATCCGTGGTTCTTGTATTACCTTTTCCAGAAGCAGCGAGTCCAGAATGACCGGATTCCCCTCGGGATTGCGCCACAGGTTCTCGACGAGAATCTCATCGATAACTCCGCCCTCGCGAGCCCAGCGATTGTTATTTCCCATGTGGGATGTTGCGCCGAGGATCCAAAGGCGCACTTCACTGGAGGCATTCCCGCCCAGCACCGGGCGATCCTGCAGCAAGATAACGTCAATTCCCTCCCGTGCTGCAGTGATTGCGCAGCAGATTCCGGCCATTCCCCCACCAACGACGATGAAATCGGCGCTGAGATTCTGTTCCACGTGCGTTCTTCCCTGACTGATATAGGGTTGACAGTTCATAGCTGATGCCCCTTGCTCAGCACGCGGGAGGTCCAGCATGCCCCACCGTCCGCTAAATTCGTGCAGAGCGGACCAGCACGCTTTCTTGCCGCCGAGCGACGAGAAGTGGTGGTCGTCTCATACGCTAGGGATAATATACGTTAACCGCTAAACTGTCCACAGACGGTGTTGACTCGTCCGGCCGCTCATCACGCCGAGCCGTTCAAGATCAAACTCGAGGACAGAATAATTTTCTGTCGCGTAGAAGCGTCTTTTGACAGCGACTGGAGCAGAATTTGCCCGGCTTTATCGCCAATTTCGCGGCCTGAAATCTCGATTGTAGAGAGCTTTGGCTCTAGACTCTCCGCAAAGCCGGCGCTACCACGCGAAATGATTGAAACATCCTGGCCGATGGCCAAGCCTCTTTGCCGCGCGGCGTGATAAATGGCGGGGATCATTTGGTCGTCGATGACCAGAATGGCATCCGGAAATGCCTTTTCAGCGAACCACTTTTTGGCAATCGCTTCTGCGACTTGTGCATCGTACTCGCTGTATGCCGAAAACCCGTCGCGGATTTTGATAGATGAACCGGCCAAACCAGCGCCAACACCAGAGAGAAAGCTCGCTGAAATCGGGCTACGCCTTGTACCGGCCAACACTGCAAAGCGCTTTCGGCCCTTTCTTGCGAGATATTCTGACGCAATCTTGCCCGAGCGCATGTCGTCTACACCCACATACATAATTGATGTCCTGACTTCCCGTGTACCCATTCATCATCACAAAGGGACGGCCCGTTTCAGTCAGATCGCGGATGGTATCTTCGATGTCACGGGTTGAGCTGACACGAGTGTTCAGCCCATATTTCCATTTTGAGTCGTAATTCTGAAACCTCCGATCGTCGCAATCGTCAATGTTTATGAGGGTGCGAACGCGATGAAGACGTTCCGGAGGTGAATACCCAATGGGTGAGATACAAAACCGGCCTTTTCAGCTTTCCTTTAATGCCTCTCTCAAGGTCGGCTTCCAAGGTTCTCGCGTCACTTCCGACGGCGGCCTGATCCTGGTGCGCGAACTCGACGAGCGGCTCGGGTTCGGTGAATTGATCGCGAAGCATCTGACCGACTCCCGTGGAAAGAATGCGCAACTTGGATTCGCCGACCTGCTGCGGCAATCAGTCTATAGTCGCTTGGCTGGCTACGAAGACCTCAACGACGCCGAGAGGCTTTCCCAGGACCGACCTTCCGGCTCATCAGTTCGGAAAAGATCTGGGATCGAGGCGTCGCTCTCACCTCGCGGTTGCAGAGTTTCGAGACCGAGATACTGGCCGAAGACGCGAACTTCGCCGGGCTGGCGGGGCTCAGCCGGGCACTGATCGCGAGAGCGGAGGCGCTGGATTCAGGGTACCGCACGGTCCTGGACATGGATTCGACGGAGAATCCGGTGTACGGTGCGCAAGAGCAGAGCGCCTATAACGGACATTTCGAATCAACCTGCTTTCATCCGCTGCTTCTATTCAGCCGAGACGGCGACTGGGGCGTGAAGTACGCCATCCGCATCGCGGCCAACGAGAACCTGGAACGGGATGTGGCGGAACTGCTGCCGCGCCCGGCGGGGCGTCCCAGTCACAAACCGATCGTGTGGTACAAGAGCCTTCTCTACAAGGCCGCCAGCTGGACGGCGGCGCGGCGAGTGGTGGCGAAGGTTGAGCATCATGCCGGAGAGTTGTTCCCGCGCATCGGGTTCGTTGTGACGAACCTAACCCTGCCGAGCCGAGCGGTGGTGCGGTTCTACAACAGGCGGGGCACGGCCGAGCAGTGGATCAAGGAGGGCAAGCAGGCGGTAAAGATGACGCGGCTGAGTTGCCACCGATTCCGGTCGAACGAGGTGCGGCTGTGGTTGAGCGTGATCGCATACCACTTGGGCAACCTGTGGCGGCGGTTGGTGCTGCCAAAGGGAATCGGAGCGTGGTCGTTGATCAGCTTACAACAACGGCTGGTGAAGACCGGCGGGCGGTTGATCAAGCATGCTGCGGCGGATTCTGGCTTTGCCGCTGCCGGCCAGATAGGCGCGGCAGCCAGGCGAAACCAATCTGGACGACGGAGGGGAGTTGAGGGAGGGATGTCTGAGAAATCGCTTCGACATGGGGCAAATCACGGCCTTTTGGTTCTGGCAAAGGCCGTGTGGCGCACGACCGGGGCTTTGGCCTTGGAACCAATGCAAAAAGAGCGCGAGCGCAGGCGAATGGAAGTATGGGAGTATATTGGTCCGTAGCCGGGAAGGCAAGATGGGAATTCCGAGTCATACCAGGGTCGTAATGCAATTCAAGCAGATAGTAATCGAAAAGAGTAATTCCGAATGAAAGCGCTGGTACTTGAAGAGAAAATGCGCCTATCGTTGCGCGAAATTGCGCTTCCGCTCAATATAGGGCCGCGCGATGTACGCATCCGCATCGCCCGCGTAGGCATCTGCGGCAGCGACGTGCACTATTACAAACACGGCCGCATCGGCCCCTTTGTGGTCAACGAGCCCATGGTGCTGGGCCACGAAGCCGCCGGTGTTGTGGTTGCCATTGGGGACGATGTGCGCGATCTTGCGCCTGGCGACCGGGTCTGCATGGAGCCGGGCATTCCTGACATGACCTCGCGTGCAAGCCGCGAGGGCCACTACAATCTTGACCCCTCGGTGCGCTTCTGGGCCACGCCCCCCATCCACGGCTGCCTGACCGGCGAAGTCACTCACCCAGCTGCCTTCACCTTCAAGCTGCCCGCGCATGTCTCACTTGCCGAGGGCGCCATGGTCGAGCCCTTCGCGGTCGGCATGCACGCGGCCACGAAAGCCCAGATTCAGCCGGGTGGAACCGCGGTAGTCATCGGCGCAGGACCGATCGGCATAATGGTGGCACTCTCGGCCCTTGCCGCGGGAGCTGGGCAGGTGGTCGTCTCCGATTTGTCCGTGGAGAAGCTTGCCATCGCTGGACAGTATGCGGGAATTGTTCCTTTCGACATTCGCGGCGGATCGCTGGCCGAGCGCGTCGCCGAGCTTACGGACGGATGGGGCGCGGACGTGGTCTTTGAGGCCAGTGGTAGCATGAAGGCCTTCGAGGGAATCTTCGATCTCTTGGCTCCGGCTGGGACGCTGATGCTGGTGGGTATGCCGCCAGGGGCGGTAGCCTTCGATGTGGTTGCAGCGCAGGCAAAGGAAGTTCGCATCGAGACCATCTTTCGTTATGCGAACGTGTATCCGAAGGCAGTGGCTCTACTGGCTTCGGGAAAGGTTGACTTAAAGCCGCTCATCTCGGCTAACTTTTCGTTCGAGCAGAGCATTGCCGCTTTTGTGCGCGCGGCCGAGAGCCGGCCCGCGGACATTAAGCTGCAGATCGTAGTTGAGGAATCCGTCGCGTGAGCGCGCTCGTGGGCAAAGACGCCGTGCACGGCGACACGCGGGAGGATCGCTTTGTTTTAGGCATGCCGCTGGCACTGCTGGGCGGCTACGTCGCCATCGTCTTCTGCATGACCGGTGACGGCATCGAACAAGCCTTCCTGTCCAAGTACCTGGTCAATCTAGGCTTCACCGCCGGCGATGCCGCGCTAGTTTTCACCGTCTACGGCGCCACGGCCGCGCTCTCGAGTTGGCTCTCCGGCGTGCTAGCTGACGTCTTCACTCCGCGTCGCATCATGCTGATCGGCATCGTTTGGTGGCTGGTCTTCCATGTGCTGTTTCTCCTCTTCGGCCTCACCCACCCCAACTTGCCGCTCACGCTGCTCTTCTACGGCATCCGCGGCTTTGCCTACCCGCTCTTCTTCTACGGCTTCTTCGTCTGGGTGGTACAGAAGAGCCGTCCTCATGAGCTTGCTTCGGCCATCGGCTGGACCTGGAGCATGTTCACCATCGGCTACGGCATCGTCGGCTCCTACCTGCCCAGCTTTACCATCCAATGGATCGGCTACATGGGCACTCTGTGGATGTCGATGGCCTGGGTAATGGCGGGCGGACTGCTCATCTACTTCTTTACCGGCGGCGTTACAGCCGTGCCCAACGCTGCCGTTCAATGTGGCGAGATCGGGAGATTCGCGGAGATCGGCAAATGCGTCACGCTTATCTTCCACAGCCGCAACATTGCGCTGGCGCTGATTGCACGCATCATCTGCAACCTGTCGCTGTTTGGCTTCCCGGTCATCATGCCGCTGTTCTATACCTCGGCGCGCATCGGCTTCAGCGTGCCGGAGTGGGCGCGCATCTGGGGAACCTTCTTTCTGGTTCAGCCCGTCACCAACGTGGTCTGGGGACTGATCGGTGACCGCATCGGATGGATGCGGCAGATGCGTTGGGTCGGCTTTGTGGGCTGCGGCACCGCGTCGCTGCTGTTCTACGCACTGCCACTGAATTTTCCGCACAACACGCTGGTGGCCACCGTGGCCGCGCTGTTGTTCGCGTTTACCATCACGTCGTTTGTACCCATGGGCGCCATCTTCCCCATGATGGAACCCGAGCACAAGGGAGCGGCCGTCGGGGTACAGAACCTGGGTGGGGGCCTGGCCAACTTCGGCGGTCCCATGCTGGCCGCGCTGATTCTGCCTTTCTGGGGAATCGGCGGCGTGGTGGTGGTCTACGGTGTCCTCTACTACCTGGCCGCGGTCCTAACAGTGTTTATTCATGTGGACCAGCCCAAGAGCACATTGGCCGCCTCATTGGCGATTCATTGAAAGAATAGGGATTGGAAATCTGCTAAGAGGCCGTCAGCCTGAGGTGTAAATCCCACGCTGTCTGAGGCGTAAGCCCCACGCTGGAGGGACGCCGCCAGCAACCGCGTTATCGCAGAGATTACGATCGCGAGAATTTTAAAAGACGAGTTTACAGCTTCTGTGCCCGTTCCGGATAACTGCCTGGCTTCAATCCCGTCCCTTAAATCGTGGCTGCCCTCGTGGTCGCTGCAAGTGCCAAATGTCAATCCCAATTCAGTACAGCCATTCCATCTACGTATCGGCTCTTTAACAACTCGTGCCTAGTGAGACGCCCGCTTTCCGCAATATGAGAGTAGATCATCAGATCGTAGCCATTTTCTGCCGCGATAGTCTGGATTCCTGAGAGAAGATCAGCGATAAAGTGGTTCACAAAGATCGATTAGTGCACGGGAATCAGGAGACCGAGGATCTTAGTGGTGCTTTCGCTTAGGGCGCGGGCAATGCCGCTCGGATGATAAGCCAGTTCGTGGGCGATCCGGAGGATGCTCTCCCGCTTCTTCGCCCCGACGCGTTTTGTGGCCGGATCTTTCAAAGTCAGGGAGACACTCGCGGCTGAAACTCCCGCCCGCTGGGCCACATCTTAAATAGTCGCCATCGCCTTCATTCTCCAACAAGTTGCGGGGTTAACACGAATTAGAGCCTCTACGCAAATATGTGCACCACTGAAACACGGTCACTCAGCGGTTCTGCCAGTAGGTTAAACCATCACAATACACGCTTTGATCTTTGAGTTGCCACCGTAAAGCCTCCGACTCTGCCGGAGGATCCTTGTTGCCTATCACGATATAATGATCAAGCGATTAATTCGAGACTGAGAGCTGCCAATCCGGCACCGACGATCGGTTTTTGTGGTATTTTGTGCCAGCAACTGTAAACGAGCTGAAAAGAGAGCATGAGAACGCCAACACTCTCGGATATTGCCAATCGTGTAGGCGTTTCGATTGCGGCGGTGTCGATCGCGCTCAACAAGGGCGAGACGACTCGAGTCAGCGCCCGGACTCGCGAACAAATCCGCAAGGTCGCGGCCGAGTTGAGCTACTCTCCGAACGAAGTGGCCAGAGCGCTCGCCGAGAATAGGACCCGATTGCTTGGTCTTGTCGTCCCCATGCGCGACCCCATCTTTTTCAATCTTTTCATCGCCCAAGCGCTATCGGGAATCCAAAGCACGCTCATGCGCCGTGGTTACAATTTACTGGTGTACTCGCCCCCGGAGAAACAGGTAGGCGCGACACGTGAGAAGATTTTTGAAAGCAAATACACTGATGGGATTATTTTTATCAATACCCGGTTGTGTTCGGCCGCTACTGTGAACAATACCATTCGTGAACTCAAGGACAAAAAGGTCAAGTTTTCTATGATCAATTCCTATTATGGCCGCGGGGCATTCAACTATGTAGGAGTTGATGATGCGCAGATCGCCGAGGCGGCGACAGACCATCTCGTTGGCAAGGGCCATCGCCGCATCGCCTTGCTGAGTGGGACGCATTTGCTCCCGGCTCATATGCAGCTGGTGAAGGGCCTTGAACGCGGCCTGCGCAAACATGGCCTTGCCCTGGCGTCCGAGCTGGTCGGTTGCACAGAGTATGACCGAGACCAAGCCTTTACCATCCTGGATCGTTGGTTTCAAAGCAAGGGCCGGCGGCCTTCTGCGGTTTTGGTTGCAGACGATCAGCTCCTATTGCATCTATACGATTACGCTGACCTTCGCAAAATGACAATTCCAGAGGATGTTTCAGTGCTGGCCCGGCGAAATATTGGCATTGAGGACCACATTCGCCCCCGGCCCACATCGATTGTCATTCCGACCTTTCAAATGGGGCAGATTGCCGCCGAGCTGCTGATCAACACAATTGAAGATCCCGATTGCGAGCCTCGGACAGTTATGTTGCCGTTTGAACTGATCGAAGGAACGACCGCGTAGGCCTGCTGTGCAGGGTGATCGATCTCCATATTAAGCGGCCGGAGCTTGGCAGCCGCTCCAGCCTTGCTGATGGCCTGCAGTCATACATTTTCTCTTACACCCTGGTTTTGGATCGCTCCGCCGATTGCCACCGCTTATGTTGCAGGTGATGCATCGCTTAAGCGCCCTTCTTACTCTCTGATCCGAGCCGGTCGTAGGGTCTTGAAAGAGCCTCGCGTCCACGAATGCTCAAAAATAGCAAATTAAACGCTTGACTTTGCTGGAATTTCGAGCTTAGCATGCTTCTGACCCAAAAACGTACCCCGTGGTAGTTGGCTACAATCGTTTTAGGGTATTGCTCGGCAATAATGAGTTAATCGCTTGACTTGGAGAAGACGAGACTGTGACATACCGGCAAATCAGTTCACGAAAGGACAAATCTACGAGGCCTGTAGCGTATTCAAATCCTCAAATCCTGCGATCCTGCGCGAAATCGATCCGTGCATGTATAACCACCCTTATGTCGCTTGCTTTGCTCGTTAGCGCAGTGAGGATTGGCTCCGCGCAACAGGACGTTGGCTACATCCCGGGCACAGTGACCGATCAATCTGGCGCCGCTGTCAAAGGAGCAACCGTAATCACTACCCGGCACGGCACGGAGTTCCCCCAAACCGCCGTCACTAACGAGACCGGGTATTACACAACACAGCATCTCCAGGTGGGCCACTACACTGTTTCGGTCACCATGAACGCTTTACCCTTGCCGCGCTTGGTTTTACCGACCGCGTCGCTCTTTTTTTGGCTGGGGCAAAGCTGCCATCTAGAAACGTCTCGTCCCGCTTCAGCAGACCTTCGGCGTCCAGTGCGCCCAACAGAGCACGCCACGCATCCAGCCACACGCCTTCGTCCTGCCACTGCTTCAGCCGACGCCAGCAAGTCGCGGGCGAAGGAAACTCGTCGGGAAGAAATCGCCACGCTGCTCCGGTCTGCAGAATCCACAAGATTCCCTCGAAGCAGCTACGATTCGAGGCCCAGGGCCGTCCCCGATTGTCCTTCCTGCGTCGTGGTTGGGGTAACAACGGCTCGATCAACTCCCACTGCTCATCCGTCAACAGCTTCTGCCGCTTTTTCATGACAGAAGCTCATCAGCCAACCAGCCTCACACGTAAGTATTTAGCTCGAGGCCGAACCCATTTATGAAACATGCTCTAGTGAGGCCGTGGTGAATCCTTTAAGACGAATCCAATGCAAGGCGCCCTCTCCAAGGACGGAAGCAATGGTCATTCTCTTGAACCACGGTCTTTCGACCCGCGAGTTTTACGGAATTGCCCTAATCAACCAGATCAGACACGAGGTGCTCTATGTCACATTCCATTAGGCCGGCTGACGGGCTTGACACAAGCTTGGAGGCGCATCAGAATAAGTTGGCAAATTGGGGTCGATCGGCCCTCAGACAAAGATACTTCGGACTCTCGTTTTTATTTGCGCTGTTGATTGCGGTTTGTACGCCGCTCTTTGCGCAGGTGGGGGTCGGAGGACTAACCGGTACGATTAGCGATTCCACGGGGGCTGTTATCACCGATGCGAAGGTTGTTTTGACCAACGATAGCACCGGCATGCTTCAGACGACAGTATCGAGTTCCGCCGGCACCTACGTCTTTAACGCAGTGAACGCTGGTACCTACAGCTTGCAGGTTACCAAGAGCGGATTCGAGGCGTATGTCAATCAAGGAATTCAGATTCACATTCAGCAGGAACCGGATATCGACGTAACACTGCATCCTGGTAGCGCCGTGGAGAAAGTGACGGTGACAGCGGAAGCACCACTGTTGCAGGCAGAGGACTCTGAGGTGGGGCAAACGATTACTGGCGAGGAAGTGAACGATTTGCCGCTCGAAGCCCGTAACTGGACTTCGCTCTCTCAAATCAGCGCGGGTGTTACGACAACTCCCGGCGGGACTCCACAAAGCACGGATTTCGTCGTCAACGGCGTGAATAGCGGTCAAAATGACTATCGCCTGGACGGCATCGACGACAATGAGGAAGTTTATGGCGCCGCCCCCCTGGTTGTGCCGCCTCCGGACGCGATCCAGGAGTTCAAACTGCAGAGCGGCGACTTCAGCGCCGAGTTTGGACACTCGACCGGAGCAGTCGTCAACGCGGCAATCAAGTCGGGAACAAACTCCTTACACGGTGATCTTTGGGAATACCTTCGCAACAATGATTTCAACGCCAACGACTATTTTGCGAAACAGCAGGGCATAGCCAGGCCTGGGTATCATCAAAACATCTTTGGCGGGACGGTCGGTGGTCCGGCCTACCTTCCAAAGCTCTATAACGGAAAAAACCGAACCTTCTTTTTCTTTGACTATCAGGGCACGCGGATAGACACTCCCACACAACAGACCGCTACTGTGCCCACCGCCAATATGGTAAAAAGTGGATTTACCAACTTCCAGGATTTCTTCACGCTAACTGCTAACTCCACACCCCTCACGGATGGACTCAACCGTAAATTCCCAATCGCAACTGTCTTTGATCCAGCCACCACGCGCTCTGTTGCGGCAGGCGCGATGGATCCTGTCTCAGAACTGAAAAACACATCCTCTTCCACCGTCTGGGTTCGCGACCCCTTCATGACCAGCGGCAGCGTTACCGGGGTCACGGACTTCACGGGTCTCACATCGCAACTCAACATTATTCCGAACGGCCGCCTCGATCCGAATGCGGTAAAGCTTTTGGGAATCTATCCAGCGCCGACCCTCAACTCTCTTACCGCGTTGCAGGATTATTTTGCTTTTCCTGCCGAACTAACGACGGTAAACACCTACGACCTGAGAATTGATGAGCAGCTCAGCTCAAAGGATGTGCTCTTCGGTGTGTTTAATTGGGGCCATAGCGTGGACCATGTTCCTCCACGTCTCCCCGGGATTGCCAATGGCGCGAATTGGGGAAGCGGGGTGTCTGCGATCTCAAGTTATGCCATCGCCGCCGGGTATACGCACATCTTTACGCCCACTCTAACAAATGAGATCCACGCGGGATCGACTCAATGGGTGGATAATATTGCGGGCAGCGAAGCAAATACTTCGGGCATTCCTGCGCAATATGGAATTGCAAACGTGCCGCAATACCCGGGCAATGGCGGGCTGCCGGACATCGCCATATCGCCGTTTACGAATCTCGGAGTTGCTGGATGGATGCCGACCCTCGTATCGCTAAGGGTGCTGGAACTGATGGACAATGTGACCAAACTGCACGCTTCGCATACTTTCAAGGCGGGCTTCCAGTTTGATCGCTTCGTCGCGCCTATCATCCAGTCTCCTTATCCGAAAGGCGAGTTCGACTTCAACGGTCAATTTTCTTCGTTGCCCAACGAAAGCCAGGGATATGCAGGTGCCGCCGATATGTTGCTGGTACCTACTACCGCTTCGGTCCCCAGCGGGATCGACGATGTCGGAGGTATATCGTTTATGGGTCTCTCCAACTACGCGGTGGTCAAGGATTCCCGCAAGTACTTCGCAGGATATTTCCAGGACGACTGGAAAACAACCCAAAAACTCACGTTCAACCTGGGTCTCCGTTGGGATCACTTTGAACCCTATTCGGAAGAAAATGGCAGGCAAGCCAATTTTATTGAAAACGGTGGCGGCGGGGGCTCGTCAGGCACCTTCTACGTACCGTCTGAAGGTTGCACCAACGTGCAACGGTCGGCAACCTTCGATGCGCTGCTTGCCGCAAACAACATCACGCTCGATTGCAATTCCAACAAGTCCACGGGAAATGCGCAAGCCAAGAACTTCGCACCGAGGGTCGGCTTCGCATATCGTTTGAAATCAAATCTGGTCTTACGCGGCGGTTATGGCATAGCCTATGGCGCTCTCGCCACTATCGGATTTGCTCCGAACCTTGGTGAAAACTATCCATTCAATTACACGGTGTATTACAGTGCTGCGAATTCCCAAACACCGCTTGTCGCTGTCGGCGGTACCACGACGGCAACTCTCGAAACCGCTTTAGCAACGACAAACCTCGAGGACGCAGCTCTGGTTTCGGGCCAGGGAGTGGCGCTGCAGGGCAGACAGTGGAACTACCAAACACCGTACACTGAGACATACAACCTCTCTGTCCAGGATCAGTTCACGCCCCATGATTCCATCCAGGTCGCATATGTGGGCAACGTCGGCCGTCATCTGGACTCCCCTTTCGGAGAAATTAATGCCGTCTCTGCGATAGCGCCGCCTGGAACAAATGAATATGATCCGACGGTTGTCGGGCATTTTCCGTTTCCACAGTTCGCAACAAACTCGTTTTTTGAGGTTACTAACGGGGACAGCAGCTATAACTCCCTGCAAGCTATCTACGCCCACCAGCTAAGCGCCGGGCTCAACGTGAACGTAAATTACACCCTTGGAAAGTGCTTCACCGATCAAAGCAGCGAGGGGTCCCCGGCGACTGGGTGGAGAGCGGAGTGGCTTCCAGGCTTTGGACCGAAAAAGGATTACGCGCTTTGCAACAGCGACGTGAAGAATGTGGTTCACGGATCTGGTACTTACTTTCTGCCTTTGGGCAGAGGCCTCACTTTCGGAAGCAATATGAATAAGGTTACCAACGCGATTGTGGGTGGATGGAAAGTCAATTTCATCTTGACGTATCAAAGCGGACAGCCGGGGAATGTTGGATGCCTCTATTCGACCACGGCCGCTTTTGGCTGTTGGGCAAACACGGTCTCGGGTGTAGGCTTGTACGCTCAGCACAAGAGTATAAACGGATGGCTGAACCCGGCCGCCTTCTCACAACCTCCAAGTGCGACCGCCATCGGCCAGGCAGATTACGCGCCGCTTGGGGGCAAATCCGGCCAGTATCGCGTGCCCGGATTTCAAAATCTTGACTTTTCGTTGTTCAAGGAGTTTGCGTTCACCGAGCAAAGCAAGCTCCAATTCCGGGCCGAAGCATTCAATGCCGGGAATTGGGTCAGCCTAGGAGTTCCAGGAAATCTTGGCTTTAATAATCCAACGCACTTCAGCACCATCAACTCCGACGTTGATGGCCCGCGCATTATTCAGCTGGTCCTGAAACTGTATTACTAACACCATAGGCAGCTGGCATGTCCTTCATCTCAGGGCATGCCAGTTGGCCTGTTCGAGCTCATCTTTAAGCGCGGAATCTGCATGGTCAACTGCCTGTTGATGCTTTTGGCAGGCGGCAACCCTCCATTAAGAGCTTCTGCCGCATACATCGCGAACTGGCTCTCTGTTCAGCGTTGAAAGGCTAAAGTCAAAGATGTGTTGTCGCAGATATTTAATGGGCCTCGTCGCTCTGCTCCTGTTCGGTGGTGCTGGGCTTACTCACGAGGCTTCTCCAGTTGCCCAGGATCAGACACCAAACAACCACTACGTTCTGAGCCCAGACTCTATGTCGCAGTCCGGGGTGCCACAGGGCGAGACCTTTCACTTTGTCTTTGACCACTCGACAATTTATCCAGGTACATTCAGAGAGATTAGTGTTTACGTGCCGGCGGAGTATAAAGCCGACAAGCCGGCGTGCGTCTACGTTGGTCTCGATGGGTTAGGATTCAATGCGTCTACGGTTTTTGACAACCTGATTTACAAACATGAAATGCCAGTGACGATAGCCATAGGCATTGCGCCCGGGGCCGTCGCCTCTGACAGGCAAGAGTCCAACGTAGTCGCAAATCGCACGGATACAGCGCAGGGCGACGACCCAAATCCGCGGTACAACCGTAGTTTTGAGTTCGACTCTTTGAACGCGAACCTGGCCCATTTTATCCTTGAAGAGGTTTTCCCTGAAGTTGAGCGCCGCAAGACTGCTAGTGGCCTCCGGATTCGGTTATCGAAAGACCCCAATGACCGGGCAGCTGGCGGGGCTAGCACCGGCGGCATCGGTGCCTTCACTCTCGCTTGGGAGCGACCTGACGCATTTAGGCGCGTTTTCACAGCCGTCGGAACTTTTGTTGGCATGAGGGGTGGTGATCATTACGCTGTGCTGATTCGCAAGACAGCACCCAAGCCCATTCGCATCTTCATGCAGGACGGCTCAGAGGACGAGTGGATGCGCGGTCCCGAGATGGGCGATTGGTGGATGAGTAATCAGACTATCGAGCGGGCACTGGAATTTGCGGGGTACCAGGTCAAACACGTCTGGGGCGGAGGATCTCATAATGACGCCCAGGCACAAGCGATTTTTCCAGACGCCATGCGGTGGCTTTGGAAAGATTGGCCGCAGCCCATTACAGCGGGCGAATCCAACAATACTTTTCTTCAGGCGATCCTGTTACCGCATGAGGATTGGCAGGTTGTCGCGGGAAAGTACCAATCAGTCGGAATTCTAGCAGCAGATCCTATGGGCGAAGTTGTGTTTCGAGATGGAGCGGGTTCGAAAAGCGAGGTGATTGACATCGATGGCCAACTCGGCTCATACGCGCCGCTCTCAATGAGTTATGAAGGCCTTGCATTCGGACCGGACGCACGCGCGTACATTACAGACACAGAACACGCAACGATCGTCGCTGTAACAACGCATGGAAACCGGTCAACACTGGCAAGAAACATAAGAGGGACGGCACTTCTAATAACCTCCGACAGAACGATATACGTTGTCGAGTCCGAAACTGCGGGCACCCATGCGGGGAAGCTATGGCTCGCTAAACCTGGTGGTGAAAAGATTCTGTTGGATGCGTCACTTAATCAGCCAACCAGTATCGCCATCTCTCCGGATGGGCGTTGGCTCGCTCTCGCGGAGAAGGGTAGTCGCTGGGGTTACAGCTACCGGATTCAGTCTGACGGGACTGTCCAGGAGAAACAACAGTTCTTCTGGTTTGAGGTTTCGGATATAGCCGATGACAGTGGCGCAGGCTCTTCCGCGATGGATCGCGATGGACGCCTCTACGTGGCGACACGCATGGGCGTACAGATCTTTGACCACAATGGTCGTGTGAGGGCCATCCTGCCTGTGCCAGGGGGCGAAGCCGTGGGCCTAAGTTTTGGAGGCAGAGGTTTCGACACACTGTTCGTCAGTTGTGCCGATCACAAAATATATCGCCGCAAGCTTAAGATAAACGGTTCGAAGCCATGGGGCGCTCCATCGCATGTGCCGAATTGGGGGCCCTTCTAACTACCGCGCTAACTGGAGCTAGTTCCGCCAGTCGGGAAAGATCATCAGCCCGCCGTGACCTAAGCGCTTCAGGGCGAAGAAATGTGACTGACACGGTCTCACCAGACACCTAGCGCCAGTCGATCGAGCGCTAGCAAGGAGATTAAGATGGATCGTAGGCGACTTATTCAAAAGACAGCCGGCATGTTACTTTTCAGCAGTATTGTTGGGAAAAAGCTGCTGGGAGCCGAAGCAGGCGCACATGACTCCGCACCGCGATCGACAACTCCGACTGCAGACGAGAGCCAACTTGACGACTGGCATTCGGAATTGAGCGGACGGATTGCAACCCTTGATGAAAAGGGCGGTGGGACTCTGGAATTGGGAGACGGCGTATACGAACTCTCCAAACCGCTCCGTCTCCCAGTTTCCGTTAGCCTCACGATGACACCCAATGCCGTACTCCGGGCCAAAGCGGGGTTTTCCGGGGACGCTGTCCTGATCAAAGGGGGCGGGAGCAAATCGAAATTCACAGATACCAGTGGCTGGATCCGCGGAGGTGTTATCGACGGCGGTCTCCAGCCAGTGACGGGCATCAGAGTTGAAGCTGTGCAAAGGTTTGAAATTGCCGATCTCGTCGTCGCGAATGCGACCTACAAGGGCATCCACCTTCTCCGTGGCGGATACGAGAAGAATATAACGCGAGTTCGTTGCGAAGTCGCTCTCAGCGCACATTATGCGCCGGGGAGCATAGGCATTCATTACGAAAACGGCGACAGCAAGGTTATCCTGGCACACGTGATTGGCTACGAGACCGGCGTCCGCAGCGACGACTCCAGTAATTGGTTCACAACAATCCACGTCTGGAACTACGACGTTGCCCAAGGCCCGATGCTCTATTGTTTCTATTGCAACGGAGATAACAATACATTCGCACAGTGCTATGCTGATTCACCTACAATAGCCGGATTTTATATCAACAAGCCCTATCAATCGCTGCTCCAGTGCCGAGTGTATTATAGCCGCTGGGCAAAGGATAACAGCGGAGTGGGCTTTTTGATCACTCCCGAGGGAAAGTGTGGAAACTATATTGGGAATGTTCTTTTTGCTAATCCCGCACACCGGCTCGCCAAAGCATTCGATGGCGATCTGGAGGGCGCATGCATCTTGGGAACGACCACGACTGGAGGCGTGATGGGTGGTCTGCAGAATAGGATTCCGTCTGGTGACATGACGACCCCTCCATTGAAATTGGATGGCACTGGGTTCTGTCTGACTCGGCAGAAGGAACCTCCCGCGCCAACGATGGGAGAAGTGGGCGAGATAAGGTGGGTGGATGATGGTGCGAGTTCGGCGCTGTGGGTCAAGACATCAACGGGATGGAGAAGATCGGAATTGAAGTGAGAGCAGAGGGAGGTTGCCGGAACTGTTTTGGACTGATCCAATTCCTCCAGACCTCAGGCCGCCGTTACTCGGGGCGCTTGCAGGGGCAGCCAAAGTTCTCATGGTCGCTCAAGAGCGTTTGTGCGTGTGATCGAGTACGGATTGAGCAGAGATATAGTCGACGACATAAATAATTGCGCATATTGTGGCGATTGTGATGTGATGAGGACATGCGCTACTTACGCATTTCCGACGCCGCAACCATGGTGTTGGGGCTGCAGGACGAGATTCGCCGCTCCCAGGAGTCCCGCTACGATCACCGCCTGCACGGCGTGCTGCTGGTGGCCCAGGGCATGAGTTGCCCGGAGGTCGGCCGCCTGTTGGGCGATGCGCCGCGCACCGTTGAGTATTGGGTGCAGCGATTCGAGGCCCGAGGCTTGGCTGGATTGGCCGAGGGCCAGCGCAGCGGCCGTCCCGGCCGCCTGAGCGAGGCACAGTTGGAAGAAATCGACCGGGCGCTGCGCCAAGCGCCGCGCGACTGCGGACTGAACGGCACGCTGTGGGATGGCAAGACGCTGGGGGCATGGATCGCGCGACGATTCCATATCCGTTTGGGAGTGCGTCAATGCCAGCGTTTGTTCCGGCGGCGTGGTTTCCGTCTGCGCAATCCCCGCCCCTTGATCGCTCATGCCGACACCGAGTTGCAGCAGGCACACAAAAAAACTCGAAAAACTCGCTACCGATTCGGCCATTGATCTCTGGGCGACCGACGAATGTACCCTGAGACAGCGGAAGCCGCTCCATTCTGCCAGGCAGCGACCGTGCTTTGCGCATCGGACGGAACGCGCAAGCCAGCGGCTTTTGGCGACGTGGCTGCTCCCGACGCGCCCAAAACCATGAGCACGTGCTGCACAAAACTTCTGCGATTAATCGCCATCTGGATTCTCCTGCGCCGATCAGCGGCTACCATCGTCAAGGGCGCGTACGCGGTAGGCTGCTCCTGGCTGCGGTGTAAAGGTGAAGGCTTGGTCCTGTTTTTGCACGGCCACAGCGTGGCCGTCGCTATCCTGCACGCGAACGCCAGCCCACCGCGCATCCGCACTTAGGCCGTTGACTTCGACATGCACAGGCTTGCCGCCCTCCGGCAACGTCAAATCCACTGACGCATGGGTTGCCACCGGATAAACGCAGAGCAATACCTTGCCTCCGCGATCCTCCAAGGTCACGCCCGAGCCGCCTATAAACAGGGGTGTTTTGCCTACAGGCAGTGCGAAGTTGGTGAGTGTCCGGTTGCCGCGATATAGCTTGCCGGTATCGAAGTCCATCCACTCGCCGGCTGGCAGGTAGATGTCGCGCCAAGTGGCTGTGGCGTAGTCGTTGCCATAAAGGGGCGTAGCCAGCAACGCATCGCCGATCATCCATTCATATCCGCGCACAGTCGAGTTCTCACGTCCGTAGACAATCGGATCATCCGGAAAGGCAATGGGCAACGGCGTCATGGTCCAGGGGTATCCATCGCGCGCAAAGCGGCGCGCGTTGCTGTAAATGTAGGGCGCGATCCGGGCATGAAGCTGCGCCGCTTGCAGCATCACCTTCGCAACCTGCGCAGAGAAACTCCACGGCGGTTCTCCCATGCCCATGCTGCTATGCAGGGCAGCCCACTGTACGTTGCGCATCATATAGATTTGCATCCGCGGCGAACGGATCGTAGAAAAGCCGTTCTCGCCAAACGTACCGCCAACGATATCGGGATAGACCAGCGGAAACCCAGAGTAGGCGAACGCGAGCGCGTTTACCGGACCGCGATCCTGATCCCGGTCGTAATTAAAGTCGTTGATACGCTGCAGGTCCCCATTCGACGAGAGATAACCGTTGCGCTCGATGACCAGTTGATGCTCTTCCATCAGGCGGTCGTTCACGGGATCCACTTTGTCGTCGCGCAGGTCGTATTTGTCGTAACCGTAGAAATCCTCCTTCCAGCCGTCGATCCCAAAGGCCTGCCACCGCTTCACCAGACCCATATACCAATTAAGGGCCGCAGGATTGTGAGCATCAAGCAAGTAATACGGCAGCTTGGGCCAGCTTCCATGGAATATTTCCGGCTCGCCATCTTTCTTTAAGAAATAGCCCTTCACGGCGCCTTCCGCCGAATAGGGGCCGGTGGTTATAAAGGTGATTCGCAGGCCCAGCATCACGGCCAGATGCTCATCGCGGAAATGGCGGACCAGAGCCGTCGGGTCGGGATATTTCTCGCGATTCCAGAATCCAAAGCTCGTAGTTGCGCTCATCGCGGGCGCTGCGGGCCAAAAGCCCGAACCGATCACGATCCAGCGTAGTGGGTAGCCTGCGGCGATGTACCGATCAACGCTCGCTTCGACGGTATTCTGGTTGGTATTCCACCCCAGAGCGCCAAAAGCCTCCCACCCCACACCGAAGGCCTGGTATTTGGGCATAAAGACGCGGTACCCCGTTTCATTGCGGAGTTCGAGATACTGCGCATAGATCTCATGGGGATTGCCGAAGAAATAAAAAAGGCGCTCCGAAGGCCCAGCGTGCACAACGCCCTGCACAATTTGTTTTTCCGAGGTATGAACGATCTTCATCGTCGGATCCAGAAAAATCTCAGCAAACCGCTGCCGCGGATAAATGACAAAATTGCTCACCAGCCGCGCGAGGCCCTGCCCAGAGAGAAATTGATCGTCGGCAAAGCCGCTAACGTCTGTGTTGTATTGCTTGTGCGCAAGCGTAGAAAAGTTCATCAGTACGGCGTGATCGGCAAGGCCGAAGGCAGGTTCTGCGCCTCCTGTAACAAAGCGCACCTCTTCTCCGTGCTGCTGAGGCTCCGCGATCAGTTCCGCGCGATGGGGCGCAAGCTTGACCGTCAGTCGCATATACTCGCCCACCGCAGTGGCGCCCGCCAGATGGCACTCCGTGTTGGCACATGGGCCGTCGGGCCGCAGGTTCACTGGCCTCCCAGCTAACAGCACACCCGCTTCAGGGTCGGCGGCGATAACGGTGCTTCCATCCGCATCAAAGCCGTATCGGCCTCCCGCTAGTTCCATGCTGAACTGAATCCCATCGCTCTTGAGGACGGCCGCCCGCGCGGACGCGCTGGCAGTCTGAGCAGCGATTGGGAGGCAGCACACCGCCCAGGCAGCGACCGTCAGGGCGGCAGGAATTTCAACCACCCGTCTGGCGATGGTGCATTTCCTCGGACAATGTGCTTTCTGCGGGGTGTCAGCAATTGAAATGGCTGGTGGTAAAGCTATGTCCAGACGGCAGCCAGCAGTCATTTACCCTCCAAAATATCGGTATCGAACAAATCATGCACGGCTTGCCAAGAATCGCGATGCTCACGGATCAACATTCACCGCGCTCCGATAGCGGATTCCACTCGCGGGTGTGCCGCGATGCAGTGACTTGTAATCTGCCCATGTCTACAAAGAGCCGCCGATCATCCATAATCGCGCCTTCCTCGCCGACTCCGGTTCCGTAATCGCCGTGATGCGCTCGTGGACATATTTGGTGCCATCCTACGCCAGCAGTGCCTTCTGACACCTGTTGGCTGGCGCTCTCACCACCTGCCCCAACAAGTAGGAGGCAGACTGGCTGCCCGTGCCTGAAACCACGGTTGTGTCATTGCCCCCGGCTGTAGTCCCGGAGCTGAAAGTGTAGTCCCCCGAGACCGAGCAAGAATTCTGGTGGTTATACCCCTCGGTCCATTGCTCGCTGCCGCCGATTTGCAAGGAGTGGTTCCCCAATATCCATGCCAGGTCGTCGATGAACTCGATGTTCGTGTCGTTGGACAGACCGATCTTGATTGCAATGTTCTGGTTGAACGAGCCCGCCGCAAACGGAAAGTCATCTATCATCACTCCGATACGGGCATCGTTCAGCAGGGTCGGCTTGAAGATGTGGGTCTCGGAGAGCACTGAGTCCTGGTTTTGCAAATGATCGTTGCGTTCGCCGTAGATCTCCGACAGCCCGCCCGAGTTGGCGATATCGTTGGTTGCGTTGAAGTAGTACGCATCGCGGGCCATGACGCTGTCGCTGTCGGATATCTTATTGTCCCCGCGCACTATGCCCTGTCTCTCGTTGGCAGCCACCGGCAGGGAATACAGGAAGCCGTTGGCATGCGTGCAGGAGTTGTAGCCTCCTGACGTGTTGTTTGGCTCGTGAGAAAACAGCTTCAATGTCCTTGCCTAAATTTGCACTTTGGCTTATGATGCGCACCATCCTAATGGGGTATTTCGCCGATGTCAAGCGTTTAATTTAATGGTGTCGTCAAGCTGCTTGTGTGAATACGCGGAGGGTGCGAGTTTTCCATCCAGATTGAATTTCTGAAAGATGGAGTAGATGATGCGGTCCACAGGCGCTCACGGTTCTGCTCGATCCGGAGCCGAGGGCGGGAGAGCCGCTCGGCAGGCGAAGGTTCCAGTACAGCTTCCGTGGCGGGGTTCGATTACTTGCCAAACTCAGCAATCCCGCTCGGAAGACACTTGACATTTTCTCACGCTTGCAATACATTTGTCGATTAAACGATTAACTCCGATGATGCGACGCCGTGAATTTATTACGCTATTGGCAAGCGAGATGCTCTTAGCTCGAATTGGGAGTCTAGGGCAAAGCACCTACCCGGATATTTCCTCGGTACCTCCAGATTTAACGGTACCCCCCATTGAACCTGGCCCCCCAGGACCGGGCAAAAGAGTCCGTCAAGTGCTTGCGGAATATAAAGGTACTGAAATTCACCATGCGCTTTATCTGCCCACCGATTGGCGTTCAGGGGCGTCCTATCCAGTGATCGTGGAATACTCTGGGAACGGACCATTCACCAGCCCTTATGGAGATTATTCGAGCGGCGATGTGGATGGGTCTAAGTTAGGCTATGGGATCACGGGCGGGAGGGGTTTTCTTTGGTTAACGTTACCCTGCATAAACGCCAATCACACGGCGAATCAGCTCTGGTGGTGGGGTGATGTTGGTGCCACTCTCGATTATTGTCATAAGGCAATAGCGGAGACATGCACGCAGTTTGGTGGAGATTCGAGCTCCATAATGCTCTGCGGATTCTCCCGGGGTGCGATTGCTGTTAACTTTCTTGGATTGCACAACGACGCTATCGCCGATATTTGGTTAGGGTTTATCACGTGCAGCCATTACGATGGAGTCGAGAAATGGAATTGGGAGGGAAGTGATCCCAAAGATGCACTAACCCGCCTTGCACGACTCAGCGGTAGGGCTACCTTTGTTGAACAGGAAGGATCGGAAGGATTTCTTGATAATATCAAAAGGTATCTGCGTTCTTCAGGCGTTAAAGCTCCATTTACATTTTGCTTTTTCCCCTTCCGTAACCACACTGATGCGTGGGTGTTGTGCGACCTGCCTCAGCGCCGCAAGCTTCGTCATTGGCTTTCAGAAGTTCTTAAAAATCGTCCTGGAACCTACGCAATACATGGGAAGGTATTGAACAAGAATGGCCACCCTATTCCAGGTGCTGAAATACTTTCCGGGCTGACTCACTATACCCGCACAGGCAAAGATGGAAAATTCTTTCTTCGAGGCCTTGTTCGTGGCGAACACAGCATTCAAGTCAAGGCACCGAGTAATATCGCAAAGGAGGTAATTGTTACAATCAAGGGCGCGAATACGCCTCCGGTCGATGTTCAACTATCGTGAGATCTGACAATAAAGCCCGGTAACAATTATGTTTCAGGGTTGGGACGCAACATGAACCCACCATCCGCACCATAAAGAGACCCTACGACATATCCAGCTTGGCGGCCGCGTCCACGACCTTCTGTTTAAGGGCCGGATCGACACGGCCGCTTCCATTCAGAACGCGGGGAAGCAGTGGAAATACTAACTCCCGCGGCAGATGCAATTTCACGAAGCCCGACCTTGCCAACCTGAGTATTGTTTTTTTTCATATGGATGATAGTACGCGTCCCCAATTTCAGATTGGACCGCCTTCATCCCTTTCTACCTGCCAGTAGCGTAGTCCACATACCGGCGCCGCCGCCTTTATCAGCCTGTGGTGCAAGTCGTGCTGCGCTACACTAACAATCTCGCTGGTACAAAACATCGGGCAGTCCACACACCAAGCGGTACACCTATTGGAAATGGATTACGGGCGAAGAGGAGTTGTATGACAATCAAGAAGACCAGTATCAGATGAAGAACCTCGTGGACGATCCAGGCTCTCTCGAGTTGAAAACTCACCTGCGCGGCGAGCTTGAACGATTCATGGGCGACGCGCATGACCAGTTTCTCAAGGGTACGGACTACGCTACTTGGTACGACAATGACCGGCGCCTGATAAAGACCGCGCTCGGCAATGTCCCGTGTTAGGAAAGAAGATCATGGGGATGAATCGTCGCTCCTTCGTGGGGGGCATCCTAGGAACAGTTTCCGCCGCCGCACTTGTTCCGAATCTTGATGCTTCGGGGGGAACACAATCGAGCTCAAGAAATCTCGCTGCGGATCCCTTAAGGCCTCAGTACCATCTGCTGCCGCGAAGAAACTGGATGAACGACCCCAATGGACCGATCTACTGGAATGGCAGATATCACATGTTCTACCAGTACAACCCCAATGGGGCTTTCTGGGGTGATATGCACTGGGGACATGCGGAGAGTGAAGACATGATTCATTGGAAGCATCTTCCCGTGGCTCTGGCGCCCACTCCCGGCGGTCCTGACGCAGATGGTTGCTTCACGGGCACGGCGGTAGTTCAGGATGGAAACGTCGCACTTCTTTACACTGGCATCCACACGGTGCCACTGGACCAGGCCACAATCAAAGACTCCCCTACGCCGCAGCGCGAAAGCCAATGTCTCGCGATCGCCAACGATCCCGATCTCAAGATCTGGACCAAGGTGCCGAACCCCGTTATCGCCGCGCCTCCGCCGCAACTTGAGGTCAATGGATTCCGTGATCCCTCACCTTGGCGTCAAGGCGAATGGTGGTACACAGTCACCGCTTGCGGGATAGCGAACCAGGGTGGTGCCGTTCTTCTCTACCGGTCGCGAGATCTTCGCAATTGGGAATTCATGCATGTTCTGGCGAAACGCGACCTCGGTGGGGCCGCTGGTCTCGATCCCTTCGATCCCTGGGAGGTCTGGGAATGTCCAGAGTTCTTCCAGCTCGGCAACTGGAATGTGCTGATCTACTCCACTGCGAATAGAACATTCTGGCAGAGCGGCAAACTCGACACCGAAACCATGACCTTTCAACCTAAGCAAAGCGGCATCCTCGACTATGGTTCCTACTACGCCGCGAAGACTCAGCTCGACAGCGCCGGCAATCGTGTCGTATGGGGTTGGGTCACTGAGGCGCGACCGTTGGAAGAGTACAAGGCGGCCGGATGGGCCGGATTAATGTCACTGCCGCGCGCACTTTCCATCACCGAGGATGGCCGGCTCCGACTCCGCGTTACCTCTGAAATTGCGAAGTTGCGAGGACAGCAACAATCGCTACAACTCACCAGCGATGAAGAGAGCTGTCAGCGCCAAATCAGGGCAATGCGCGTGGCAGCTTGCTGTGGCGAAATTCACACCCGATTGCAACTGTCCTCAGAACCGTTCGAGATGCTTCTCACAGGCGCTATTAAGGGCAAGCCGTGGCTCGCGATTACTTACGATCCTCGGCATGCAGAATCGGTCTCAATTGACGGTAGACCGTTGCTTCTATCCTTCGAGAGCGACAGAAGCCTTGAGCTTCACATGTATGTTGATAGCTCGGTGATCGAATTGCTTGCGAATGGAGAGATCGCCTGGACCAAGCGGTTCTACTATTTCGGCGGAACTCCTCAGGATTTGCAACTTACGTGGAAAGGCAAAATCTCCTCGATCCTCAGCCTGAATATTTGGCAAATTACTCCGATTTCCTCTGACAGGCTCACAACTTGAAGCTTCGAGAATTCTCCACCGGCATGAGCGCGGAATGTTCAAAGGCCCATCCCCGCGGCATCGGCATTTGAATTTGTCGTGAAGAGGACACCGCATGCTGCCCAACTCGAATCTGATCAAGGCGACGTTGACCGGCGCCCTCGGTGGTTTTCTCTTCGGCTTCGATACAGTGGTCATCTCCGGCGTGATCGACAGCCTTGTGAAACAGTACCACCTCAGCAGTTTCGGCATGGGTTGGACGGTCTCGATTGCCCTTATAGGTACAGTTTTTGGTTCATTCTCCGCTGGAGTTGTTGGGCAGAAACTCGGAAGCCGCGAAACTTTGCGGCTGACTGCCGTACTCTATCTGATTTCGGCAGTCGGAAGTGCATTCGCAGGAAACTGGGTTTTGCTGATTGCCTTTCGATTCATCGGCGGTCTCGGCATAGGTGCCTCTTCGGTTTTGGGCCCCGTTTATATTACGGAGTTGTCTCCCGCGAAATGGCGCGGACGATTGGTGAGCACCTTCCAGTTGAATGTCGTCATAGGTATTTTGGTCGCCTACACCTCCAATTATGGAATTCGCCTAATGCATTTAGGCCCTGCAGAGTGGAGGTGGCAGGTTGGTGTGGCGGCATTGCCTGCAGCTGCTTTTTTGATGCTTCTCTTCGCGATACCGCGCAGTCCAAGATGGTCGGCCTCACACAATCGCATTGAAGAGGCGCTTGATGTTTTGAAATTGATCGGAGACCCGAACCCGGAGGCAGAGCTGGCCGACATTCGCGCAGCCCTTAACGAGGAGCACGCTTCCGCTGGCGAATCCGTCTTCCAATGGAAGTATCGGTATCCTCTTTTTCTCGCCATCACCATCGGAGCGTTCAATCAGCTGGCCGGAATCAACGCCATACTCTATTACCTTAACGACATCTTCGGCGCAGCGGGATTCAGTCAGCTATCCGGTGACCAGCAGGCGATCACGATTGGTTTCACAAATCTCCTCTTTACAATCGCCGGCATGAGCATGATAGACAAGCTTGGCCGTAAGGCGTTGCTACTTGCTGGAGCGGCAGGTACGGCAAGCTGTCTGGCGGGGGTGGCTTGGGTGTTCTTCTCCAGAACTCATACCGGGGTACTCGTTTGGTTGCTGGTGATCTACATCGCATTTTTTGCGCTTTCTCAGGGCGCGGTCATTTGGGTCTATATAGGAGAGGTCTTTCCAAACAACGTTCGTTCCAAAGGACAGGGCGTCGGTAACGCGAGCCACTGGATCATGAACACCGCGATTGCATTGACATTTCCCGTGGTTGCAGCGAACATCGGGCGTGCAGCACCGTTCGTGTTTTTTTCAGTAATGACCGCAGTTCAATTTCTAGTTGTGCTCGTTGCCTATCCTGAAACCAAAGGCCAAACTCTTGAGGATCTGCAACGTCGTTTCGTGCAGAATGACCGAACCGTCTCCCAGGTGCCCGTGTCGCGCTGATCCACAGCAAGACCGGCGGCGAGAGTTGAGTCAGCAATCAATGGACCAAAACACCTAAGATGGATGCGGGGACATTGCATGAAAATCGGCATTAGCGCGTTCGCCTGGACAGCAGAATTTGATCTTCAGCATCTCAAACTTCTGCCTTGGATCAAAGAAATTGGCCTGAGCGGTATCGAAATTCCGATGTTCGATCCGGCCAACTTGCCAATCGTCGAGATTCGCAAGGCCTGTGAAGAGAATGGGCTGGAAACTACTGTCTGCGCAATTCTTCCTGGTGGAATCAACCCCATTAGCCCCGATGTTGCCCTTCGACAGAAGTCGTGCGAGCATCTTCGGCGTTGCCTGGATGCTTCGGCAAATCTCGGCGCCAAACTCTTGGGCGGTCCGCTGTATGCGCCAATCGGTTATCTGCCGGGGCACCGCCCGCACAAGGATGAATGGCTCTGGGCCATCGAGGCCTTTCAGGCAGTCGGCCCACTTCTTGATTCCTATCAAATGACACTCTCGATCGAACCGGTGAACCGGTCGGAGACATTCTTCCTGAGGACGGCAGTTGAAGCGAAATTGCTGTGCGACGCAATCGGGCATTCGCGAATCGGAGCGACAATTGACACCTTTCACGCGAATATCGAAGAAAAGAGCATCTCACAAGCGGTCCGTCTGCTCGGACCGCATCTAAAACACATTCACGCGAGCGAGAATGATCGAGGGCTTCTCGGAGAAGGACACGTCGACTTTGCAACGATTGTCGACGCGCTGCTGGGATGTGGCTACGACGGCTATCTAATGATCGAAGGCTTTGGCTTTAACCCTAAGGAAACAAGTGCCCCGGGTTTTCTTTGGGCAGACACCGGAATCTCACCGGAGGCGCTTGCCAGGGAAGGGATGGGACATCTAAACGCCATTCTCAAAGGGACTGGTGCGGAGATTTCCGAAGCAAGCGAGCTCAGAATTGATGTCGATAAGCGCAAATTATGATGGCCGCTAGTGGACTAAACAAACGATCAACAGCGGTGATCGCGCTGTGTCAGAAGTAAGGGAACAAATTTGGTGCTTGAATGTACGACTTGTTCAATGCAAAGGAGCCGAACGGTGAAACAAGCACGACGGATACGAGACTATCTGAGCCTGGCGAGCGTGCTGGTTTTTGCAGCGCTTTGCTTGACCGCGAGCCGGAGCACGGCGCAGGAGCAGCGGTGGACCGAAGAACAGGCGAACCATTGGTATGCGAAGCAGCCATGGATTGTGGGCGCGAATTTTGTGCCGGATGACGCGATTAATGAGCTCGAGATGTGGCAGGCGGCAACATTTGACCCGGCGGAGATCGACCGCGAACTCGGATGGGCTCAATCACTCGGAATGAACACGATCCGCGTGTTCCTGCACAATCTGCTATGGGAGCAGGCCCCCGAGGGATTCAAGCGCCGGATGGATCAGTTCCTCACGATTACTGGGCGGTGACCCAAAACCCAAAAACTAAGCCGCATTGAAGTTGAGAGATTTCGTCGGTCGTGGTTCTCTGAAGGCAAAGAGGAGAGCGAGGATATGACGAAGAAGGGTCAATCGCCGGAGCGGTTGCAGCGAAACTTAGTATCCTCGGATTAAACGTCGGCAAGTCTCGCTGCGATGTCGCACGCAACCGCTAAAGCAGTTTGCACCTTTTGTGCACTGACGAGCAGACTGAGACAGGCGGATTGCGGGCGCGCGAAAGGGCCGGTGCTCATGGACGCAGAGGTCTTAGGTTTCGCATTGGTATTCATCGCAGCGATTGCCGGCGGAACGATTGCGTTACCTCTCAAGAAACGGCGAGTGTTTGAGCTCGAAAACTTCTACGTTCCTACTACCGTTTTGATGATGCTGGTCCTGCCGCTGCTGATGGGCGCGGTGGTGGTGCCACAATGGATGCAGGCGCTGCGCGCGGTTGGTTCCCGGGAATTGTGGATTGGAGCGGCATTTGGCTTTTGCTGGGGTGCAGGAGCAGTCCTATATGGATACGGCGTAACTCAAGCTGGAATGTCGATTGGCTGTACAACCATCATGGGAGCCAACACGGCATTTGGGTCGTTGCTTCCCTTTTTCATGAATCCCGATGGACTTCGATCTGACTTGAGCAGCTCGATGATCCTTGTCGGAATTACAGGATGCGTTGCAGGTGTGATTGTCTGTGGCAGAGCTGGTTATATTCGCGAGTGCCAGCCCGGCGAATTGAAAAGACAGCGTGGGCTTCGCGTAGCGCTTGCGGTATGTGTGGCTTCCGGCGCATTGAGTTCTTGTGCAAACCTAGGCTTTACATATGGCAAACGAGCCTCAGAAGAGGCACAAAGGCTTGGCGCGAATCCCGCGTTCTCCACCCTGGCCAGTTGGCTGCCCGTCTGTTGGGGAGCGGCAGTTTCAATGCTGATTTGGTTTGGCGGTCTACAGATCAAAAATGGAACGTGGCGCAAGAGTCTAGATCCAGGAGCGGTTCATGACCTCCTAATGAGCTTGTCAATGGGTGCAATTTGGTTTGCTGCAACGATTCCGTATGGTATGGGCGCGCATTTTCTGGGACGACTTGGAACTTCGGTGGGATGGGCAGTGACCAACGCAGTGGCACTCATCACTGCCAATGCTCTTGGATTTCTCACGCATGAATGGACTGCAGCAACGCAGGAAGCACGCAGGGTGTTATACAAAGGGCTTGCGCTCCTTATTGGAGGCATTGCAATTCTGGCCGTTGGAAACTCTATGGTGGCCAGCACTTAACCTGCTGATCGTTGTCAGAGCCCAATCCCTTCAATTGAATAGTCATCTCCAAGAGCAAATCCGGCAACCAAACGGGATTACCGGAAACTCCGCGATATGCTGCGGAAATTAATTTGGCAACGGGGAGGGCGAAGCCTCTCTCTTCCAATCGTCATTCGGGACTCGATCCTTCAGAGGGGGAAGCGGCTCGAACGCCTTGTGTGGTTCAGTCTGATACCAATACGCCACACTTGAGTAATCCACATCCAAGTCGTTTGCATTTCCGTGTTCGATTGTTGCTTTCAACGAGTGATCGAAACGAATTGGATCCTGCAGAAAGAATCGATAAACTGTGTGTCGCCCACTCCAATCCGATGCTTCGTGGTTTCCTTTTCGAGAATAGCCGGCGAATGGATAATTAAACTCTCCTTGGTATCCCCAACCATTACTGAAAAAATCCTCCAAGCCCGTGCCGTGGATCGAAGGTGGAAATGTCTTATGCCCATCAATAAAGATCATGTCGTCGCCTTCTCCCCACCACTGGTTGGACTGCCCTTCAATACTCATGACGACCCCTACGAGCTGGCCCTTGCCTTCGGCGTCCATGAAAACGTAGTTGTTATCGCCAGTGAGATTGATCCCTCCCGATTGTTCTATCGGGACCCCCTTTAGGATCTGGCGGCGCCACTGGGCGTGAAATCGGCCGCGGTTTGCCACCATTTCAGGATTCGCGTAGGACTCATAATCAACGTGATAGTAAAAAGCTTTTACATCTTGCGAACCCTCATTTGTGACCTGTATCTTTGCTCCATTTCCAAAGGGCATATCAAAATAGCAGTTAAGTGCTTGATATTGGACCGTCAATGGTACCGACCAAAAGGAGTGATATTCCCCAAAACCAGTGCCAAAGAAGTCGCCCAGAGGACTCAGAACACTCGGGTTTGTCTCACCGTCCCAATACATGCGGAGAACCAGCTCTCGGAGATGGTAGCGGCTGGGCGATGAGAGGACGACCCAGATGTGTTTAATCGCCCCTGCCCCTGTAAGGTCGGCGAGTGTAAATGTCTGGCCTGCTTTGATTTCGACGAAGTCCTTGTTCCCTCCCGTCGGATCGAAGCTGGAGACCCGGCTGGACGTAACGCCTTGTGTGAGCAAGGAAGCATCGGAGAGGAGAGTACTGTCCTGCCCTAAAGCCCGTCCTGCCACAGCAGACGCTAAGATCAACATGATGAGCATTTTCCGCATATAGTCCTCCACAACAGAGTTGGCCGATTCGCCAATTAGTATATTCTCGCCAGGCGACTTGTATATACTGTTTTTGCGCCATTTGGGCAAGATGGCGAACTTGCTGACGTTCAGAGCTCCGTTGGTTGGAATTCGAGCTCAAAGTGAGGGAGGTTTTAATGGACGCAACCGCGAACAAGCCGCAAGAAACCAAATACATGCAAATCTACGAGTCTTTAAAGAACTCCATTTCAACCGGTGTATACAAGAGCGGGCAACGCCTGCCTTCGGAGGTGGCATTAGGTGAACAGTTTCAGGCGTCACGGATAACAGTTGCAAAGGCCTTAGCGGAACTGAGAGATCAAGGGTTGATCACTCGCAAAGCTGGATCTGGAAGTTATGTTAGCTCCGGTCCTTCTGAGAAGAGAATGGTGTTCGGCTTGATAATTCCAGAACTTGGTCGCACAGAGATCTTTGAGCCCATTTGCCAAGCCATAGCGAATACCCAGCCCGAAAGAGAACACTCATTGATGTGGGGAAGCGCTTTAAATGAGAATCCTCGTGAAGAACAGGTAATGAGTCTTGCTCGGCAATACTTATCAAATAAGGTTGATGGTGTGTTCTTCGCCCCACTGGTGTTGACTCGGGAAGGAGATGCGGTCGATCAGGCTATAGCGGAGATGTTTTTCAAAGCCAGGATCCCGTTAATTCTGCTTGATAGAGATATCACCCGATTCCCTTCGAGAAGCAACTTTGACCTTATCGGAATTGACAATCGCCGAGCAGGCTTTGTCTTGACGGAGCACTTGATTCAACAAGGGTGCAAAAGAATTCAATTTGTTGGGCGTCCAAACTATGCATCATCTGTTGACGCCCGCATTGCCGGATATCGAGAGGGGATCCGTTCGAATCAACAAGTGGTATTTGAAGAAGGCATCTGGCAAATCCAGCCGACAGACATTGACGTTGTTCGCGAATTGTATTTCCGAGACAAGCCAGACGGCCTAGTTTGCGATAACGACTTCACTGCGGCTTCTTTGATGAGCACATTGCTGGGCTTAGGGATTCGGATCCCTGAGGACCTACGCATGGTAGGCGTGGATGATGTGAAGTATGCGAGTCTCTTACAAGTTCCTCTGACGACCTTTCACCAGCCCTGCCGTGATCTGGGTGAAGCGGCAATTCGCGCCATGTTCGAAAGAGTACGGCATCCCGAAGCTGCTCCTCGGGAAATACTCCTGAAAGGTCGCCTCGTCATCCGGAAATCATCGGCAGCAAAGAGCGCCTAGTCGGAGCTTGAAGAATCGGCATGCCAATGAAAATTGCGGCCACTCGTCATGAGCTTCTAACGTTGAGAAATACATGGCAAGAGCTATTCAAAGAGAGACGAAAAGGGTGCGGGCGCAAGAGCTGCATGCATCATGCAGGGCTTGCTTACTCAAGCGACAAAGCAGCCTGCGTAGGTTAGTGCTAATCGCGGCGCTGGCGCTGGTGTTCGCCGCCGTAATGAGTGCGCAGGAGTCGTCGGGCGGCATGGCTACAGCTGGTGCGCAGAAGGCTCAGTTCGACAACCAGCACCGACCCATCACGGCAGGGGGGTTTGTAAGAAGTGGCCCCATCATCTTCCAGGATGTGGCTAAAGTGGCGGGCCTTACCGTATGGCATCACACGGCTGGGACGCCCGCCAAGCGCCTCATTTTGGAGGCCAAAGGACCTGGTGTCTGCTTGCTGGACTATGACAACGACGGCTGGATTGACATTTATTTGGTGAACGGTTCGACCTACGAGGCACTCGATGGCAAGGCCGTTCCACCGCACGCAGCTCTTTTCCACAACAACCATGATGGCACTTTCAGCGATGTAACACAGAAGGCCGGAGTCGCGAATGACCGATGGGGATACGGGTGCGCGGTCGGCGATTTCGACAACGACGGCTGGCCAGACCTCTACGTCACCAATTACGGCAAGAACCGCCTCTACCGCAACAATCACGATGGCACCTTCACCGATATAGCGGAGAACGCGGGCGTGCAGCTCGGTACCTGGTCGACCGGCGCAACCTTCGGCGATTACGACGGCGACGGACGGCTGGACCTTTTCGTAGCGGGATATCTTAATTTCGATCTGACCAATCCGCAGCTCGTGGGAGGAAAGGCCATAAACTACAGCTTCTGCCAGTTTCGTGGTGCGCCAGTGATGTGTGGTCCGCGCGGGCTCAAGGGCGAGCTCGACCATCTCTTTCACAACAATGGAGACGGCACCTTTACCGACGTTAGCGATAAGCTGGGAGTGGGCAATCCGAACCGCTACTATGGCCTTGGCGCACTGTTCGTCGACGTGAACGGGGATGGCAAGCCCGACCTCATCGTGGCCAATGATTCCACGCCGAATTATCTATATATAAATAAAGGGAACGGCACGTTTGAAGACGACAGCTACCAAAACGGGTTCGCGCTGAACCAAGATGGCCGCGAAGTTGCAAACATGGGCCTTGCCGCCGGCGACTATGAAAACAACGGCCATATGGACATCTTAAGCACCACCTTTTCCGACGATTACGATGTCCTCTTCCACAACGACGGTCGAGGCAACTTTACCGACGAAAGTTACCCGGCCGGCATCGCCGCTCCGACCTTTCCGTTTGTCGGTTTTGGCGACGGATTTCTGGACTACGATAACGACGGCTGGAAGGATCTGCTCATCGCGAATGGCCACGTGTATCCCCAGGTGGACCAGCATCCTGACTGGGGTACGAGCTATGCCGAGCGACCGCTGCTGTTTCACAACCTGAAGAACGGCAAGTTCGAGCTAGTGCCCGCAGTGGAAGGCACCGGCCTAGCCACATTGAGCGTGGGTCGCGGCGCAGCGTTTGGAGATCTCTTCAATGACGGCAAAATCGATGTGGTCATCAATAACATGGACGGCGTTCCGGTACTGCTGCGGAACGTGAACGCCGACCACCACCACTGGGTGGAGTTGAAACTGATCGGCGGACCCAAGAGCCCGCGCGACGCGGTGGGATCGACCGTCTATTTGACCGCCGGCGGCATTCGCCAGCGCGGTGACGTGCTGAGCGGAGGCAGCTATCTCTCATCGAACGATTTTCGGGTGCACTTCGGATTGGGAAACGCGACCAAGATCGACGGAGTCGAGATTCACTGGCCCAGCGGCGCGGTGGAGAAGCTGAACCTGAAGACGTTGGACCGCATCTTTACAGTGGAAGAGGGCAAGGGCGTGACCGGCAAATGATGTACCGTCTGTAATCTCGCTCCACGCGAATCCACAGCCTCTCGCTCCCGAGCGGGATAAAAGCAAATCGCATTCTGGAGGCACCTGAACTTCTGTCTGCCGCCATCGGCAGACAGGGAACCAGGTGCACGACGACTGCACACTCCCAAGTGCAGGTTCCGTAGGTGGTCGGCCCGAGTTCCTTGTTGAAGACGGTATCGATGCCACGACATTTTTCTTGCCTTGCGGCCAGCTGGGCTCCCCGGTCCTATGTCCCGGCCAGGTCGCTAGTGAAGTGGCTGGGTTGAGGCTTCGGCAACGTCGCAACCAGTCGCGATCTGGCGAGCGTACTCGTTTAGCGTCTTGTCCCCGAGAGATTGGTGAGGATTGCTCTCGCTATATGTTTCCTTCGCCATGATTCGATGCTGAAGAGACTATCTCGTTGATAATAGGAATCTTGACCTCGACCGAACGGATCAACTGCATCAAACTTCTACGTGTCAGACAGGTCAAATCAATGCATGCTCTCTATGTGGTATATACTGCTTTTAATTTATTGACATTACAATCTTAGAAATAACTGTTGACAAGTCATGGATTATCTGTCTATCCTTCTTTCGATTTTGATTGGTGGTTTCCTAGGCCCCGTAGTGCGCCACCGCTTCGAATCTCAATCTTTTGGAGGAAGTGCCATGCGACGCAATGCAAGAACCTTGATCTGTAAATTCATCTGCCTACTGCTGATTCCTGCAGCCAGTTGTTTTGCCCAGTTTGGTGGCGGCGTTCAGGGGAGTGTGCAGGACAAATCCGGCGCCGTCATCATCGGCGCTACGGTGACCTTAACGAATACCGATACGAGCGTCGTGCTAACTGCGAAGTCGGACGACCACGGCTTCTTTCGGTTCGCCAGCCTGCCTGCGAACCACTACCTAGCGGTGGCAGAGATGACAGGCTTTGCCCAGCAGGAAGTGTCATTTGTTCTTGAGACGAATCAGCTGCGCGACGTCCCCTTCTCGTTGGCCGTGAGCTCTTCCTCGAGCACCGTCACTGTAACGGCCGAGGCGCCTCTGCTTGACACTTCAGATAGCCGAAGTGTCTTCACCATCAACAACGCGGGTCTTGAGGATCTGCCCCTGGCCTCATTGAACCCAGAGACAGTGGTCGGTCTGACACCTGGCGTGACCGGCGTTGGGGCGGGTAATACCCCGAATTACATTTTTAATGTTCCGGACCTTAATGCCAATGGCCGCGGAGTTGTGGGAAACCTCTACGTACTTGATGGCGTCCCGATAAATGGCGATATTCAGGGCGGCTCAGTAACGTTCACACCAAGCGCGGACGCGCTATCCTCGGTCGACGTCCAACTGGACACCTACTCTGTTGAATATGGACAGGCAAGCTCGATTCAAACAATCTTGACAAGCCGTGCAGGAACCGACCGGTTCCATGGCTCAGCGCGAGAGCTCTTCACATATCAAGGTCTATATGCCAAACCCGAATTCGACCATCCGGCTCCCGGCCAACCCGCCTATGCGCCATTTCACACCAACAACATGTCCTTTGCCGTTGGTGGACCAATTGTTCCAAACCACAAGTTCTTCTTCTTCTTTTCGACGGAACCCTATCGATCACTCGCATCGACCGGCAATTCCGTACAGACCTATGAAGATCCTGCCTTTGTCTCATTTGCACAGACTGCTGCCCCGAGTAGCCCGGAACTTCAGCTTCTTACGAAATACGCACCAACAGGAGCAACCACCACCGGGGTTGCCGCAACCGCGCAGCAGCTATTCGGCGCCTCAAACCCAGGGCTGAATACTGGTTGTGCGACACCCAGCACAGATAACATTCCGTGCGCTACCGTGGTGCTCGACCATGGGAACTTCAACTCGTCTAGCTTCAATAATGGCTTCGGGTATTCAGTTCGCGTGGACAAATACTTCCCGCATGACCGCGTGTACGGTCTGATTTATGAGAACTCTACAACCAGCGACAATCCCACGATTCGTCCTCAGTTTACCTCGACCAACATAACCGGTAACGGCTCATGGCAATTGAATGAGACGCATGATTTCGGCGCGAACACATTGAATGAAGCTCATTTTGGATGGGTGAAGGCATCTGCCGAAAATGATAAGACAGGTCTTTTCACGGTTCCAGTGGTAAGTGTTGCGCCGCTTAGCGTTGGATGGGGAACCGGCTTTGCAACGGCGGGGTTCTATCAACATCAATACCAGTGGGGCGACATGGTGACCCGCATTCAGGGATCGCACAGCTTTAGAGGTGGATTTCAATATTGGCACGGAAACGATGTGGCGAACTTTGCTTCTGCGTTCGGTGTGCCCAGCTTCAATTTTACAAATCTGATAAGCCTGATCAACAACAACCCATATTCGGAGGTCGCGACGACATACAATCCCGTGACGGGGGCGCAGGACCCCGATAATTACGGATATTCGATGCGTACCTTCGGAGTATTCGCTGAAGACACTTGGAAAGCGACAAAGAGACTGACACTAAACTATGGGATCAGGTACGACGACTTTGGCAATGCTCATCCAAATCCAGGAACTTTAATGGCAAACTTCCACTTGGGCCAGGGATCCACGTACGCGCAACAGATTGCCAATGGCGTCATGACGCAACAGACCCAAGTCTATGCCAGCGACATGAACTGGATTTTCAGCCCCCGAGGTGGCTTTACCTGGGATCCTACTGGCAAAGGTCTTTGGCTTGTTAAGGGGGGTGTTGGCATCTACCGTGACTTGTATACGGTTGGCGATCAGGATGACGCCGTCAAAAACAATCCTCCGGCAGCTGTAGTCCCAACGTTTTTTAACAACGGATCAACAGCGGCCCCGATTTTTGGCTACGGCACCTCAAATAGTTACCCGTTTGGCTATACGTTTCCCGCGTTCGGGGGCACACCACTCAATGCACAAGGTGGGCTGACGGGATCCCAGATATCGGTCGGCGGAGTTGACCCACATCTCGGCTCTCCGCGTACGCTAAACTGGTCAGCTACCCTTGAACGCTCACTGACGCCTAAGCTGGTCACATATGTGTCCTATCTTGGATCACATTCATCTAACTTGCTTATCAATGGGGTCGGGAATCAAAACGCCCCTGCCGGAATTGACGTAAATGTATTTCAGGGCGATTTGGTCCAGCATCCCGACTGCAATGGAGCTGGTACGGAATGCACGGGAATTCAAACCCGCTTAAATCATAGCTTTGGCTCAATTCAGTACGCTCAAAACCGCCTCGACCCGGCACGACAGAACTACTATGCTTTAGTGTTTGCGATTTCGGGTCGCCTCGCACGGAGAGGCTTCATCACTGGTTCCTACACCCGCTCCTCATCGAACGACGACTGGCTGAACTATCCCGCCGAATACCCGACGAACCAGTTCTATGGCCCGAGCTATGAGGATACTCCCAATCGTTTGTCGCTTGGCATTGGCTATGAATTGCCAGGCATGAATCATGGTAATGGCCTTGTAAAGCGCGTGACCTCGGGTTGGACCGTTTCTGACATTACGATTCTGCAGTCGGGCTACCCCTTTACAGTGATCACAACTGCGCCTTACAACGCCACTGCAGTAAATGGGGTCCCCAACGGCTATGAACCGAATAGCGGAGACTTCAATGCTGATGGGGATAACATGGACTATCCGGACGTCTCGAGCTATAAGACATCGCACGCAAGGAAAAACTACATTAATGGGCTGTTCCCGCTGAACTGTGCAAATGGTCTTCTTGATGGTTGTGGGCCATTTACATATCCGCAATTCGGAACAGAAGGCACTGAAAAAATGAATCAATTCCGCAACCCTGGCTTCGCGGAGACTGACTTCGCGTTGAAGAAGAACACTCAAATAACGGAGGGAGTCTCACTGGAGCTTCGTGGAGATTTCTTTAATATCTTCAACCGGGTGAATCTTAACGGCGTGGACAACAACGCCGCTGATTTGACCACCTTTGGAACTTCCACGTCTTCAAATGTTCCGCGTAACATGCAGCTGGGAGCGAGGCTTTTCTTCTAACGCATAAAGTGGTTTGCGGTAAGTGTGGACCAGATCAATCACCGGACCAAGCACGGCGGCTTAACGAACCGGAACTGGGTTGCGCGAAGCTTAAGTGCTTGGTACGTGATGTGGCTGCAGGTAAGTTGCGCGGGAAGCATCTGGCAATGATAAGAAGGCAAGAGGTCATATGATCATAGGATGAGTGAGATCTCGCGTTGTTGTGTGCGGTGGCAAAGAGGATGGATCGTCGGCGCTGCGATTGTACTGGTGGTCATCTCGGGACGACCTGTTGTTGGGGAGAGCAAGGTGGATGTTCTTTCCGCGACAGAAGAGGCAGTTCGCAGCGGGCGCTTTGCTGATGCACTAAGCCTTACCGAGATGGGCCTTAAGAAAACGCCTCAGGATTATAAGTTGTGGACTCTGAGGGGAATGGCGTTCGCCGGCTCCGGGCAAGAGAAGGACGCATTGATGGCATATGAGCATGCACTTAGCCTCTCTCCGAAATTCGTTCCTGCGCTTCAGGCAGCATCGCAGGCTGCAGTTGTGAGTGGAAGCAGAGATGCAGCCCCTCTTCTAAAGCGCCTCCTGGCCATTACGCCAACAGATGCGACGGCGAACGCAATGCTCGCCGTAACGGAGGCGAGGTCAAGAAACTGCCCGGAGGCCGTTAGGCTCTTTGAACGCGCCCAGGCGGCCCTGGCAGGGCAAGCCGTCGCCATGACGGAATATGGGGTTTGTCTTGCAACTCTTGGCCGATTCGAGGATGCACTCGCAGAGTTTCGGACGGTGAAGGAGCAATATCCTGACGAACCCACGGCGATATACAACCTTGCATTGGACGAGTGGAAGGCTGGTCACAAGGATGATGCAATTCAAGTACTAAAACCGTCAATCGATTCTGCCACGGCCGGGCCTGAATTACTGGCTCTTGCAGCCGACATCTACGAAGATCAAGGCGATACACCAACTGCTGTCGAACTGCTCCGAAGGTCGATTCTGGAGAACCCAACAGACCTGGATGCATACCTCGCATTTTCAACTCTTTCAGTCCGGCATACTTCGGAAAAGGTGGGTATCGACATGCTTTCCGCGGGTATAGAGAGGATGCCTAGTGAGGCTCGACTTTACCTCGAAAGAGGGATTCTCTATGCTCGCTTGGGAAACTACGAGCAGGCTACGAATGACTTTGACACTGCACGAAGGTTGGATTCAAAGCTGTCAATGATTGGGACTGCAGAGGGACTGTTGCAAGAACAAGAACAGCATACGACTCAGGCACTCGCAATTTACAGTGAAGAGGTCATACGAAACCCAAGTAACTCTCTCAGTCAGTTTTTACTTGCAGAAGCACTCTCCAATGAAACAAATGATATAGACAAGTCCCGAGACCAGAGAGCCATCGAAGCGGCAAATCGCGCTGTCACACTTGATCCGACGTTTGTCGCTGCACATGACTTGTTGGGAAGGCTATATCTGCGAACTGGCAAGATATCGCTTGCTATTGAGCATTCTAGAGCTGCGCTAGAAATCGACGGATCCGACGGAGCAGCAATCTATAACCTGATACAGGCATTGAGAGAGGCCCATCAAACAAAAGAGATCCCAGCACTTGCTAAGCGCCTTGGTGACCTAGAGGCCGGGTCCTTGCGCGGGCGAAGAGGTTTCAGATTAGAGGAATTGCCTTCGGCCTCTCCTTCAGCTGGTCCGAATTAGTTGCGACACCGTTCGCAATCTGCGCAGGCGATTCTTCGCCAGAAGCAATAAGAAGACGACTGGCATTCGGACGCCCGAGGGTGAAAGTTGGCTTTACAGTGCGGTTCAGAATGACGGAGTAGACAAAGGAAAAGTTGAATGAGACTTCTAACTTGTGTTCTTTGCGTGCTGGCCATGCCTTGTCTCGCGCAGGATTCCGGACCCTTAACCGGATTGTCCACGCTGCATTCCGGGGTGACGTCAGCACGCGCGTCAAGCTCAGATCGAACGGGCAGGAATGCGGATTTCGTATCGATCAACGCCGGCGCAACCGTGACCCTGGCTGAGATATCCGGTGCAGGCGAAATTCGACATATTTGGATGACAATCAACTCTCCAAGTCCGAATCATCTGCGGGAGTTGGTCCTAAGAATGTACTGGGATGGTGAAAAAGACCCAAGCGTGGAAGTGCCCATCGGAGACTTCTTTGGAACCGGCTTTGGATACGAAGACATACCCGGGGGGCATGTCGGCCAAGCCTATCACGACTGGCACTCCCTCCCCATCACCGTCAATGGCAAGGCCCTGAACTGTTACTTTGAGATGCCATTCGGACAGGGAGCCCGGATTACTGTCACGAACGACGGCGCACAGGCTGTTCCGAACTTCTACTATCAGATTGACTATGAGAAGTATTCCGATGTCTCCGCCACGGCCTCGAAAGGACGGTTCCATACGCAATGGCACCAGCAACTGACCAAGGCGATCCCGGCCGCGACGCAGCCCGCTGTGGATCTCGATGGTAAGGATAACTACAACTTCATGCACGCGGTCGGAAAGGGACAATTCGTGGGGGTCATTCTCGCTATCCAGGGTTACTCTACGGGGTGGTGGGGCGAAGGAAATGACATGTTCTTCATAGATGGCGCCACTCCGCTTCCATCAATCAATGGAACAGGGCTGGAGGATTATTTCGGGAGCGCCTGGATGTTCAGGGAAGAATACAACTATCCGTTTACTGGATACTCCCTTAAGGGCAATCGTGATTGGACTGGTACTCACGTTATGTATCGCTTTCACATCTCAGATCCTATCTATTTCCAGAAATCACTCATAGCAGGAATCGAACACGGCCATGCGAACCAACGGCAGGACCTATATACCAGTGTTGCCTTTTGGTATCAGACCGAGCCACACCAGAAGCTTGATCCATTGCCGCCTCTAAGCGAAAGGCTCGCCAAACCATATTGGCGGATTGACGTCATGAAGCAAAACTTGCCGAACTGACTCTGAAAGGAACCACCGTTGAAGTGAAGAACCAGTGTCAGATCAATTCAATTTTCCCGCAGCCTGCAGATGCCAATGGCATTCCGCTCGGTCATGAGGGCGAATGTGTGAATATTAAGCGTCGTGATCTTCTCTCCGGGACGATCGGAACGATCTGCATTTTGACCCTCAGCGGGAACCTCCGCGTGTCTCGTATCCTGGCTGCCACAGCGCCCGCAGATCTAGCAATGGATCCCCTTCGGCCGCAATATCACCTGCTTCCGGCCGCCAACTGGATGAACGACCCGAACGGGCCGATCTTTTGGAAGGATCGTTACCACATGTTTTACCAGTACAACCCCAATGGGGCTTTCTGGGGTGATATGCACTGGGGACATGCGGAGAGTGAAGACATGATTCATTGGAAGCATCTTCCCGTGGCTCTGGCGCCCACTCCCGGCGGGCCAGATGCCGACGGCTGCTTTACCGGGACCGCCGTCGTGCGGGACGGTCAGGTTGTCGTTATTTATACAGGTGCCTGCTCTGTGCCCAGGGAGCAGGCAACCACCAAGGTTTGCGATCCGCCACTCCTTGAAACGGAATGCCTTGCCAGCTCATCCGCTCCCGAACTGAGAAGTCGGACCAAACTGCCGGAGGCGGTTCTTGCGGCTCCACCAAACGGCATGGAAGTGAACGGCTTTCGCGATCCATCGCCATGGCGTCAAGGTGACTGGTGGCACATGGTTGCCGCCACCGGGATTGCCAACCAGGGCGGCGCGGTTCTGCTTTATCGGTCAAAGGATTTACGCGCCTGGGAGTTTCAGCACATCCTATCCCGCCGCGATGTGAGCGGATTCGATGGGGTCGATCCCTTCGGCCCGTGGGAGGTTTGGGAGTGCCCCGAGTTTTTTTCGCTTGGCGATTGGCATGTCTTGATCTTTTCCACTGCTGGCAAGACCTACTGGCAGAGCGGCAAGCTCGATGAGGAGCAGATGATCTTTCATCCCCAGCAGGCTGGAATCCTCGATTATGGATCCCTCTATGCCGCCAAGACCCAGTTGGACAAAGACGGAAACCGCATCCTCTGGGGCTGGATCACCGAAACCCGACCGCTCGAAAAATACAAACCCGCCCGTTGGGCTGGCATGATGTTGTTGCCGCGTGTGCTCTCGGTGGCTGCCGATGGCCGCCTCCGATTCCGCGTCCCAGAGGAAGCGAATCAGCTCCGAAATCGTGCACAGACCCTGAACCTCAGCGCGGACGAAGACCAGATCCTCCGCCAACTCCAGTCCATGCGCATCGTAGGTTGCTGTGGTGAAATTCTGTGCACTGCGCGTAAGTCCGCCGAGCCCTTCGCCTTGTCTCTTCACGACCCCTCGCAGAACCTAACCCCCTGGCTGAAGATCAGTTACGATCCCCACCACCCCGGCCAGGTCTTGATCGATGACCGCCCGTTTTCCCTGGCTCTAGGTGAAGGCGAGAACCTTGAGTTCCATCTCTACGTCGACGGCTCAGTGATCGAGGCGTTTGTGAACCACCAGATCGCCTGCACCCGGCGCTTCTATTACGCCGGCGGCAACCCTCAGGAGCTTGGCATGAAATGGACAGGCAAGACGGCCAATCTTGTGGGCATTTCCGCTTGGCAATTGTCGCCTATTTCCGCCGACAGGCTTACGACCTAAGTAACCGCGCATCGCTGAATCATGTGGTGAAATTGTGCACCTGCGATCAATCTTCTGCACGCTCCAACCACGAACGCAGCAGGCTGCCCAATGTAACGAGCAAGGGTCTGAAAATGAAGCGAGCTACATGTGTTGTTGGAACTGGCGAAGTTCTTATGGACGTATTCGAAAACGGGAACGCTACTTTGGGTGGCGCGCCGCTCAACGTGATCTTTCATTTTCATCAATTATCGACTGCGACCGCGCTCTGGCATGGCGACGCGGTGATTCTGAGCGCAGTTGGTTCTGACCCTTGGGGCCGTTATATCCGGTCGGCAGTTGCCGCCGCAGGGATCTCGACCGACTACCTGGCGGAGGTCGAGCGACCTACTGGCTCGGCGTTGGTCTTTGAGAGCGAAGGCGGAGCCGGTTTTGAGATCCAACCTGATGTCGCATGGGACTATATCCGGTTGAGTGATGGTGCTAGTGATCTAGCCCAGCACTGCGACGCTGTCGTGTTCGGAAGCCTTGCGCAGCGCTCAGAAGTTTCACGAGAAAGCATCCAGCAGTTCGTGTCACAAGTCAATGGTCATCGACTGTACGACGCGAACCTTCGTCGAAACACTACAAACGGCGTGGCAGGTTACTCCGCGGAGATCATTGCGAAAAGCCTCGAGCTGGCGACCCTGGTGAAAATGAACGACTCGGAACTCGAAGAAGTGTGTTCTCTACTCGGGTTCGATCCAGAATCGCGCGACCCGGAGGAGAAGGTCGAATTATTCATGGAGCGGCTCCGCGTGGAGTTTTTGTTGGCAGCGGTCGCTATCACGCGAGGATCAAAAGGCGCGCTGTTAGTCAGCCAAGGGAAGCATCTCAGACTTCCGGATTCCATGTTGGACCAGTCCCTCGTGCGTCCAGTTGGTGCGGGAGATTCATTTGCTGCCGGGCTCTTGTTCGGCATCATGCAGGGCTGGTCGGCGGAACATAGTTTGGAGCTCGCTGAGACCCTGTCGAACTGGGTGGCACAACATGTCTTGGCAACTCCACCGCTGCCTGAGAGCGTTCTTACTAAAGTCCGTGGTCTTCACTTGAAGGCAAGCATGTCAGCGTTGTCATGAGCCCGTTTGTTTGCCGATCCTTGCCTGTCGAGGCAGATCAGTTCACAACCTGAAAAGCTGCGAACTCAGCGATTCCGGCCCGGCGAAGTACTTCAAGCTGGCGCCTTTAGCGAGCGAAAGGGAAATCAGTATCTTGGAGGCAACAAACGATGCGGCCGAACCTGAATCTGACGAAGGCAACGCTGACGGGTGCACTGGGTGGCCTGCTCTTCGGTTTCGATACGGTAGTCATTTCCGGAGCCATTGATGCTTTGGTCAGGCTCTATGGCCTGAGTGCTGTGGGCAAGGGCTGGACCGTGGCTATCGCGCTCGTTGGCACAGTGGTGGGCTCGTTTGGCGCCGGCGTCGCAGGCCAGAAGCTGGGCGGACGTGAAACTCTGCGTATTACGGCGGTGCTGTATGTGGTGTCGGCCATCGGGAGCGCTCTGGCATGGAACTGGCACTCGTTGATGGTCTTCCGCTTTGTGGGCGGACTTGGCATTGGCGCCTCATCCGTGCTTGGCCCGGTTTACATAGCCGAGCTTTCCCCAGCAAATTGGCGTGGCCGTCTGGTTGGCACATTTCAATTCAATGTAGTCTTCGGCATTGTTGTGGCCTACACATCCAACTACTTCATCCGCACACTCCATCTAGGCCCGTCGGAATGGCGCTGGCAGGTCGGTGTAGCCGCCCTCCCGGCCTTCGGCTTCCTGTTTCTGCTCTTCGGCATTCCTCGCAGTCCCCGCTGGTCTGCCTCAAAGAATCGAATCGACGAAGCATTGGCTGTTCTCGAACTCATGGGAGAGCCTGATCCGAAGGGTGAGCTTGCCGATATCCGATTCGCGTTGGAGCAGGAAGACGCCACCGCACACGAACCGGTCTTCCGCTGGAAGTACCGATATCCGCTATTCCTGGCGATCACGATCGGTGCGTTTAATCAGTTGGCCGGAATCAACGCCATTCTTTATTACCTGCCAAGTATCTTTGCTTCCGCCGGATTTAGCCAGATCTCGGGTGACCAGCAGGCGATCGCCATCGGCCTAACAAACCTTATATTCACCATGGTCGGCATGTCGGTGATCGACAAGCTTGGCCGTAAGACGTTGCTTCTAGTCGGTGCGGCGGGCACGGCAGGCTGCCTGGGAGCGGTATCTTTGCTCTTTGCGGCAAATATCCGACCAGGCGCTTTGGTATGGCTTTTTGTCACTTACATCGCCTTCTTTGCTCTATCCCAGGGCGCGGTCATCTGGGTTTACATCGGCGAGGTATTTCCCAACCATGTTCGCTCCAAGGGCCAGGCTGTGGGCAACGCCAGCCATTGGATCATGAATACCATCATCGCGCTCGAGTTCCCGGTGCTCGTCGTCAGCATGGGCCGTAGCGCGCCGTTCACGTTTTTCGCCGTCATGACCGTTCTCCAGTTCGTGGTTGTGCTTCTTTTCTACCCCGAAACGAAGGGCCAGACCTTGGAACAGCTGCAGCGCAAGCTGGTGAAGAACTGAGGGTTCATCCGTGATCGGCCCCGGAATTTCTGACCCAGATGGATTGAGGCAGGCAGGAAGGAAAGACGGAAACTCGAAACCAAAGGCGAGGACCTAGAGGATGTCCACTTTGAGACGGTAGCCGAAGCCAAGAAAAGAGCGAAATACCTCTTGACCGGAGCATTCCGGCTGACCACTGTGTCGTCAGATCGGCTCGGATATTCACAGGTACTGATAAATGGTGAACGGGTGAATACATGGCTGATTACTGGGGAGGCCACACATGAGCCGCATTGAATGGCTTACGATAGCGACAAATCCGATACGGGTAAGGCGCGGGTTTGACGGGGGTCGTTCAAGTTGGAGACTCCACGCGGTTCGCTTGGAGGACGACCAGCAGAGATTCTCCGATATTCCCATAGGAACGGAGACTGTCTGCGGCATTTGGCCCGCGTGGGGATTCGACCTCAATGTGTTCGTTACAGACCGCTGCAAGAAATGCGAACGCATTCTCGCAAAAGCTCCAATTGGAACCAGACCATGAGCCGCTCGACTATCAGCACCTTCCAACTGTTCGAGATGTTCCCCGACAAGGAAACGGCCCGCACATGTCTAGAGGGCCTCTCTGGAAGAAGGGCCGGTCTGCCCAACCTGTGCTTGCGGCGAACCTTTAGGCCAGAAAAACAGGCATCTCTGCAGAAGCATCGCAGCGCTGTGTTTCCTTTTGCCGCTGGGGTCCTCACTTGCCATTCGGTCGAATCGTATGGCTACTGCAAAGAATGCTCCGTCATCATCAGCTACGGTCGCATAGTCGAAATGGAAGATGGCCGTCTGCGCGCTTCAGCGCTTGCTGCAAAGAAAGGCACACTTTCTGAATCGTTATGAAAACAAAGAAAACGATATGCAAATCCAAACAGCCAGCGAGGCTTCTCAAAACCAGAGTCATGGATGAGCAGACCACCAGGGAGCGAATTTTAGAAGCCGCACGCGAATTGTTTGCCGAGATGCCCTACGACAGAGTCCTTATCTCGGGCATCGTCAAGCGCGCTGGCATTGCGCAGGGAACCTTCTATTTTCACTTCGAAACCAAGCAAGCGGTCGTTCATGCACTTGCCGATGAAATGCTCGGGAGGCTGCAGAGAGTCATGGACCCTGTTGCGCGCGACTTCCAGACCACGATTGAATTCATCGCAAAGATGATGAAGGAGGCACCAGAAGCCGTACTCCCCTATCAAGCGATTATGCGGATTTTCGATCCTGAGACTTTCTTTTTCGAACGGGAAACAACCGCGACTACAACCTTTCGGACCCCGCTTCTCGATACTCTCATCCAGCTGATCCGCCGCGATCAGCGCGCAGGAATTGTGGCTACCGATGTTGATGCTGCGATCACGGCGCGCTTCATAGTCAGCATCTTCGATCGCATTGCGCGAGACGCAACTCGGGAGGATCCCGCGTTCCCAGTTCAGGATTTGCAAGAGCAGGCAATGCTATTCTTGTCGCGGGCGCTGCATCAGCTGTGATTAAGTGCGGGCTAAGACGCACCGCACCATCGTCTCCAGTCGACTCTTTCAATGACATACAGACCTGTGTGAGAGGCTCGTTTGCTCCTGCAAATTTACGCCTCAATGAAGAAGGTAGCGCGCGCTTCATTCTCTATCACAACCGCTCCTTCAATAGAGTTGACGGCCCCCCTGGGAGCGTTCAGTCTCTCCCGCCCTCTGGAACCACTTCAGCAAGCCTACAAAGCCTGCAATGCGCTGGCAAAGAACAGGGAGGAATCCCGGCCAGCGTGCGAAGAGTTTCTTATCATAAAGTTGTCCTCTCAATCCCCATCATTGGCGAAGCCTTGGACATGGGAAGTTCGCCGCACCATCCGCAGCCACCCGGTGGCAAGCAATTCAGAAATATTTCTGCGTCTGGTCTCTGCCCCACCTTCTCAAAATCAACAATCACTCCTGTGCGCTTTCCGCAGTTGGGACAAATGAAGAAGTAGTTAGGGCGGAAAACAATCGGCACGGCAGGATGGAACGGAACCGGCATGGTGGTCAGATCATAGGCTCGCCTCGGTAAACGCTTTCGAATTCCGGCGCTTCACACCACTCCCAAAATCCAACGCTCATCGGGCAATATCGGACAAGGCGCCATGGTAATCCGGGTATTGTTGGCAACGGTGGCAATGTGTATTCTGTAACTTGCGGGCGGTCAATGAGGTCGAAACGTTCGATCCCCACTAGCCGCCCCAGCGTCCCCCCCGAAAAGCCAAAGGATGGTAATGGTCCCACTTTCGCGCGCAGGGGGTAATCATCTGTGACGCAGGCTGACGTGCTGGCTCAGACGCACGAGGCGTCTCCAGTCTGGCTAACGAAGTTTGAGCCACATCCCTGGCTCATGAACGGTCATCTTCAAACCATCGTTGGCAACTTCCTTCCTCGCCCTGCTTTTCTTCTGCCTGATGTGGCTGAAACCGTGGAAGTGGACCCCGCCGACGGCAGCCGTGTGCTGTGCCATTGTCATTGGCAGCCTGAGCGGGTGCGCGCGGGCCAGCTCACGGCTGTGATGGTGCACGGGCTGAACGGTTCCTCCGACTCGCGTTACATTCGCGGTATCGCGACGCTTGCCTGGGATGCCGGCATGAACGTGGTCCGCATGAACATGCGCAATTGCGGCGGCTCCGATGCGCTCACGCCGACGCTCTATCATTCGGGCCGATCGGCCGATGTGGGCGCGGTGGTTCGCCACTTTACCGAGCGCTTCGGCCTGGAGCGCGTGGCGTTGGTTGGTTATTCGATGGGCGGAAACATGGTGCTCAAGCTCGCCGGCGAATGGGGCAAGCGCGCACCACTTGTCGCGGTGGCCACGGTTTGCCCGGCTATCGATCTGGCGGCAGGCGCGGACGCCCTTCACGAACCGCGGAACCGGGTTTACGAGTCGCATTTTCTGCGTGCATTGATACAGCGCTTCCGACGCAAAGCCGAGATGTTTCCTGACGTCTATCGGAACAGCAACGTTGGCCCCGTGCGCTCCATCCGGGAGTTCGACCAGAAGATTATTGCGCCATATTGCGGCTTTCGAGATGCCGACGACTACTACTATCGGTCCGCGAGCGCGCGTGTCATTGACCGCGTTGCCGTTCCGGCGCTGGTTCTTCTCGCCGAGGACGATCCCTTCATCCGCTTCTTCCCCGAGACCAGGGCGCGCATTCTTGCCAATCCCTGCATCGACTTCATTGAGCCGCGCCACGGAGGCCACTGTGCCTTCCTGAGCCGCCGATCCCCTGACGGCGTGCACTGGGCCGAGGTCACAGTCGTTCGTTACCTTCAGGCTGTCACTGAGGGTACCGTCCCCAGCGCCGCGCAGCCTGAATCGGTGACTTCGCAGATACAATAATGAAGAGCGTGGGCGAGTAGCTCAATCGGATAGAGCACCGGCCTTCTAAGCCGGGGGTTGTGGGTTCGATTCCCGCCTCGCCTACCATCTGCGATCGAATCCCAAACTCATCGAAGCCGGTACATGGCTACCGGGACTTCGCTCACGCGAGGGCCTGAGAGCAGCGACTACTCACTGCTGCGGGCGGTTTGAAGGCACGTTCTTCAGCTGATTCCCCAATGTCAGCAGAAATCGATTGATGAGGGCTACGCTCCGGCGCAATTCCGGCTGTCGAAACTCACTGAGCAGCGCAAAGAGCCCCGGCGGCTCGATGACAGGTTTGCGTTCGCTGCCCAGCGTTTGGCCCGCGGCCACGGCGACGCACTCAAGCAGGTCAGGGTTGATGGAGCTGAGCATTTGGCCGATGATCAGCAGATTGCGCAATGCGCGCGAGCCTTGCGGTGACCGGGCTGCGCCTACGGCGCGTTCAAGGATCTCGTCATCTGCGCTCAGCGTGCCGCGCATCAGTTGAAGGATTCCGGCCTGGTGCAATTGCTCAAGAAGTTCGTAACTCTCGAGCAGAGCCTCCGCGTGTTCCTGCGGAGCATTTTCGAGGCGATCGAGAAGTTCCTTGCGCGGATCGCGCGGCGGCAGGTCAAGAGGGATCGGTTGAGCCATCGGCGTTCCTCCTGTTACTTCGCCTGGATTTGAACCAGGCCGTTGGGCATGCGGTAGTCGCTGCGTTTCCACTTGCGTTCGACTTCCACGCCTTGCTGCGGCGTAGGATTGCCGAAACGCGAATTCCCGCGGGGTAGCGGCACTGCGCCGTCAAGTTCAATCAACTCCAAGCGGACGCTTGCCTCCTTGTATGCCGGAGTACTGGTCACCTTGTCGGTATTGCTGCTGGTGAGCCGATTGATGGGCTCCTCGATCGAATTCATCGGCATATAGAGTTCGCTGCCTTTCACTCGGTCCGTGACCAGGGCACGAACACGGACGCAGCCATAACGGGAAGTCAGTTCGACGACGCTTCCGCTCCGGATGCCGCGAGCGCCGGCCAATTCCGGCGAAATCTCGACGAAGGTTGAAGGAACCTTTTCGCGGATTCCTTCCGTCCGGTAGGTCATGTTGCCTTCGTGGAAGTGTTCCAGCAGCCGGCCGTTGTTGAGATGAAGATCGTAAGATGCGTCGGGCTGGTTACTCGGCTCGGTCCATGCAAGAGGGAAAAACTTCGCCTTGCCGTCGGGGAAGTTGAATTGCTTTGTGTAAAGCAAGGCTTCGTCGGAGCCGTCAGCGGCGACCGGCCATTGCAGCGATTTGTAGCCTTCGATGCGTTCATACGTAACGCCCGCCACGAGCGGCGTGAGCGAGGCGATTTCAGCGTAGATCTCCGATGGGTGAGCATAATTCCAATTCGCGCCAAGCCGGTTGGCGAGGTCCTGAATAATTTGCCAATCGGGCCGGCTGTCGCCGAGCGGATCAAGAACCTTGTAGAGCCGCTGAATGCGCCGCTCTGTGCTCGTGAACGTGCCTTCCTTTTCGAGGCTCGGACTTGCCGGCAAAACGACGTCGGCGTAGCGGCAGGTCTCGCCGAAAAAAATGTCCTGCACCACGAAGAAATCGAGCTTCGAGAGCGCCTGGGCGACATAGTTCGCATTGGAATCGACGATGCTCATCTCTTCGCCGAAAACATACATCGATTTCAAGCGGCCATCGAGGATGGCGTCAATCATCTGATGATTATTCAACCCGGGTTTTGGAGGAAGCACGGCATTCCATCCGCGCTCAAACTTCTGGCGAATCGCCGGATCGTCAACCTTCTGATAGCCAGGGAAGAAGTTGGGCATTGCGCCGTGATCGCTGGCTCCCTGCACGTTGTTGTGGCCGCGCAGAGGATAAGCTCCGGTTCCAGGCCGCATGTAATTGCCCGTAGCCAGCAGAAGATTGGAGATGGCCGTCGATGTGTCGGAGCCCGCGACGTGCTGCGTAACGCCCATCGCCCAGAGGATGCAGACGCTGCCGGCTTCGGCGATCATGCGCGCAACTTTGATCAATGTTTCCTGCGAGAGACCGCAGCGCTCGCTGGCCATCGCGAGCGTGAACGGCTCGAGGCTCGTGAAATATTCGTCCGAGCCCTCGACCCATTGCTTGATGAAGGCCGTGTTGGCGAGGCCGTTGTCGAACAGATAACGCGTGACGGCGGAGAGCCATATGAGATCGGTGCCGGGCTTGGGATGGAGAAATAGGTCGGCACGGCGCGCCATCTCGTTCTCGCGCAGGTCGGCGACGATGAGCTTCTGCCCGCGCAGCTTGTGCGCACGCTTCACGCGTGTTGCAAGCACCGGATGGCTTTCCGCGGTGTTGCTGCCGATGATGAGAACGAGATCGGCCTGTTCGATGTCGTGGATCGATCCGGAATCGCCGCCGTAACCAACGGTGCGCCAGAGGCCGACAGTTGCGGGAGCCTGGCAATACCGCGAGCAATTATCCATATTATTGGTGCCGATGACCGCGCGCGCCAGCTTTTGCATCAGGTAACTTTCTTCGTTGGTGCACTTCGACGAAGAAATGAAGGCGAGCGAATCTGGTCCGCTGGCGGCTTTGATCTCAGAGAATCGGCGTGCAACGAGCGAGAGCGCCTCGTCCCAACTGGCTTTGCGGAAATTTCCGTTTTCGCGAATCAGCGGACTGGTAAGGCGGTCCTCGCTGTTCGCAAATCCCCAGCCGAATTTCCCTTTGACGCACGTCGAGACCCCGTTCGCTGGTCCCTCCGCAGGCTCGACTTTCAAAATCTGACGGTCGCGCGTCCAGATATCGAAACTGCAGCCGACGCCGCAGTAGGTGCAAACGGTTTTGGTTCGCTTAATGCGCGGGGCGCGCATAGCCGCCTCAATTTCAGAGAGAGCAAGAACGGAACCATAGCCGGTCTCAGGCTCAATTTCTTTCACAACATCGATCATCCCTGCGAGTGCGGATTCTGGAAGGGAAGTAAAGTACCCGGCTTGGCCCAGCATGGAGTTTTCCATCAGCGCATTGCAGGGACAAACCGTGATGCATTGGCCGCAGGAGACGCAACTTGATTCGCCGATAGGGGCGCCCCCATCCCAAAGAACGCGCGGGTGCTCGCCCTCCCAGTGGATGCTGAGGGTTTCATTAACCTGCAAATCCTGGCACGCCTCAACGCATCGGCCGCAAAGAATGCACTGATCGGGATCGTAGCGGTAGAAGGGATTGGAGAAATCCTTCGGGTACGGCTTTGGAGCGTAGGGAATTTCCTGGTGTTCGATGGCCAGAAGAGCGGTGGTGTTGTGCACAGTGCAGTTGCCGTTGTTGTTGTCGCATACCGTGCAATAAAGCAAGTGGTCGCCAAGAATGCGATCGAATGCCTGACGCTGGGCGCTCGCCGCCATAGGCGAGGACGTGAGCACGGCCATTCCGTCCGCGGCGGCCGTGGCGCAGGACCGGACGAGATTGCCATCGACTTCAACCATGCAGGTGTCGCAGGTTTGAATCGGGCCGAGTTGAGGGTGGTAGCAAACCTGCGGAATCTGATCGCCGGCGCGATTAATGATGTCGATCAGACGCTCGCCCGGCGCAAATTGATGCACCTTGCTGTCGATTGTGACCGTTGCCATGGCTTACAGAATCCTCGCGGGGAGATGGGGAATTGAATCTCGGCCCATGAATCGGGGGCTGGAAAGCGCCGGATTGATTATTGCACTTTCATTCGCCGATCAAGGGCGGCTGTGCGGTTTGATGCGGGAACTCGCCCGCTTCGTGGCTCTGCATCAAGCAGCGTGCTTCGCCCGAATAAACAACAAACCGTCGTCCGCGGAGAAAACCGATCAGCGTCAAATTCAGTTCGCGGGCCAGTTGAACTGCGAGGCTCGAAGGGGCAGAGACCGAAGCCACAATCGGCACGCCAGCGGCAATCGCCTTCTGAACGATCTCAAAGCCTCCGCGTCCGCTGACCAAAAGCACATGACTCGAGAGTGGAATCATGCCTTGCAGCAGCGCCCATCCGACAACTTTGTCAACTGCGTTGTGGCGGCCGATGTCCTCGCGAACCGCAACGAATTCCCCGTTGGCGTCAAACAGGGCTGCGGCATGCAGTCCGCCGGTGCGCTCGAAGACCGATTGCCGCGCGCGCAGTTTTTCTGGAAGGGTGCAGAGCACTTCTGCGTCCACTGCGAATCCCGAGCCGAGCGACCGCAGTCCGCGTGTGCGCACATCGTCGATGGATGCTTTGCCGCAGAGACCGCAGCTTGAATTCGACAGGAAATTACGCTGCGGTTTGTCAGGTTCGTTTACGCCGTCGCGCAACTCTATGTCGATAATGTTCCCGGCTTGGCAGGCCGTGGATTCCTGATCGCGGAAGCCAAGAATCTGATCGCGGCTCTCGATCAGCCCTTCGGTCCAGAGAAAACCGGCGGCCAGTTCACGGTCGTGGCCGGGAGTTCGCATTGTCACGACCAAAGGGCCGCCGCACGCAAGAATCTGGAGCGGCTCTTCAGCGGCTAGCGCGTCGCTGCTTGAGCGGATTTGACCGTTTTCCCATTCCGTTATCTGGGTGAACTCGACACTTCGGAGCGGCGTATCCACTGCAACGACCTCCGCATTGCGCTCTAAGGGCGCGAGAACGCTGTAGGTAAGTATAGCGATTGCTTTATGATTGGCAGGAAGAGCGGATCTCCAGTTCATCGGTCTCAAAATGGCCGGACGCGGTGAGGCTCTTTCTTCAGGAAAGAGCCTCGTTGGCATTAAGGCTTCGTCCGAAGGTCGCTGGGGAACTGCTCGGGCGGGCCTGTAGCTCAACGGTTAGAGCAGGGGACTCATAATCCCTTGGTTGGGGGTTCAAATCCCTCCGGGCCCACCATTTATTGTATGTATAATCAATGATTTACAAAAAATGCTCGCCATGGGAAATACCTTTGGTGACACTAGTGGTGACACTTTGTGTGGCTAGGGCTTCAAGATGCGAAAAGACGAGGCGAAAGGCTATTCGGGGCGTTTGGGAGCGGATTCCACTTGGCTCTGACGAGTTCGTCTGACGCGCCTTCGATAATTACCTCGCCGTGATGGCCGTTTAGACATTCCGTATCACACGAGGCGCAGTTAAGGTCAGCTCCTTCGTCTGATGACTGCGGACGCGGGGCTTCAACAAGACCCGCGAGAGATGTCTCCTTTTCATTGCACGATAGCACCGATCAGGTTGAGCAAAACTCGTGGCGTACTAGGTAAGAAGTAGTGACTGACGAATAGCGGGTCACTCACTCGCTTCGGCTCAACAAACCCCCAGGATATCGAGCCGGTTCTTCGAAGTCCTTCGGAATTTGCCTCAATAGATGAACTTGAGAGAAAACTGAATCTGCCGCGACGTCCCCGCCGTCCTGCTGATCAGCCCGAACCCCGATCCCTCGATCGTATTCGCTGGCAGCCCCATGTTCACCACGTTGAACAGGTTAAAAAACTCGCCCCGGAACTGCACATCTGTCCGTTCCAGCCCGTTCGCGCGGCGGCCAATCGGCGTCGTCTTGATTAGCGCATAGTCGAAGTCGTAGTACGCCGGTCCCCTAAACGTGTTCCGCCCAAGCGTGCCGAACCGGCCGGAGTTCGGCCCCGTCCCGCCCGGGATGTGAATGGGGATCGAGAAGTAGGAAGCGTTGCCTGCGCCCATTCCGAAATAATCGTTCCGGAGCCGGGTCGCGCTGTGCGCCGTCGACAGGTTCGGCTTCCCGATCTGATCCGGCCGGTCCGCGCCCACCGTGCCCGCGCCCGTCTGCTGAATTCCCGAATAGATCGTGAACGGAGATCCGCTGGTGATCGTCGAAATGCTCAGCAGTTCCCAGCCCTGGGTCACGATGCGGCTCCGCGCCGGCAAAAAACCCAAATCCTGCAAATGCAGATCCTGCGCCGCGCTCACCGTGAACGCGTGCGTCACGTCGAAATTCGACGGCCCCTTCTCGGCGTGCGTGTCGAACGGATTCTGTGGGCCGAACACCACCACGGCTCCTGCCGATCCCGTCCCGCCCTGCAGGCCGCTCACATCGTCGAGCGATTTGCCCCACGTGTATCCCGCCTGCAACGAAGGACCTCCGCGCCCGACCGTCCCCGCCAGCGTAGTTTGCAGCGCGTGGTAGGTGGAATGCGCAGTATCTGTAACCACCGACTCAAATCCAAACCCGCCTGTCACCGCGCCCGTGCTATCGAAGTCCGTAAAGTGCGCAAATCCCGGCTCCGCTCCCAGATACGCGTTCGGATAAGAGACGCGCGGCAGCCGGAACGACGCTGTGCCCACATACGCCACATCCGCCGTCAGTCCGCCGAATGTCCGCTCCAGCCCCACCGTCCATGTTTGCAGAAACCCATCTCCGAAACGCCGGTCGATTGCGCTCAGGTTCAGCAGCGATAGCTGATGTCCCGGCGCCAGCGCCGCCAAGTCCTCCTGATAGCGGTTCACATCTATCACCGTGTTGACCAGCACCTTCTTCGTATCTCCGCTTGCGAAGACATTTACGCCCTGCGGCGTATACGCCGCAGGCAGTTCGTCCGGCGTGATTTGGAACCCGTACGCAACTTTCCCGCTCTCGGACGCATTCACCCGCGGATACACCGCGAACGGCGTCGACCCCGTCAGAAAATTGTCCTGCCACATGTTGGGCGGAATGACCGTAATCCCTCCGCCCGCGTGCACCCGCACCGCATGCGTCGCATTCCAGTCCACCTGCACCCGCGGCCCCCAACCATTCCATTCCGTCTGATAGCCAGGCTGTGGATTGATCAAATACTCCTGCCTCACGCCCGCCGGCGGAAATGCGTCGAGAAAACTCGATGTCCGATGCGCCCGCTCCGTAATCGGCGTGTACAGCTCATAGCGCAGACCGTAATCCAGCGCCCACCGCTCGTTCATCTTCCAGGTGTCCTGCACATACGCGTTCACATCGTTCCGATTGATCGCCGCCGGCCCAATGTGGGCGCCATTCGAGAAGTACGGCGGAGCCACCGCCACCGTGTATCCGTAGGGATAGCCGAGCAGCAGGCTGCTCAGTGTGTCCGGCAGCGGATCGCCCGGCTCGACATTGTGCTGCCCGCTCTGTGACGCGATGAACACCGGCGAATACACCGTTCCGCCGCCAAAATCGTACTCCCCGTTCGGACTGATGCCGAAGTAAGTCGTGTCCCGATTCAACCGGGCCTCGACCGCCCACTTGACCGCGTGCCGCCCGCTCGTCCAGGCGAAGTTCAGTTGCCCCTGGAACAGGTTGCCGAATGCCGACATCACCGAGCCCGCCGCGGAATTGAACGGCTCAAAGAGGCCGTCCTCGAACTTCATCGCCGGATCGGTGTGGTTCGGTGTCGGAAACGACGGCGTCGTCCGCGTAATGCTCAGCGAAGCCGACCACAGGAATCGCGGCGACGGCGTGCGCGTGTACGTGAACACCACATTCCGCTGCCGATCCACATACTGCACGCCGAAGCTCGGATCCAGCAGTGTCTGATCGGGATTGGTCGTCGGACCGGTCAGGTTGTCGTAGTTGAACCGCCCTAAGAACTTCCCCTTCTCGCCCAACTTCTGATCGATCCGGATCGAAAACTGGTCCGCAACCGTCTTCACATTGGACGGCGCCGCATAGGTTCGCGCCCCAAATGCTCCCGTGGTGTCATTCGGCAACGGATAGCGCGCCAGCACCGCAGCGATCTGCGGATTCACCGGCACCTCGAGCGTGTCCGTGCTTCCGTCGGGGTATGTCGCCGTGTCCTGGCCCACGCGCTCCGCGGCCGTCGGCACCGCCAGCACCTGTGTCGTCCCCAGCACCTGCCGGAAGCCCTGATACTGCAAGAAGTAGAACGTCCGGCCGCTGCCGTCATAGAGATGCGGCAGCACCACCGGGCCGCCATTTGTGAACCCAAACTCGTTGCGCCGGAAGGGTGGAATCCGTCCTGGGTCCGCAATCGAGGGATGATCAAAGTAATTCCGCGCATCCAGCGCCGAGTTCCGCAGAAACTCGAAGAACGATCCGTGAAAACCGCTCTTGCCCGACCGCGTCACGATATTCGTGAAGCCCGCCGCGCCCCGCCCGATCTCGGCCGGCATCCACCCGGAGCTCGATTGCAGCTCTTGGATAGCGTCCACATTGAAATTCGTGAACGTGCTCCCACCCATCTCCGGATCACTGATGTCTGCCCCGTCCATCGCGAAGACCGCCTCCACGCCCCTCTGTCCGTTGACGGCGAACTGCTGCGTGAAGTTCGTCGCGCCGTTGACGTCGGTCATGGTGCCCGCGGCAAGCAGGAGCAGCGTGCTGAAATCGCGGCCATTGAGCGGCAACTCGCTGACGGACTGGCTCGACAGCTTCTCGCCGCCGGTCGTGTCTGTCGCGGTTGCGCTTGAGTTGGCATTCGGGGCCGCCGACGCCGGGGCCTGCGGCTCAGAGGCGATGGTCAGCGTGTTGTGGCCGGAAACTATAAGGACGACTGAGGCTTGGCCCACATTCGCCACAGACGGTGCGGTCGGCGGCCGCTCAGGGAGCTGCACCCTGAAGCTGTATCGTCCTGGCTCAACGCCAGCGACCGTGAAGCGTCCGTCGACTCCGGTCAGCGCGGTGTGAAGATCGTGGCGCGCCGCAGCGGTGACGGTCACCCTCGCACCAGCCACGGGTGTGCCTGCAGTCGTGCGCACTACGCCGGCTAACGCTGCTCCGAGCTCAGGGGTCCGCTGCGCGACCAGTGGCATCGCGGCCATGAGTCCGAGCAGAAACCAGCCCGGCGTAAGTTGATGGAACGTCCGAAGAAGCCATCCAATTGCGGCCCACAAACCTCTCAGCGACACACGTCCTCCATGTACCTAGATCGCGGCGCTTCTTAGCTTTAGTAGCGGAGTCTGCCACTGACGCATTCTATGCGGGCCAGGACGGCTTGTCTGTGACAAGGCAAATCAGGTGGAGATGTATTCCGAAAATGTTCTAGCCGCGGGCAATTGAATAGCGATTGCATTATCTGCGCAGCGCGGGCGAGCTCGCCCGACAAATCATTTCTGAGTCTTTCCGGCGGGGGCGCAGGTGGTGCAAAGTTCGCCGGTAACTCCCTTTCCTTCTTCCACAGTGAAGATGCGATCCACCGCTGTGAGTGCGAGCTTTTCTACATGCCCGCTGGGCCAGTGTATCTCCACTCCATCGACTTTGGTTGTATCGCCCAAGCCAAAGTGAACTCGCATATCGTTCGAGGAGAGATAGCTGCCGCCGCTCAGAACGTCCCCACGCTGACGCATTCCGGCCGCTTTCAGATAGACTGTCGCGCCGACGGCATCGCGGGGGCTCCCGGGACCCCCGATCAGCATCAGCTCGACCCAGTGGTGGTGGTCTGGATTCACATTGCGAAGCAGCACCGGAACGCCATCCATATTGTTAATGACCACGTCGATCTTGCCATCGTTGAAGATGTCGCCAAACGCTGCGCCGCGGCCCACGCTGACCACCGCAAGTCCGGTTCCCTCGACGGCGGGAACCAATGCGAACTTGCCATTCTTCAGGTTCTGGTAAAGAAGTGGGCGCTCGGCATAGCTGGTTCCCCATTCTGGATGCTTCTCCACTTCCGGATAAACATGGCCGTTTACAATCAGCAAGTCTTTCCAACCGTCGTTATCGTAGTCGAGGAAACCGTCGGCGAAACCGACAAACGGAATCGAGGACTCCGCTATGCCGGCCTGATAGCTCACATCCGTGAAAAATCCGGTTCCGTCGTTCTGGAAAAGAACATTGTAGTCGTCGGAAAAGCTGGTGTTCACGATGCCAAGATGGCCATTATTCATGTAATCTCCGGCCGCGATGCCCATATTGGAGATCTCGCGGCCATCGCCATTCAGTGCATAGCCGCTTTCGTAACTCTGATCCTCGAACGTGCCGTTTCCTTTGTTCATGTACAGATAGTTGGGTGTGGAATCGTTTGCCACAAGCAGATCCGGCTTCCCATCGCCGTTCACGTCCACAAACAGGGCTCCGAGGCCGTAGTACCCGTTGGGATCGTCCACTCCCAGCTTCTTGCTAACGTCGGTAAAGGTTCCGTCTCCGTTGTTGTGAAAGAGATGGTCGTGCTCGCCCGCCAGGCCGCGCGGGCCGCACATCACCTGCACTCCGCGATATTCGCAGTAAGCGAAGTTGACCGCCTTCGACCCGGAATATGGTGGGTTGGCCAAGTCGAATTGAAGATAGCCGGCAACGAAAAGGTCCAGTCGCCCGTCCCCATCGTAGTCACCGAAGGTCGCGCCTGTAGACCACGTGCCGACTCCGACGCCGGCGGCTTCGGCGACATCGGTAAAGGTGCCGTCGTGATTGTTGTGGTAGAGGCGGTTCTTTCCGTAATTGGTCACGTAAAGATCCGGCCAGCCGTCGTTGTCATAATCGCCAACCGCGCACCCATATCCCCAACGGTCGTTGGCAACTCTGGCTTTTTCCGTCACGTCGGTGAACGTGCCATCGTGATTGTTGTGGAAGAGAGCCGCATGCGGCGGAGTGGCTTTGCCCGCCAGCGCATCGTACGTTGAACCGTTGACCAGGTAGATGTCCAGCCAGCCGTCATTGTCATAGTCCAGTAGACAGACGCCCGGGCCCTTGGCTTCAAGAATCAGGCGTTTTTCCGGAGTGCCCGCCTGGTGATGCCAGCGTGTAAGGCCAGCACCTGCAGCAACATCCTGAAAAACAATCGGACCCGTCTTTACAAAGCCGCCGGCGGTGATCGGGCGGTGCTGACTGTCGAAAACGGCCTCTTGCGGGCCGGCATTGGCCATCCCGCCTTGGGATTGCCGCATTTCGCCCGGCTGCTGCTCGACGCCTGTCTTCGGCGCAGCATTTGCCGCATCTTGCGCACGCTGGGCGCCCACACATGCGGTTCCAGCCAAGGCGAACATCCCGCCTAGAGCGGTCACCGTGGCTTGCCTGCGAAGCCGCCCACAGTTGGCAACCGCATGCTGCAAGGGGTGCAGCGGACATCGTTCAACCAATGCGGAGTTCACGTCTCCCGTTCCTTCGCGGGACGGCTTACTTGTCACCCACACGCGACGCACACGGATCACTCGTAGATGAGCCGGGCATGTCACCACCGCGAACACCAGGGGCACGAAAACCCATCCAATCAACCGACCCTGCGCGTTTTCTTGAAAGTGTATCTCATTCAGCGATATCGGGAGGTTTCCACTTCGGCGTGCCCGATAATCTGTACCAGTGAAGCTCTCCGTGCAGCACGGTCAATTTGAATGAGACAAGCATTCGTTTCGCGCTTGACAATTGAAGAAAGCTTTGGTCTCATCTTGGACAGTTAAAAGCGCAGTATATTCTTCTCCTTTTGACAAACGGTTGTCTTAGACATTTGTGGAGAATACCTGCGCGTGAATGAATGGCTCTAGAACCGCCGAAGTTATGAGGGAATCATGCATCCGAAATTCCATTTTCTTTGCTTATTGTCCGCAGTTGTCTGCCTAATTTCCATCCCTTCCTGGACACAAAACACACCTGACGCTCAAGTCTGGCTGACCACTGTCGACCGAACTGCGTTGTTTGCGCGCCAAGCGGAGCCGATGCATTTTTCGGAGGCAAGGAGCGATGCACCCGAGATCGTTGTAAACGACATGGAGCAATACCAGCCCATCGAGGGGCTGGGGTTCGCGCTGACGGGCGGGAGCGCGCAATTGCTGATGCAGATGACGCCGGAGCAGAGGGCGGCTTTGTTGAAGCGACTTTTTACAACTGAGGGAGACGGAATTGGCGTGAGCTATCTGAGGGTGAGCATCGGAGCCTCGGATATGAATGACCACGTGTACTCCTATGACGATATGGCGCCTGGCGAGTTGGACCCGAACCTGACAAAGTTCAACCTGGCCCCAGATGAGACTACGGTGATCCCGGTCCTCAAGGAGATTCTGGCGATCGACCCTCAAATCAAGATTCTTGGATCGCCGTGGTCGGCCCCGGCGTGGATGAAGACAAACGACATGGTGAAGGGCGGCAATCTCAAACCGGAGTTCTATGGCGCCTATGCAGAGTACCTGGTGAAGTACATCGAGGGAATGAAGGCCGAGGGCATTCCAATCACTGCGATCACGGTGGAGAACGAGCCGCTGAATCCAAAAAACACGCCGAGCATGGTGGTGTTTGCCCAGGAAGAGGAAACATTTATCGGGAAGTGCCTGGGACCGGCGTTTGAGAAAGCGCGGATCGCGACGGAGATCCAGATTTACGATCACAATCCCGACGTCACTTCCTATCCTTTGTCGATCCTTGCCGACCCAGTCGCGAGCAAATATGTAGCCGGAACGGCATTCCATTTGTATGGCGGCGACAGCAGCGCGCTAACAGTCGTGCACAACGAATACCCGAACAAGAACCTATACCTGACGGAGCAGTCGGTGGGTGGCCGGCCGAGTGAAACAACGATCGACATTGCAGAGCCGGTGAGCCGCGTCCTGATCGGCGCGACGCGCAATTGGGCGCGCAATGTTCTGTTGTGGAACCTGGCGGCGGATTCTCACGCCGGCCCCCACACGAACGACGGTGGATGCACGGCCTGCTATGGCGCGATCACGCTCGACGGAGACAGCGCGAGTTTTAATGTGGCCTACTATGCGATGGCGCACTTCGCGAAGTTTGTTCGGCCTGGTTCGGTGCGCATTGGATCAACCGAACTGGAACAACTGCAGACCGCGGCGTTCGAGACGCCAAAGGGTGAGGTCGTACTGTTTGTGGCGAACACGGGCAATTTTCCCAAAACATTTCAAATTCTTTACCACGGGCAAAGCATCACCTCGACTTTGCACTCAGAGTCGGTCGCAACCTACGTGTGGTGAGGTTGGAGAGCGAGAACATGGTGCGGCGTGGAATAGAAGCCCGGCCTGTACGACCGAGGCTCCAGCGCAGCCTTGTGGCGTTCGTGCTCTTGTGCGTGGCAGGAGACCGAATGTCGTTCTGAGCAGAGCGATCGAATCGCCAGAGACTCCCGGCGTGCGCTTCCAGCACGTGATTAGCGTGGCACTGGGCGACAAGGGAGAGATCTCCAATGTGATCGGCGGCGTGGGAGGAGCGACCTCAATCCGACCGCGAGTCACGCGCAAGGGGAACGAGTTCCCTGCGAAAACCACGCCGCAACTCCGGACCGCGGCTCGTCATTGATCCACAAAAGGACGCAACGAGTGAGCTGCATCACACCTAAGGCAATTGCCTGAACAAGCCTTTGTCTTTTAGAGAGTTGCCCCCACATTCAAGGCGAAATGGACAAAAGGGCAGATTGCACGCTCTCAGCGTGCGTGCAGGAACCTGAAAAATCGATTTAGACAAGCGATTGTGTAAGACTTTTCTGTCGTAAATCGCTTTTCTCAACCGAGTGAGAAAGGCGGAGGCGACGACCGAAGCAGTGTGCCAATTGGAGACCAAATATCAAATGCAATCGGTTGTCTAGATCGAATTATTGACTTGACAGTCCATCTTTTGGTGTGCTTTAATCGCTCCCGCGTTCCGAACAAGTGGTTTTGTGTCATAAGACAACCGTTTGTCTTATCGAATTAGACGACTTTAGCCAATGGTTTCAGTTCGACAATGGTAACGCGTGAGGAAGTTGAGATTGTGCATGTTCCATTGGGAAGCAAATTGACCGTCTTCGTGCCAATTTTCCGATGGACTTCAAGCCGCCCCAGATTTTGGGGGAAATCACCACACAAGCAGCATCAACTTTGAAAAGGAAGGTCAGATGAAAAACGCAAAACACGGGTTCTTTCTGTTGGCGTTGTTCCTTATCCTGTCCTGCGTAGGAGTGCGGGCCCAGGAGAACGCGGTGCTCACCGGAACCATCGCCGATCCGACCGGAGCGATGGTGCCCAATGCAACCGTGACCATTATCAACACCCTGACCAGCGAAATTCATACAGCCAAGGCCAACGGCGCTGGGCTGTATCAATTTCCGGATCTGGCCAGTGGCACCTACACCCTCAAAGTGTTCGCCACGGGCTTTAAGGTCTACGAGAAGACCGGGATCGTCATGAACGTGGCTGCGACGGTGCGAGAAGATGTGCAGCTTGCGATTGGCACCAGCAACCAGACGGTCACAGTCGCGGCGGACGCTCTGACCCTGCAGACCGAGACCAACGAGGTCAGCAACCTGATTACGGGTCAACAGATCACCGAGCTGGCCACCAACGGCCGCAGCATCACTTCGCTCACCACCCTGGGCACCGGCGTCTCAAACACTCTGCCCGCATTCAATGGCGTCGCGGCGCAGGGGAGCAGCGCTTCCGTGAGCTTCAACGGCATGCGTACGGGGCACAACGACTTTCTGATCGACGGCGGTGAAGTGTATGACCGCGGGAGCGGCGGCAGATTGGGAGTGATGCCCTCGCCGGATGCGATCTCCGAATTCCAGACGCTCAACAGCAATTACGCGCCAGATTATGGAATCAGTTCGGGCGGCACGACGACGATTGTGCTGAAATCCGGCACGAACCAGTTCCACGGAGGCCTGTGGGAATTCAACCGCAACGATGACTACAACGCCGTCCCTTATTTCACCAAGCTGGCGGCTGTGCAGAATGGTAAACCCCCCGCCATACCGGAACTACGCATGAATATTTATGGCGGCGACGTGGGCGGCCCGCTGTTTATCCCTGGAGTTTATCCGAAGGAAAAGAGCAAAACCTACTTCTTCTGGACCGAGGAATGGCGCAAATTGATTCAGGGATCGAATCCCAGTTTCAATAATGCCGTGCCCTCTTATGACATTCCGACCGCTAACGCTGCGCTGACCTACAAGGTGCCGACGGGCTTCACGGAATCGCCGAGCACCGGCGCCTGCAATGCAGGCCAGACAGCGCCGTGCGTGCCGAACCTGCCGAGCAACGCAGCATTAACCGCCTTGGAAACGGGCGATAGCCTGGTTCCGGGAAATTCGTTTCCTGGCGGTGTGATCCCGGCGAATATGATCGACCAGAACGCCGTCCGGTTCATGGCGACAGGAGCAATTCCGGCGTCCAACGTAACCGCAGCCAACGGAGCGCCGCAGTTCACCGCCTCGCCAAAACAGCCGACGTACGTGCGCGAGGACGTGGCGCGCATCGATCACGACTTCACCAGCAAGATGCACCTGATGGGGCACTGGATCCACGACGCGATGTCGCAGACCTACTACCCCGACATGTGGAGCAACGACAGTTATCCGACCACAGGAAACGTGTTCGGCAACCCAAGCTGGGGCACGGTGATCAAGCTCACGTATACCATCTCGCCGACATTGCTGAACGAAGCATCGCTGAACGTGAATGGCAACTACATTAAGATCCAGCCGGTGGGCATTTATAAGCAACCGTCCGGATGGACGCAGGCCGGGTACTTCGCGGCGGCGAACAATCTTGAAAGCCGAATGCCGTCGGTCGATCTGGGCTCGCCGTATGGCACCAACTGGACGATTAACTACTGGCCGTGGGCAAACGCCTTCCTGGACTACCAGCCACGCGACGATGTTTCGTGGACCAAGGGTCGGCATGCTTTAAAGTTCGGCTTTGCCTACATGCGGAACGATAAGAACCAACAACAGCAGGCGGATACGCAGGGGGACTACAACTTCGGCTCAGACTTTTCTGGCGATTCGTATGTCAACTTCCTGCTGGGTTTGTCGGACAGCTTCTCGCAGCTCCAGTCGATGCAGATGTTCCACTGGATCAACAACACCTGGTCGTTCTATGGAATGGATAACTGGCGCGTGACGCACCGGCTGACCCTGAACCTGGGGGTTCGCTTTGACGGTCTGCCGCACGTCTACAACAAAGAAAACATGGCGGGGAATTTTGTGCCCGCGGACTTCAGCGTCGCCAACGAGCAGGTGCCCAGCGCGAGCACAGGCCAGATGAATCCCTCCGGCCTGGGCTTCTCCAACCCGACCAAAGCCGCGGTCCCGTACTATCTCGACGGCGTTGAACTTGCGGGCGTGAACGGCTTCCCGCGCGCCGTCGTCCAGAACGACTACAAGACGTGGCAGCCTCGTATCGGCTTCGCCTACGATCTGTTTGGCAACGGCAAAACGGTTCTGCGCGGCGGCTTCGGAACTTTCTACGAGCGCGTGCAGGGCAACGACATCTACGGAACAGACACAAATCCTCCTTTCGCTTACAAGCCGACGGCGAACAGCGTGTACTTCACCAATCCCAGCACGAGCGTTCTCAACGGCGCAACTGCCTCAACGCCCATCTTCCCGGCCAGCATGGGAACCCTTGCCTATTACTATCCGAATCCGGGCACAGCACAATACAGTCTGGGGATTCAGGACCAGCTTGCGCCTGCCATCGTTGCCGCGGTTCAGTACGTCGGAACCGGTGGCTGGGACCAGGACGTCAAGCGCGAGGTCAATACGCTGCCTCTGAACAGTCCCCAGCGCCAGGCAGTCGCCGGGGGCGCCAACGCCAACCTCTACAGAAACTACCCTGGATTCGCCGGCATCGACGAAGACGACAACTCGACCAACTTCAACTACAACTCCCTGCAGGTGGCCCTCAACATGGCGAGTAAGCACGGCCTGACTCTGAACCTGGGCTATACCTGGTCGCATGAGATCGATATTCAAAGCGACGATCTGCAGCGAGACTTGTCCAACCCGTACAACATTAAGTACGACCGCGGTTCGGGAACCTATGACCGGCGTAACATTTTCACCGCCAACTATATCTACAATGCCCCGTTCTTCCTGCATTCCGGTAGTTCGCTGGAACGCAATGTGCTGGGAGGATGGACCATCTCCGGCGAGACGATTGCGGAAAGCGGAATCCCGCAGGCCGTCACCTGGGGTGGTGCGGACACGATCGGGCTCGGCGGCGGGACAAGCAATCGACCGAACCTGACGGGCAGCGTGACCAGGATCAAGACGCGTGCGCAGTGGTTTAGCGGCAATTTCTCCGCTCCCACTGCTCCCTGGGCTGGAGGCACGAGCAATGGTTTTGGCAATGTCGGCAAGGATGCCGTGTACCTTCCCGGATTGGAGAATACCAACCTGAGCCTGTTCAAGACGTTTGGCTTGACGCCAAACGAGCGGGCGAAGCTGGAGCTCCGGTTCGAGTCGTTTAACACCTTCAACCACACCGAGTGGAGCGGGGTTAGCACGGGATATCCTAGTGGTAACTTCGGTCAGGTCACCAGTACCTCTGATCCGCGCACAATGCAGTTCGGAGCGAAGATCGAGTTCTGAACGCTCACATACAACCAGGGCGCGGCGGGCAACCCCCGCCGCGCCCTCTTCTTTTGGCGGCTGCCGTTGCCCAATCTCCAATAGAATAGACAAGGGGCAAGAGTGCGACCCGCAACGCAACCGCGAATCTGCCTGATCTGGACGATGATGCTGGCCGTGGCCGCCGTCTACTGCGTGGGGCAGGCGGCAACGGCGCCGGATCAGCAGCGGCAAACGGCACTTGCGCTGGAACAGCAGGGCGAGAGCTCCGAGGCTGAGGCCGCATGGCGCTTGTACATGAAGGCTCATCCTTCGGACCCAGAGCCTTATGCTCACCTGGGCCTCCTGGAAGCGCGCCAGGATCACTACAAGGAGGCCGTGCTCTTCTACCGCAGGGCCCTGGCGCTGAATCCGGCGATTCCCAACCTGCGGCTGGATCTTGGTCTCGCTCTTTTCAAGGGCGACGAACCAAAGCAGGCCATTGTGGAATTCAAAATGCTGCTCAAGAACGAGCCTCCAGGATCACTCGAGGCGCAGCGGCTGACCACGCTCCTGGGGATGGCCCATTATGGACTGGAGGAATACGCCGCGGCGGCTCCTTATCTGAAACAGGCAGCTGCCGACGATCCACAGAATCTCCCCTTGCGGCTGGCTTTGGCGCACAGTTGCCTGTGGTCGAAGCAGTACCAATGCGTTCTGGATGCCTATCACGAGATCCTGATGCTGAACGCGGAGTCGGCCGAGGCCGATATGCTGGCCGGCGAGGCGCAGGATGAGTTGAGGAACACTGGCGACGCCGTCCAGGAGTTCCGTGACGCGGAGAAGGCCAATCCGAGGGAGCCCGACGTGCACTTCGGCCTAGGCTACCTGCTGTGGCGTCTGAAGCAATACGAAGAGGCGGCCCAGGAGTTCCAGGCTGAATTGGCCAACAATCCTGAGCACGGCCAGGCCATGGCCTACCTGGGAGACACCGAGATGATATTGGGCCAGCCCGAGGCTGCACTTCCGCTGCTTGAAAAGGCCACCCGGATCGACCCCAGGAATGAACTGGCGCACCTTGACTTAGGTACCCTGTATGGCAACGCGGGCCGCCAGAACGAGGCTCTGCGGGAACTTAAGATTGCCGAAGCGCTAAACCCCAACGACCAGAATGTGCACTGGCGCCTGGGGCGGTTTTACCAGGAAATGGGGAGGAAAGACGAGGCAAAGATCGAGTTCGACAAAACCCGCAGCCTGGTGAAAACCGCCGACGATACGACCTTCAAGAAGCTTCATCCAACGGCGGAAGCGCCCGGCGCTCCGGCTGTCCAGTAATTGCCGGAACGGAAACTATTGCTTGACTTCGACCCTGGAACGGGGATGGCGGAGACAGGCCGGTTCCAGCGCCTTCCCGCACAGAATAGGAACGATTGGCAGCCAGGTTAGTTAACGTCTCCACCTTCCCATCCCGCCAAAAGACTTCTGCCTTATCCCAGCCGTCCCGGTTAGTGTCGATCAGCGCCACACACCCGCTCATAGATTCCACGATGAATTCCTGTTCGGGACCCGGCAAATGTTCAAATTGAATCCCGGTCGAAGCGGTAATATCCACCAACTCCTTGTAGCTGTTAACTTCTCCGTTCGATTCTCTTGCCGCTGGCGTATTCGCGCTCTCTCGCTGCGTCGCCGTTAGCTGTGCAAGAGACGGCGGCGTTTGCCCCATGCCAGCGGGAATGAGACAGAAGACAAAAACACCGCGCTCAGGTTGACAGACTTCATTTCAGCACTTGGACCGATTCGTTGGTTGAGTTTGCTTTCGATCGCGCGACACATCAGGAGCAATCTGTGTGCCCCTGATTGTACGGCGAGCCCCGGAGTACTACACTGACTGCATCCATGATAGGTCAATCGATTGTTTGCGTGACATTGATCGATGTCTGAGGCATTGGAATGCTACGAGAGGGAAGTTAGATGAATTTCGGGGTTCTACGAGAAGGCCCGAGGTTTGCTCTGCGGAACGCGGAAGGCGAGGAGTCCGCGACCAATCCCACCGCTTTGATAAACTCCTTGCCGCTGCTGAATCGTGCATCAACCATAGTATTGAGCGTGGGATCGAGCTTGACCGGCGCAGGAACGGTGATGCTGGGGGTGATTCTGCCTGCCCTCTCGCAGCGATGGGGATTGCGCGACGATCAAGCGGGCTTTCTTATGTTCCTTCAGTTCTTTGCTTCAGGGCTGGGCGCGCTTGTAACAGGCATGAATCGCGTTCGCTCGATGGCAATCGGCTATGGCCTGCTGGTTGCCACTCTATGTGCACTCGTTGTTGGTGAAAGGCAGTTCGCATATGTCGCCTTCTTTTTTTACGGCTTGGGCCTCGGCATAGCGATAACTTCAACCAGCCTGTTTTTTTCCGATCGCTGGGGGAATCTTCGCGCCACCAAGCTAGTTTGGTTGAGCTTCGCCTGGTCGGCCGGAGCGACAGTCGGCCCGGTTTGCATTCTGCCGCTCTTGCATCGCGGAGACTTTGGTTCCGTCTTCCTGATAATGCTCATCTTGTTTCTCGCCATGTTTGTGTGGGTGATTCTGGTTGAGCGGCAGGGGCCCCCGGCTGCACTTGTGCAGAGAACCCAAAGACTGAACCGATCCGTTCAAACCGCCTTTTCCATCCTTCTGGTGCTGGCAATGAGTTTCGTGGGTGTGGAGGCGGTGCTGAGCGGTTGGCTGACAACTTATTCTCACCGCGCAGGAATTCGCGACTTGGCGGGAGCCGCTCTTGCGACCTCAATCTTCTGGCTTGGGGAAATGCTTAGCAGGCTCGCCTTCTCAACCCAATTGCTTACGAAGGTTGGGGGCCGGAAGGTGATGATTTGGGGCAGCACTGGCGTGACTCTGTCAACGATCCTCTTGATTGCATTCCCTCATCCCTGGGTGATTTTTCTCGTTGCTGGCGTAGCGGGCGCATTTGTTGGTCCCCTCTACCCGCTTTCACTGTCCTATTTGCTGGACCTGTCGCGACGAGGATGGTTTTTTGCGATGGGCGGCATCGGGGCGGCAATTTTTCCTTGGATCACGGGGTTGGTATCGGCGCACTATCATTCGCTGCGCTGTGGACTGGTGGTTCCGGTGGTCGCGGGAATGGGTATGGTCGTGCTGATTGTGCTGACTTTTCGGCGCCTTCAGTCGGTGGGAACATTCAATCCAGAGCTTGCTAAGTCTTCATAAGACAATCGATGGTCTTATGAAGATTCAGCTCCTGCGATTTGTGAAAAAAGTTGTTTTCGTTTGAGAGTTCAATCCTTGCCAGAATTTGCAAGCGCGCTTATGATCTCTACGGTAAGCGTTTTCTGCTGTCTAATCGCCTCACCCGAGGAGTCCGTAAGGCGCGGAGCCGCGATGCCCGGAGCGTTGTGAGGCCAGCAATATAGTCAGTTCAAGACAAATTCGAGAGGCGAGATGAAGGACTCCGCGAGCGGCAAGAAATCACAAGACGCAACAAAGCCCACGGTTCACCAGACAGCGAGCCTGAAGCAGGTTGCTGAGCATCTTGGGCTCAATCCAGCAACAGTATCAGTCGTCATGAATGACGTACCAGGGCGATCGATTCCCCAGGCGACGCGTGATCGCATCAAGGCGGCCGCCAAGAAGATGAACTACCAGCCAAATCTTCTGGCACGTTCGCTGCGCAACCGCAGGACCTTGACGATTGGCATCCTGGTGCCGGGCTTGGGCGAGGGATATCACACAGAGGTGATGAGCGGCATCGGAGATCAGCTAATCCAGGCGGGGTATTTCTACTTCACGGCTCATCACCGGCACAACAAGAATCTGATTGAGGACTACACTCGGATGCTGGTTTCGCGCGGAGCGCAAGGGCTCATCGCGGTCGATACCCATCTCGAGCATCCCGTTTCGATTCCGGTAGTGGCTGTGGCGGGCCACCGGCATATTGACGGCATCACCAACGTGGTGCTCGATCACGCTCGGGCCGCTGAGCTCGCTCTGGGACATCTCTACGGGCTGGGGCATCGCAGAATCGCGTTCATGCGGGGCATGCCGTTCAGCTCTGACTCCGAAGAGCGCTGGAACCACCTGGTTGAAGTGGCGAAGCGAATGGGCATTGAGATTCGGCCGAAGCTGGTGGTGCACCTCGACCGCGACATGACCTCGCCGGAACTTGGGTTTAGCGTTGTGCAAAAGCTGCTGGCTGCCAAACAGCGGTTTACCGCGCTTGTCGCCTTCAACGATATATCGGCCATGGGAGCGATTCGCACCCTGAAGGACTTCAACCTGCGTGTGCCCGAGGACGTCTCGGTCATCGGTTTTGACGACATTAAGGCGGCTGCATTCACTTTGCCGCGGTTGACAACGATCAACCAACCGCTCGAGGAGATCGGCCGGATTGCCACGCAGAGCCTGCTGAATCGCCTCCACAACACAGTTTCGCCACGCGACGAGATTGTCGTGGAACCGAAACTCGTCGTTCGCGAATCCACGGGGCCAGCCAGAAGCTGAAAAGAGCAGCGTCTTTATGACAACTTAGCCCGTCCGTGTTCCGGGCGTATCGTCGGCAATCCGGAAGTGACTCGTTTTCGGTGCAACTTCCGAGTTGCCGATCACTCGACCGGAGCCCAGCTAATCGAATTGGTGGGAGGCTACTTCGTTTTGTCCCAGGCATTTCGCGGCCGTGTAGAATCAAGCGACCGCTCGAGGTGATCGAGTATGCCATACGAGGCTGTTTTCTGGTTGAGCGTGTTCCAGAGGGCCTCATCGGGGTACCTGTCTTGGCTCAATCCAATTGCTGCCACGCGACTCGGGCTTGGGCCTTGGCATGCGCGGAACTGAGGGTAGGACCCCAGAAAAACGACGGTGTAGCATTAGCCAGTCAGTGTTGATTAGGTTATGGGAGGCGCGCATGGCCGAAATTGTAGGTCAACCGTCTCGAAATGGGTTTGCGATGCGAATACGGTGCATCTTTCTCGCACTGCTTCTAACCTCTGGCTCATGTATGGCACAACAACCCACAGAATCCGTGCAGACCAACGTTTCGCCGCCAACACACGCGGACTATCTCAAGCTGGCCGCCGAAGTCCAGAATGCGTTGTACACCGATGTGATCAACGTTTGGTTTCTCCGAGCCGTGGATCATGAATATGGCGGGTTCCATACCCACTTCAATCGCGATTGGCGGTGGGCACCCAGCGACGGCAAGGCATCCGTCATGCAAGGACGCATGACCTGGGTCGCAGCTCAGGTCGTCCTGCGCGACCCAAAGCTGAAAGCAGAGTTTCTGCCCATCGTGCAGCACGGGGTCGCCTATCTGGAAGACGTCATGTGGGACAAGCAGGACGGCGGTTTCTTCTGGTTGCTCGACGACGACGGCCATGTGACTCCGGAATTCAAGGACGGCAAAAATCTGTACGGCATTTCATTTTGCATCTATGGATTAGCTGCGGCCTACCAGGCTTCTGGCGATCCCAAGGCGCTCGAGCTCGCGAAGAAGGCTTTTCTCTGGACCGACCAGCACGCGCATGACTCCGAGCATGGCGGATATTATGAGTGGCTTGCCCGCGACGGCACGCCGATTCAGGCGAATGTTCCCAACGGACGCGTCGCCATGGGGCCCATCGGTCCTATCGGCTACAAGTCGATGAATACCCACATTCATTTGCTCGAGGCCTTCACAGAGCTTTACCGCGTCTGGCCTGACCCAGCGCTTCGCGCACGCCTTGAAGAAATGCTGGTCATCGTGCGCGATAAGATCTGCGTCGAGCCCGGTGCGATGAATCTCTATTTCACCAATACCTGGCAGCCAATTCCCGACCTGGATTCCTTCGGCCACGATGTTGAGACCGCCTATTTGATGCTGGAAACCGACGAACTCCTCCATCACCATGCGAGCGAGAAAACAGAACGAATGGCAAAAATGCTGGTCGATCACGCTCTTGCCTACGGTTGGGATGCAAGCAACGGCGGCTTTTTCCAGGACGGCACAGCCTCGGGCAAGCCGGAAAGCCAGCTCAAGGAATGGTGGGTCCAGGTAGAAGGGCTGAATGCGCTGCTTATGATGCACGAGCGATACGGAACGCGGGAGCCCATTTACTTTGCTAGGTTCGTCGAACAGTGGAACTTCATCAAGAACCACATGATCGATAGCCAATACCACGGCCTCTATAACCTGACCGAGGCGGACGGCACGCCAATTACACAGGACAAGGGCTCCATTTGGAAGGGCGGATACCACGACGGCCGTGCGTTTTGGAATGTGAGTGCTCGCCTGCGCAAACTCGCGGGAGAGAAATAGGCTTAGCCTGCACTTACGCAGCGGTAAGGGGAAATACCGATATCTGACCTCCGGTTCCGGGTTGAAGGCCAACCAACCGCCCGGGACCAATAGACGGCTCCGATGATCGGCTTTACCTGAGATTTGGGCCCGTCATTATTTCTGGGCCGCGACTAGCACGTGCGGATCTGCGTAGAAGGCCTTGATCGCATCAGAACCGGGCCCGCCAGCAGAACCAGACACAGCAGTGGGCGACAACAGCATCCACCGCCAGTTCACCTCTCGTTTGAGCACGTCCGCAGCCGGTACGCCCGAGGCGACGCGAACACCGAATGGTTTGTCGCCGGCAAACTCAGACACAAGGCGGTCGAGCGGGAAGCGGCTTTCGCCAAGCGTATTTGCATCCAGCGTGATCGCGTCGATGTGCAACGGCCCGGGAAAGAAATCTTCCAGCCCATTGTTTCCTCCGGGATTGAAGCTGGGAGGCACCGCTTCCCAAACCCAAGCAAGGTTATGGAGGTTGCCATCGACGGTAAGGTGCTCATAGAGCCTTCGGTACAACTCCTGCGAGCCTTCAGACCCAGGATGACCTGACCACCAATTACCGTTTCCGTTCTGCGCCGGATATGGGCTCCAGAGCACGGCGAGATGCGCCTCGGCGAGCGGGCGCAACAGCGCGGCTACAGCATCTGCCTGCGCTGCCCAACGATGATTCAGGTCTGTCCCCGGCTCGAGCAACTGCTGCCATTCAAAACTCGTGAGCACGCCCGTAGCGGCGCTGTCGGTTGGGCGAGGCGGGGTCCAGCGCAATTCGACCAACTCGCCTTGGCGCGTCGCCTCCCGCACCTGCGCGAGAAGCGTACTTGGCTCGGTGGCTCCGGTCAGACCGATTTCGACGATCGCCGGTTGTTTGCTGGTTGCGGTAAGTACCGCCTGCGCCTCGGGAAAAGTGCTGGCGGCGGATTCGACTACGCTTTGCCCGCTGAGAACTCCCTTTCCCTTCGCATCAGCTAGTTTAGCGAGCAGGACACGCACCTCAGCATCGGCACTAATGTCTCCCGGCGCCGGAGGCTTAGTCAGAGCCGCGAGCGGCGCGGAAATGCGTGAATCGCCGCGATTAATAATGCTCGGAGCGTGAAAGTTCGTCTGCAATTGGTCGAGGCTATTGAAGCTTTCTTCCAAACCGCTCCACATCATGAAATATGCCCAGCGGGGCTGTGCTGCGAGTGTGGTGAGCGACGGCATGGCTCCCACCTCGGCCAGGGCGATCGGCTTATGAAGGGGATCGGCAAGCGCCACCATCCGGTCATAGAACTCCTGGCTGAACGGTCCGTAGATATCCATCGTAAGCACGTCAACACAGTCGGAGCCGGGAAAGTAGTCGGCAACAGAGCCGGCGCTCGCACCGGGGCTGTTTACGTTCCACACCCAAACGAGATTGTTGAGATGATGCACGTGCACATAACAGTCATAAATCTGGCGGTAGAGTGCCGCAGAGCCATCCGGGCCTGGGCGACCGCCCCACCAAAACCAGCTGCCGTTCATCTCGTGGTAAGGGCGGAAGAGCACAGGCACGCCTGCGTCCTGCAACTCTTTAAGGTAGCCCGCGATGCGGTCCACTTGCCGGCACCAGCGCATATTGAGATCCGTACCGGGTGTCAGGATCTGGCGCCACTCCCAGTCAGTCAGATGCCCTTGCACGCTGTCGTGAAAAGTGGCAGGTTCGTCTTCAGTCGGCCGCACCGCGTGCCATGTCAGTGCGATCACTGCGCCATTGCGGTACTGGCGAATTACTTCCTGAATCATGGACGGACGCCCAAGCGCGGAGTCCTTATCGTCCCCGCCCGAGAAGCCGAAGTCTTGTCCGAAGACGCCGGGGTATTCGCCAGTCAAATCGTAAACGCGGTCTGAGTAGCGGGAGACAGTGTTCGGATAGTTATGCTCGCCGCTGATCGTGGCGTGGCCCGTGATTTTGTCCAAATCGTGCAGCAGCGCCCGCGCGGCCGGTGTCGCATCCGGGTTGACCGGTTGGGCATCGGGCGTTTGCGCGGCTGTGGCGCAAGCCGTGCAGATACATACAGCGAACGCGAGAAGCAAGTGCCGCATCATAGCAAGCCTCAACCCAGCACGATTGGGCGCCGAAGCATATTGAGCGGAGTCGTTCATTGCCATGTCCTGCCTCCTACCGGAATAAGTCTACGGTGCCGGCGCGGCGCAGCAGCTTCAACCACAGCTACAGTCAATCATCTTCATTCCGACAGGCAGGATCGGTAACGGAAAACACCCAAGTGTCCGGGAATGGATTGGTGGCTGAATTGTCGCCTATCCGTCAGTTTCTCATTTGTAATCAGACGAAGTGAGCCGTAGCCGCAATTCACACGAACCCGAGGGTTCCAGTACCCAAGAACGCCAGATTCAATCGATGCTTAGCTTGTACAACCAGAGTTGACGCAGCGAATCCATGCGTTCTGCATAGCAGTTGGCGCATCCCTTAGAGACCTTCGCGCAGCCCGTCCATGGATTGAATGTGTGATCGGCCCACCAAAGTTGGAGGTCATTCGCCGGCCACGGCGGGCTGATTACGCAAACGCCAGGTTTACGTTCTCAATGGCCTCGTCGATCTCCGCTGTGTTCTTATAGCCGACCGTGACACAGTCGACGCCCGCATTCCGGAAAGCAAATCGCATCGCCTGCTGGCGATCGTTGCGGCCGGTAAAGGTTCCCTCGCCTACAAGCTTCATGCTGATGACGCCCATCCCCTCGGTCCGGGCTTGCTGGACATGATTGACGACCTCGCTGACGTTGCCGGGGACATCCCAATCGTCGTTCTCGTTGTCCATCCTGGTGCCTTTGTGGTTCACGCGGATCATGGCGATTTCAAGCCATTTGGTCTCGGGCACCCGGCGCAACGCGGGCAGCCCGTGAACCGAGGCGCCGTGGGTCCTGATCGTCTGGCGGTGCTGCGCTTCGAGAATTGCGTCCTGCCAGCGTCCGGTGTCGGCCGGCCAGGTGCCAGTGTGCTGCCAGTGAAGCAGCATAATGTCGAAGTAATCGGTCTGCGAAGTGCGACGCAACTCGTCAAGCTTCTTCAACGGATCGCCCTCGTCTTCCGTTGTGACCTTGGACATCAATTGATAGCTGTCGCGGGGAAATGGCTTGAGCGCCTCGCCGAGCATAGCCGGCGTCGTATAGGATTCCGACGTTTCGAAGAATCGGACCCCGCGCTCATATGCATACGCAACGAGCCTGCTGAACTCCTTTTGCCCGAGCGAGGACTGTACATAGCCGTTCTTGCTGCCCGTGCCGAATGCGAGGCGCGTGACTTTCACTCCCGATTTGCCCAGCGTAACCAAACTCGACGCGGATGCGCGCTCGGCAAGCAGAGGCAGGCTGCCCATGCTCGCGATGGCACCGGCAGCAACGCTTGTCTTGATGAAATCTCGCCTGGAAATCGTCATGATGATTTGCCCTCCGCCCCATGAAAAAGGGGGTCGACCAGTTGGCCGAATGGTAACACAGGTCTGGAACAGGCGGTTGAACTCAGGCGGAATTGCATGTCGCCCATTCGGTCTAATTCATTTATCCTTCGCCCTCTGCGGCGAGAGGTTGGCTTTTGGACGCAAACTTGTGATTGCGATAACGCTCGCCAGGACGAGAATACCGCCGACAATCGTGCGGATGCCCACTGGCTCGCCGCCCAGCCAGTAGCCCACCAAAACAGCAACGACGGGATTGACGTATGCGTAGGTCCCCACTTTGGTGGGGGATTCGTGGTGCAGCAGCCACACATATGCGGTGAATCCTGCAATGGAGCCGGCGAAGACGAGGTAGAGCAATGCGACCCATGCGGACCCGGAGATCGTGGAGAGACGAAGCCCGCGACCTTCGCCGCGTAATGCGACGACTGCAGCCAGCATGATTCCGCCAGCGAGCATCTGCGCGCCCGAACTCATCACTTTCGACGAAGGAAGCGGCAGCTTCCGCGACAGCGCCGATGCGACCGACCAGCCAATGGCTCCGATGATGAGCGCGATGGCTCCTGCTTTGTCGATCGCGGCGCCGCCGAGATTGCCGAGCAATTGTGACGGGCTCACGAGGACTGCAACGCCTGCAATTCCCGCGAGAAGCGAAAGAGCGAGCCGTGCGGTGAGGCGCTGGCTACGGAGAATGAGAATCTCGGACAAGGCCATGAAGCCGGGAATCGTGGCCAGGATGACGGCGGCGATGCCCGAGGGAACGCGCTGCTCTGCCCAGAAGAGGAGGCCGTAGTCGACGACGAAGATGAGAAACGCGAGCAGGAATGCGGAACGCCACTGGCGCATGGTCGGCCCGCGCTCGCCGTGTGCGATTGCCCAGAGAAAAACCAACAGGCCAGCGGCCAGAAATCGCATGGCGCAGAAGAGAAATGGTGGGAGCTCGCTGACGCCAACGCGAATGGCGAAGAAAGTCGATCCCCAGACAAGATAGATGATTGCGAAGGCGAGGAAGAACTTCCAGCGAGCGGGTTTTATCGCGCTTTCCATCGCCCCACCTTTACCAATTCTTGTTTCCCCGGCGGATTTCGTTCCTCGTCACCAGCTGTGCAACCATTCTGCGTCGCGGCCGATGCGCACCGGGGCATGGAAGAGCTCGCTCAGGCGCGGTTCGGTCAAAAAATCCTCTCGGCGGCCGTCGGCCACAATGCGGCCATCGCGCATGAGAATGATGCGCTCAATCTCCGGCAAAATGTCGCCGAGATGATGGGTGACCATCACCAGGCCAGTGCCTTCGCGGGCAAGCCCGCGCAGCGTTTCGCGCAACTCGCGCTGAGCCGAAAGATCGAGCGCGTTAGAGGGCTCGTCGAGAAGGAGTTGCTGCGGCCGGTGGACGAGCGCGCGGGCAATCAGGATGCGGCGCTTTTCTCCAGCCGACATGGCGCCGACGAGTTGCTGGGAGAGGTGAGTCGCCTCCATTCGCGCCAAAGCCTCTTGCGCCCGAGCTCTCATTTCATCGGTTACATGGAGATTGGGCCATAGTGTGGAGGCCGAAAAGAAGCCGGAGATCACTGCGTCGAGGCCGGATGTGACAGCCGTTCGCTCGCCGGGCAGCTCGCCGCCCATGGGCCCGGCGGTCACGATGCCGAAGTGGCGGCGCAGCTCGGTCAGATCCCAGCGCTCACGGCCGAAGATGCGGACCACCATCCCGGGGTGAACGATGGGATAGAGCTGGCAAGTCATGGCCAGAATGAGGGTGGATTTGCCGCAGCCGTTCGGACCGAGGATGGCGACGTGCTCGCCGGCGCGAATGCTGAGATTCACTTCATGCAGGACGACGCGATCGCCGCGAGCGACATTGACCGCGCGCATCTCAAGAAAGGTTTGCGGATTGATTTCGCTCTGGCTCATGAACCGGTTCCGATGCGCCCCTTACCTGCTAGATTAAATGGGGTTGACCGCATGAGCGATTTATCGAGCAACACCATCCCAAAAGGATTCCGATTTGGTGCAGTGAAAGCCGGCCTGAAGGCCAGCGGACGGCCCGACTTCGCCCTGATTGTGGCGGATGCGCCGGCCAGCGCGGCGGCCGCGTTTACTTCGAACCGCGTGATTGCGGCGCCCCTGATTGTCGACAAGGAAAACTTGAGCGCAACAGGCGGACGCGTCCGCGTGGCCGCCATCAATGCGGGAAACGCCAACTGCGCCGCAGGTGAGGCCGGCCTGCGCGCTGCGCGGGCCACATGCGCGGCGGCGGCGAAAGTGTTTGGCTGCCGACCTGAAGAAGTGTTCCCGTCGTCGACCGGGATCATTGGCGTGCCGCTACCGGCGGAAAAACTGATTGCCGTGCTGCCGGAGCTGGTCGCAGGTGTGGGCTCCAGCACGAGCGATTTCTCCGACGCGGCGCACGCGATTCTGACCACGGACCTGGTCGAGAAGATGGCCTTTGCGCGGCTCGAGTTGAAGGGTGCTGACGGAGCCGCCCGCGAGGTCAGGATTGCCGCCTTCGGCAAAGGCTCAGGGATGATTCATCCGCAATTAGTCCCTCACGCTACGATGCTGGTCTACGTGCTGACCGACGCCGCGATCGAGCCTGCCGATCTAGACGGCTACCTCCGCGCCGCGGTTGAAGTCAGTTTCAACAGAATTTCGGTCGACGGCGACACGTCGACGAACGATACTGTGCTCTTGCTCGCGTCCGGAGCCAGCGGCATGAAGATTGGCGCGGACGACGCAGCGTTTGCGGTCGCGCTGACCGATGTGTGCACTTCATTGGCGCGGCAGGTGGTGGCCGACGGCGAAGGCGCATCGCACGTGGTGGAGCTGCGCATCAGTGGTGCGAGTAGCGATGCCGACGCGCTGCGGGTGGCCAAGGCTATTGCTCATTCGCCGCTGGTGAAAACGGCGTGGGCAGGATGCGATCCGAACTGGGGCCGGCTGGCGGCGGCGATCGGCTACTCGGGCGCGCAGGTCGATCCGGCGCGCATCGACATTCGCTTCGGCGAGCTGCAGATTTGCCGCGACGGCGGACGTGCCGCGGAGTTTGATGAAGCTTCAGCCCACGAGTACCTCAGCCAGCGCGAGTTCTCGATCTCGATTGAGCTCAACCAGGGACGGGGGTCGTGCGTGTTCTGGACGACGGACCTGACGGCACAATATATACACATCAACGCGGATTACTCGACGTAGGGACAGCTGGCTGATGACAGCATGCAGCTTGTAGCCGGTAGCTGACAGGCTTCAGCGATCAGCGCACGATGAACGGAGCTGCCTTGGACGATGAACGTGCCGTTTCGCTTTCGGGGCAGCCGTTTGGGATGTCCAGCCCCCTGCCGTCCTCCGACCACCCCAACCCACTGAAAACAAATCGAGAATTCTCTCCGTCAAGTTTGCCGACCATTTCTTCCTAATCTCTACAATTGTTTTAGGTGGGCAAACTGATCTGTTTAAAGATTCGCCTTATCCGGAGGGCAAAAAGCCATAGAAGTGATTTTCATACCCCGGGGGTATATTTTCCAACTTAACTCTTTTGTAATCAATAAATCAACCTCAAAACCGTCGACAAATTTCGCGAAATTTCGTCGATTTTATGATCGAAACGCCCCGAAAATCGCTCCTTGGACGGGTTCAGTCCGACGGAGTCGATGGTCTTGGCGCCAATCTCCTTGCGAGCCAGCGAGTTCCGGATTCAATCGCGGCGCACGGCGAGGAAGGTGGCGATGCTGCCGAGGAGGATGCCGACGCCAAGCAGGATGCCCGCTGACTGCAGAGGGTTCCGCTTGATGGCATAGCGGGCGTCGTGGACCGCGTCCTCGGCGACTTCGCGCCCCTGCTTCATGGCGCGGATGGCCGATTGAACGCCATCATCGACCGCGTCGGTGACGACAGTCTTGATGCGGTTGACCTCGCGGAAGATATCGTCGACTGTTGCCTGATTATCGAGAATCGTTTGCGCCATAACTTTCCCCCTCGGTATGAGGTCGCGGCGTTTCCTGCCTGACGAAGCCTCTGTGTATGAGATGTGATCCGGAGGGTTGATGTTGCATGGGCGTGTCGAGGCGAGGGTGTGTGCCGGCGGCTAGCGGGCGCGGGGATGAGTGCGGTCGTAGACGGCGGTGAGTTGGGCGGTGGTGAGCTGGGTATAGCGCTGCGTGGTGGAGAGGCGCTCGTGGCCGAGCAGTTCCTGAATGGCGCGCAGGTCGGCGCCTTCTTCAAGCAGGTGGGTTCCGAAGGCGTGGCGCAGGGTGTGCGGATGCACGTCAGACGGCAGGCCGCGGAGGATGGCGATGTGCTTGACGATGCGGCCGACGCTACGCGTGGTGAGGCGAGCCTGACCACCTTTCCGAAGGCCGCGTAGTTGCAGATTGAGAAAGAGCGCGGGCGTGTTGAGGGGTTTTTGACGATCGTCGGCTGCAAGAAGGGCGGCGCGCTCGGCGATGTAGGTTCGGAGGGCTTCGGCTGCTGTGTCGCCCAACGGAACGTAGCGCTGCTTTTGCCCCTTGCCGCGCACGAGGATGGCCTCATTGGCCCAATGAATGTCATCAAGATCGAGGGCCGTGAGCTCGGCGTTGCGGATGCCGCAGCCGTAGAGCATCTCCAGGATCGCTTTGTCGCGCGCGGGCCAGCTTGCTGCGTCGTCGAGCACGGAATCGACCACGCGGTTCATCTGTTCAATGGACGGCACACGGGGCAGATGTTTGGGAAGGCGCGGCGTGGAGACGAGGGACGCGGCATTTTGCTCGATGTGGTGGTTGCGTGCCAGCCATTTGAACCAGCTGCGAATGGACGCGAGCGCGCGGGCGGCGGAGGCTTTGGAGAGCCCGCGATCGTAGAGCGTGCCGAGATAGGAACGGATGTGTGTGTGCTCGATGCGGGCGACGGTGAGGCGGGGGTGTTGGGCGGCGAGCCAGGCGGAGAAGCCGTGCAGCTCGCGACGGTAGGCGCGAAGGGTGTGGGCCGAGGAGCCGCGCTCGGCGGAGAGGACGTGGAGGTAGGCGTCGACCAACGCTGCGATTTGGGGGGCTGGGATTTTGGCGACGGCGGTTTTGGAACGGGCCGGCGAAGAAACGGAGGAAGAAGAAGCGGATGGCGAGGAAGGGATGGGCGGCGCGGCGGTTGCGCTCATGGGGTTTCCTCGCTAGAGTTGCGCGGCACAATTCGGGACTCGACAAGTTGCGGGCCGAGAACCGGGGCGGCGGAATCAGGCACGCGCCGCGCCCCACGCGGATGATGCATGCGATGAACGGCCTTGAGGCGGCCGAGGGCCAGGTGCGTGTAGACCTGCGTGGTGGAGATGTCGGCGTGGCCTAGCATCATTTGCACGCTGCGCAGGTCGGCGCCGTGCTCGACCATGTGCGTGGCGCAGCTGTGGCGCAGGCCGTGAGGGCTGGTGGAGTGGTTGGATCGCTTGACGAGGCTCCAGATCCATTGGCGGGTGAGAGGCATACCGCGCAGAGAGAGAAAAAGCCGAGAGCGGTCCCCCGGTGCGGGCCGTTTCTTGCGTACCGAGCTGATGCGCTCGAGGTGTGGGCGGCCTTCGCGGAGGTATTGTTCGAGGGCCTGGATGGCGGAGCGGCCGAGGGGGACGATCCGCTCCTTATCGCCCTTGCCGCGAACCTGCGCGCGCCCGGCGTCGAGGCCGAGATCGCTAACGGAAAGCCCAGTGACCTCAGAGACGCGCAGGCCGCCGGCATAGAGAAGCTCGAGAATAGCGCGGTCCCGCAGGGCGGTGGCCTTGGCCTGGGGATGCGAGGCAGCCATGGCAGCACGCTCGAGCATTTCGGTGACTTCGGGCTCGGCGAGAGATTTGGGCAGAACTTTCCAGGCCTTGGGCGACTCGATGTTGACTGTGGGGTCGTGATGAATGCGGCGATCGAGAAGAAGCCATTTGTAAAAGCCGCGGAGACAGCTTAGCTTGCGTGCGGCGGAGCGGGAGTCGATGTTGTGCGTGCGAAGGTGATCGAGAAATGCGGAGACGTCAGCCTCGACCGCGGAGAGCAGGATGGCGTTGCGATCTTCAAGGAGCTCGGAGAAGATGCGCAAATCGCTGAGATAAGCCTCGCAGGTGAGCGGGCGAAGTCCTTTTTCTACGCGAAGATAGGCGGCATAGTCCTTTAAGAGAGCGAGATTGTTTCGAGCCTTCACAGATTCGATTATCGGCGCGTTGAAGGAGCGGATGGGCGGGCGGACGTGCCGCCGAACCTTGTTCGTCACGTTACTGACGCACACGCCTATCGTTATGGGCGATCCGGACGCGCTGTCGAGTGAGGGAACGGAGGAAAGAGAGCGCGGGCGACGGAGTAATCGAGGAGAGGGATTTGCCGATAGGGAGGATGAGGCGGAACAGGCTGCCGCGCGAGCGAACCATGGCGAAGAAAGACAAGAAGCACAAGCACGGCGAGGGGAACGGGGCGGGGAAGCCGAATGGTGTGGCGCAGGCGAACAGGAGCCCGAATGGGCGGCCCAACGGGCATGCAAATGGGAAGGTCAGTGGCGGGGTGGCGGCGCTGCGTTTGGTAAAGACTGCGACTATGAGCGCGAACTGCGACGGCTGCAAGTGGAGCTGGTGAAGCTGCAGGAGTGGATCCGTCACGAGGGGCTGCGTGTGGTGGCTCTGTTCGAGGGGCGCGATGCGGCGGGCAAGGGCGGGGCGATCAAGCGGATCGCAGACTCGCTGAATCCTCGCGTGTGCCGGATTGCTGCGCTGGCGACACCGACGGAGCGCGAGAAAACGCAGTGGTATTTCCAGAGGTATGTGGCGCATTTGCCTGCCGCGGGGGAGATGGTGCTTTTCGACCGAAGCTGGTATAACCGCGCGGGCGTGGAGCACGTGATGGGGTTTTGCACGGACAGAGAGTATCTGGAATTCATGCAGAGCTGCCCGGAGTTCGAGCGCATGCTGGTTCGATCGGGGATCATTCTCGTCAAATACTGGTTCAGCGTGAGCGACGAGGAGCAGGAGCGGCGGTTTCAGGATCGGATGGACAAGCCGACGAAACGATGGAAGCTGAGCCCGATGGATCTGGAGTCGCGCAAGCATTGGGCGGATTATTCGCGGGCCAAGGATGAGATGTTTGCGTTGACCGATACGAAACAGGTTCCGTGGTTTGTGGTGAACGCGGAGAACAAAAAATCGGCGCGGCTGAACGTGATTCGGCATTTGCTCTCGATGATTCCTTACCGCGACCTGACGCCGGCGCCGCTGAAGCTGCCGCAGATCATGAAGTCGAAGTATGTGCGGCCGCCGATCCACGAGCAGAACTTTATTCCGGCGGTGTATGGGTGAGGTGGGGAACAGGGAACAGGGAGACGATCTCAGGTTTTTATTGTGGTTTTGTTGCGGTTGGGCCGGCGCAGGCGGTTTGTTTCGCGGCGGGACAGTTTTGTTTTTCCAGGGCGCAGGCGCGAGGGAGGTCGTGAGGCATATTCTGGCGTCAGAGTGAAAGGCATGCGGTGAGAAGATGGCGACAACGAAGGGGAAGACCGTTTCCCTGGTTCTGGGAAGCGGTGGTGCTCGAGGTTTAGCGCACATAGGCGTCATTCATTGGCTCGAAGAAAATGACTTCAAGATCAAGTCGGTAGTTGGCTGTTCGATCGGCGCAGTGATCGGGGGCATCTATGCTGCCGGGAAACTGGATGTGTATGAACAATGGGTGCGTACTTTAACGAAAGCCGATATCGTCACGCTGCTCGATCTTTCATGGGAAAAGAGCGGACTGGTGAGAGGCGAGAAACTCGTCAGCACCCTGATCGGCCTGGTAGGAGAGAAACTGATTGAAGAACTCCCGATTTCATTTACGGCCGTCGCCACTGACTTGAGAGGCCAGAAGGAGATTTGGATTCGGTCGGGCAATCTCTTTGATGCCATGCGCGCATCCTTCGCGATCCCTCTCTTCTTCACTCCTTTCAAGTACAAGGGGGTCGATCTTGTCGATGGAGGGGTTCTGAATCCCGTGCCCATTGCGCCGACGGCCTGCGATGGAACCGACATGACGATCGCCGTTAACCTGAACGGGTCCGCTGAGAGCCCGATAGAGCCGGTTGAGATGAGCACCGGCCCAGAAACGGCTTCGTCCCCGTTTCGCGAGAAGATCAATCGCTTCATCGGCCGGCTACAACCAGCGGTGACGAGCGGCGAAAACCGGGATTGGGGAGCGTACGAAATCGCCACTCAGGCATTCGACGCCATGCAGAGCGCCATTGCCCGCCAGAAGCTGGCCGCTTATCCGCCAGACGCGGTCATAGAAATCCCCAGAAGGGCGTGTGGGACGATGGAGTTCTACCGGGCAGCCGAGATGATCGCATTGGGATACAAAAAGGCCAAAATGTGTGACCTCGCGAGTTCGGCTGGCAGGCGTTAGCAGGCGCCGGCGGGCAAAGCCAAGGGCCCATCCATTCGAGTTGGAGCTTTGAGGTCATAGGCAAAGAGTCACAATCTCCGCCTTCAACTTTCCATGCACATTCACCGTCAGAAGCCCCACGGTCACCGGCAGGTCGAAGCGGCGCGGGCCGCAGGAGCCTGGGTTGAAGTAGAGGACGCCTTTCTTCGTGACGAAATTTGGGATATGAGTGTGGCCGTGGAGGACGGCGGCAAATCTGGCTGCTACGGGGTCGAGGTGGAGGGTCTTAAGGCCGTGGAGCATGTAGAGGTAAAGGCCCGCGTGGGGAGGGTTCTCGATGAGGACGACGTCGGTTTCGGGCAGCTTGCTGCAGGGGCCTTCGCGGTCGATGTTGCCGCGGATGGCGGTGACGGGAGCGATCTTCTCGAGCTCGGCCAGGATGGAGAATTTTCCCACGTCGCCGCAGTGAAGGATTCGCTCGACGCCGGCGAGGGCTGGCAAGACTTCGGGACGAAGGAGGCCGTGGGTATCAGAGATGATGCCGAGTTTCACGTTTTCAGAATAAGCTGCGCCGGCGGAGGTAGGCTGAGAGAAGGTACGCACGCAAATTGAGATGAACGAATCACCGGCGACCAAGCACGCACAAACCCGAACCAACTGGCGGCGCGCGTTGGCTGCCTATACTGAGCCCCGCGTGCTCCAAGTGCTTGCGCTCGGCTTTTCGAGCGGCTTGCCGCTGTTGTTGACGTATTCAACTCTTCAAGCGTGGATGGCGACAGCCGGAGTGCGGCGCGCAGCCGTCGGCGCGATAGCCCTGGTGGGCACATCGTACGCATTCAAGTTCGTATGGGCGCCCATCATGGATCGCGTGCCCCCGCCGCTGCCTTTGGGGCGGCGGCGCGGCTGGGGAATCACGATCCAGATCCTTCTCATCGGCGCAATTCTTGCTCTGGGATCTTCGGATCCGAAGCATAACCTGCGTCTGATGGCGGCCTTCGCAGTGCTTGTTGCATTTCTTTCGGCGAGCCAGGACATTGTGATCGACGCCTGGCGCGTGGAGAGCACGACGGGCGATCAGCAGGCGCCCGGAGCAGCCATGGTCCAGGCAGGCTACCGGATCGGTATGTTGGTTTCCGGCGCCGGCGGCTTGCTGATCGCGGCCTACGCCGGGTGGTTTGCCGCCTATGCCACCATGGCTGCGCTCGTCGGAGCAGGGCTCGTGGTGTTTTTGCTGGTTCCGGAACCGAAGGTGCCGGCTGAAACTTCGCATCCGGCGGAATCTGGCTGGCACACCGTTCGCCGCGCGATTTCAAAGGCTGTGATCGTTCCTTTTCGCGATTTTATGCAGCGCCCGCTTTGGCCCGTCATCCTCATCGCCATCTTCGGATACAAGCTGGGCGAGGCGATGGCGGGAGTCATGTCTACCCCCCTCTACATAGCGCTGGGATTTTCTCTCCCTGAGATCGCCGCGGCATCGAAAGTGTTCGGATTTTTCTCCATTGTGGCCGGGGTGATGCTGGGCGGAATCGTGACGACGCGGTACGGAATCCTCCGCTCGCTGATCCTTTGTGGGATATTGCAGTCGGCGGGGAACCTGTTTTTTGTCCTCCAGGCTGTGGATGGACATCACATCGGCTATCTGGCCCTATGTGTCACTGCCGAAAACATCACGGGCGGCATGGCAGGGACCGCGCTGATCACTTATATTTCGAGCCTATGCTCGCCCGCGTTCACCGCGACAGCGACTCAGTACGCACTGCTTTCCTCGATTACATTGCTCGGCCGCACCGTTGTGGCCTCCTCAGGGGGATGGTTGTCAGAGAAGATGGGCTGGCCATGGTTCTTCGTAATGACGAGCGTCGTGGGATTGCCGGCACTTCTTCTTTTCCCGTTGGTCGCACGGCGTAACGATCTCAACCAGGGAAAACCCGCTCTCGATAGCGCGGAGGACGAGCCGGAAGACCCAGTCCCGTCTTAGCAGCGTGAGCGGCCGGCGCATTTCCATGCGGAATTTCGCGCCCGTTGTCTCCGCAGAAAACAAAAACGTGCGGAGGGCGGGGCTATTGAGCAGCACTCAAGAAAAGAATACAGCGACACGGGCGTGAGCGCCGGGTCTAAGCCCGTATGAAGATCTTTTTGCGCACGTTTCTTCTCACCGCGCTTCCAGCGCTAGTTGTGGCACAAATCGCGGCCCAGGGTTCGTATGCCGGCTCAGCCAATTTGCAGGCGGGGGCCCGAGAGATTTTTGCGCTGGCCAATGAAGCGCGAATACAGGCCGGAATGGGGCGTCTGGATTGGGATCCGGCGCTGGCGGCTGCGGCCCTGGCGCACTGCGAGCGCATGGCAGCGGAAGGGCCGATTGCACACCAGTACAGCGGTGAGGCGGACCTGACAACGCGGACGGCGCAGGCTGGGGCGCACTTCAGCGTGATTGAAGAGAATGTGGCCGTGGGGCCGTCGGCGGATGCGATTCACGAAGCGTGGATGCATTCGCCGGGGCATCGCGCCAACCTGCTGAGCCCGGACGTGGACCGAGTGGGCGTGGCTGTCGTGGCGGCTCGCGGAGTTATGTACGCCGTGGCCGATTATTCTCGGGGCGTGGAGCAGTTGAGCGCGACACAAGTGGAGGCGCGAGTTGCGGCGCTGGTGCGCGTGAGCGGGGTAGAGATTCTGCGAGACCCGAGCGTGGCGCGCGCGGCGTGCGCAACGGACGAGGGAATGCCGCGGTCAGAGCCCGGGATGGCGGGCGGCGAGATGCCTCGCTTCGTGATGCGCTGGCAGGCCGGGGATTTGACCGAGTTGCCGAAGGCGCTAAGGGACAAGCTCGCTTCAGGCGATTATCGGCAGGCGGCCATTGGAAGTTGCCCGGCGCAGGGGTCGGAGGGGTCGTTTACGGCATTCAGGGTGGCGGTGATTTTGTATTAGCAAGTCCGCGAGGCGGCGATCCTGGCCTCATCCGAAGTCCTGGTGATTCTTCCAGAGTTCGGACAACGGGAGGCGTGTAGGGCCGCAGACGAAGATGTCAGGGTGGTATTGGCTTTCTTCGTTCTGCACACCTTCAGAATTTCCATTGTGAGCAGCCAAGCGGCAGCCGGTGAAGATGGAGTTGGCCTGCTTCGGCGTGAGGCCGATGACGATGAATGTGGTGGGCGCCGGCGTTGGATAGCCGCGCAGGTACTCGGAGTTGTTGGTGCCGATGGGCTCTGGGAGTCCGTAGGCGCGACCGAGGACATCGATGGCGCCGTACTCGCCGTAATTGCCGGCGGTGATGCCAAGGTGCGCCTGCTGATCGGGCGGCAGGGAATCGCGAATGGTCGCGACCGTGCGGACGAGGTCATTCCAGCCTATTTCCTCGCGCAAGTCGTAACTGTGCCTGAGTGCGTATTGCTTGAGCGGGCCGCTAGTCGCCAAAGGCAGAAGCAGCGCGCATACAAAGACGGAAATAAAAGCGAAGCCAGCGAAGTAGACGGAGGTGATCGTCACTCGACCCCAGTGCGGAAGTGTGCGCAGCCAACCCTCGGCCCGAACGGCGCCCATCGCGAGGAGCATGGGATAGGCCGGGGCAACGTAGTAGTGACGGCCCTTGCTGGCCCAGAATATCGCGAGCGGAACGAGGTATATGAAGGCCAGCATGCGGTAGCGGCGATCGCGCAGGTAGCCGATGAAGCCCGCGATCCAGAGCGGCGCGGCTGCGAGGTTGGCGCAGACGAAGAACTGGCCGGAGAGGAAGCCGCTGGCGCGGCCTTCGCCGACATCGCGCTGGTGAATGTGCTGGAGGAAGGAGTAGGAGACCCAATCGTGACGGACGAGCCAGATGAGATTGGGCAGGAAAATGAGCAGCGCGAGAGCGACGCCAGCCCAGAACCAGCCGGACTTGAGAAAGCGGCGCGCGGGGGTGAGGACGAGGCCGACGAGAATTCCTGCGATGTAGAAAACGATGGAGTATTTGGTTTCAAGCCCGAGGCCGAGCGCGGCGCCGATGGCCAGCCACCAGCGCGGGTCATCCGACTTGAGGAGGCGGACGACAAAGTAAGCGGCAAGCACCCACCAGAGAAAATCGAACGAGGTGTACTGAAACTCGTGGCCTTCAAAGATGGGGAGTGGGGAAAAGCCGACGGCGAGGGCCGCAGTCACCTGCGCGAGGCGCGAGCCTCCCAGCTCCTTGGTCATGAGGCCGGCGAGGATGACCACCGCGAACTGAGCGGCGACCGCGGTGAGGCGGAGACCAACGATAGAGACGCCGAAAAGCGCGAGCGCGATGTGCTCGATGAATGGAGTGAAGGGCGGATAGGCGACGAATCCCCAGTCAAGATGGCGCGCGTCAGAGAGGAATTGGAGCTCGTCGCGATGGAAGCCGTAACGATTGTTGGTAAGGAGATGGAGGAGTGCGAGGGCGGCGGCGATGGCGAAGAGGATGCCGGTATCGGCGGAGACGAAACGGCCGCGCTTGGGCTCGTTGATTTCGGCGGAAGACAATGCGTTCGAAGACAAGACCCCTCCTCGAGAATTGTTTACGCAGACGCGCGGGGCGCGGTTCCGTTGCGCTCGTGTGGCTGGGGAATTCGGACGGAGGCCATTCCGGCGGCGGTTGCGGCTTGAATGCCCATATCGGTGTCTTCAAAGACGAGGCAGCCTTTGGGCTCGACACCAAGGCGGGCGGCGGCGGTGAGGAATGCGTCAGGAGCGGGCTTGGAGCGCGCGTAGTCCTCGGAACCGACCAGGATAGGGAAGTGATCGAGGAGGCCGACGGCGGTGAGCGACTTGACGATGGATTCTTGTGTGCTGCCGGAGACTACGGCAAAGGGAATCTGTCCGTGCTGCGCGAGGATGTGCTCGAGTACTTCGGGAATGGGCTTGAGATCGTGGAGAAGCGAAAAGTAAAGGCTCTCCTTGCGATCGGCAAGGGCTTCAACGGGCATGCTGAGGCCTCGCATCTGATTCAGCGACGCGATGATTTCGACCGGCGGCTTCCCGCCCCAGGAGTAAAAGAGATCTTTGTCGAGAGTGCAGCCCCACTCGCCGAGCGCCTGCTTCCAGGCGGTGTAGTGGAGAGGCATGGAGTCGACGATGGTGCCGTCGCAGTCGAAGAGATAAGCTTGGAAGGCGCCGGGCGGAATTTGAAGGGGCATTGGGCTCCGAAGAGTTTCATGAATCCGGTTAGGATTCACGGTAAGTTGGGAGCACAAAAAGCAACCGCAGATCCTTCGACTCCGTCGGCTGGTGCGAACGACGATGAGCTCTTTAAGCTTTGTTGAAACGGTGCCGGTCGATAGGACGGCGGCGAAATGCGCCTGCATGGTGGCGTAGATTTCGGGTCGGTGGGCCATGACGCGGAACATATTGGGCACGTTGCCGCGCAGGGCAAAAGCTTTGTCGTAAAGGGCGGCAATTTCAGGTGCCAATTGGCTGCGATCGACGCGGGAAATGCGGGGCATTGCGCCTCCTTTAAGTCCTTTCTCATGGTATCGTTTCCGGCCGAATCCCGCGCCGTTTTCGGAGTGAGTCTTGGCCCTGAAACAGGTGAAGGTAACGCTTTTGACGCGCTCCGCGAGGTTTGCTAACGTAGGAGAGGACAATCCTGTTGCCAAACACTCCTCAGTAGCTCAATGGCAGAGCATTCGGCTGTTAACCGAAGGGTTGTAGGTTCGAGTCCTACCTGAGGAGCCAAATCCCAAGACAATTTAGAGAACTTGACGCAGGATCACGCAGCCGGCAGGTGCGGATCCGGTGTGGAATCTATGCGTGCGTAGGTTGCCAGTGCTTCGGGACTCGTGACCACCAAATTTGAGCCGTGCAGCCTCACCAAGTCGTGGGCTTTGAAATCAGCCAAGGCGCGGGTGACCGTTTCGCGCGATGCTCCGATACATTCACCGATTTCGCGGTGAGTGAGCGCGCACTTGATCTGGATCCCGTCCCTGGTCGGGTGACCCGCGCCACACCACTCCAGCAATAGATGGGCGAGCCTGGCCGTCGCGGACGATGTGAGGCCGAGTATTCGTAATCTTCCGCGGATTCTCGCGAGGTCCGCACATAACTCGCGTGCCACATTTTGATTAGCGCTCGGATGACGCGAGAGAATCCCGAGAAAGTCCCGGCGCCGCAGCGACGCGAACCTGCAAGGGTACATCGCTTGCGCGCGAATCTCAGAGGAGTCGCCGGAAATGGCAGAAGTAAGCCCCAGAGTATCTCCCGCGCCCGCAACCCCAAGCAGAAGCCGCCTGCCATCAGAGGAATTCATCGAAATATTCACTCCACCTTCCAGCAGGAAAAGTATGCGGGATGGTTTCTGCGCCTCGCTGATTAGAACTGTCGAGCCGGGGCAATGGAAATGTGTTGCCAGCGACGCGAAGTCGCTCCGCGCCTCCGCTCACAGATCCTTAAAGAATCCTTCCGAACCAACCGGCGTGCGGAAGTCACTGCGGCTCAATGCGGAAAGGCCTGGCATTGGGAACTCGCTCAGGTTGGGCGTTTCGCTCTTTCGATCCCTGGTTTCCGCGAATTCATTTTCGTAACGGTCGGCCTGAAATTCGCTACTGGATTGGCGACGAATCAATTGCAAAGTCCGCATCGATCTCCCACCAACCCGTAAAGCTGGTTTCGACGGTTGCATCCGGACGTCGGGAGATTTCGAAACAGCGCGCAGGGTTGAGGGCGTCATTCCGCGGCCTCTCATGCTGCAACGCCCGGCAAGGCCCGACTCGCCATAGGCGATCTCGACCGTTCGGCCATAACTTCTCCAATACTTTGGAGCAGGCTGATCGGCTCATTTCTGACGGTCGCGTCCGCAAATTTGTCCCGGTGGTTTGCAGAGTCTGTGATCGAAACCACGGGTGTTCTCGGACCGATTGCTTTGACCAGGAACGCAAATCTCTCCCGGCTATCGGCGGGGATGGAATGACCCAGGAGGACCAGGTCGAAATCACCATCCCTGATATAGACGATCGCTTCCTTGATCGACCCTGTGGAGGTTACCACGTATCCGGCGGATTGCCAGAGTGAGTTCTGACCTGCCAGGAGTGACGAATCCAAGCCGACGGCCAGGACAACCGTTACGGGCATAATGACCTCCAGAATGTGGAGAATAGGCCTTGGCCGATCGGGGAAAACAAGCCAAGTATCCATTGGATATCCGTTTCCTGACGAGCAGTCTGGTCAATATTGCACACTGCCCCCGTTTTTATCGCATATTCACGGGTTCAGTTGCGCGGAGGCCGCAACCTGCGCCACGTCGAGCGTGACCGGGCTGTCGAGAACCATCTGGAACTGCCAACCGGCGTCGAAGAGTACAAAATCCGATTCTTTGTTCGTGCGATGATGCACCGCGATCAGTGTTCCGATGACAAAGGCGGCCGCAGTGCCACCGACAATTCCAGCGATGATCGCCGGGTTGCCTCCGCCCCCTCCGTACAATCCGGGCGCCCCGATAGGTGGCCCCTGGCCGTCGCCCATCGCAAACCGCGTTCCCGGCAGCCGTAGCGGCGTCAGTTCCGCAACCTCATCCGTGGGCGCGCTGTTCTCAGCCGGTAGAACCAGCGCCTGCGTGTTCTCGCCATTCAAGGCCACAGAATAGCCGTTGGAATAGACCAGGCCTGTGAAATGGACGCGAAACAATGGCGGCTGCCCGCTCTTGGGACGCGCCATCACTTCGGTCACGGTGCCGTCCACGAAGGTTCCAGCAGGAATGGCGAGTTGCGTCCCGATCGTCACAGGGAAAGCGACCAGCGCGCGCACCTTGTCTCCGGCTTTCGTTGACTTGGTTTTTACGGCGCTCATCAGCGTGAGCTGAACCGCCGTACCAGCGGGAACGATGATGGTCTGCGCCGTAGAGGCGGGTGCATTTTGTCCGGCCGGCGCGACTTGACTCGGAGCCGGCGCGCTCTGCGCAGGAGAGCTTTCGGTGGCAGGCGGCGTCATCTGCGTTGCGGGTGCCGGAGCCTGCCCCATCGTAAGTGAAGCAATCATGAGCGCGGTAATGGATTCTACAAACATGAGACCGTCTTCCTCCCAGAGCGCTGCTCAATGAAAAACAGGCCGCGTTTCAGCGTGCCGCCACGGGCTCGGATTCTGCGTTAGTTGGTTCGCGACTCGACTCGGCAGGAACGCAAACCAATCTGGACGACGGAGGGGAGTTGAGGAGTGCCTGAGAAATCGCTTAGAAACGAGGCAAATCATGGCCTTTAAGTTCCGACAGAGCCTCCGCCGGCGCATCTGATTCTTTGGCTCTGGAACGATTGCAGAGAAGGACCGCGGCTGCGGAGGCTGGCAGTATACTGTCGTCGCCGGGGAAGCAGAATGGAAATCCCGGTCCAAATTATCTAGATGGCGCCGGAATCCTTCCGGTCTCTGGTGGTTTCGAGTTCATACGGATCTTATCCAACTGCCGCGGGAGACATTCGATGCGTGCGTTGCAGGCCCACTCCTTTCTGAATCCCAGCCGAGTCGCTATTCTTTCGCTTCCTGTTTTCCTGCTGCTTTCGCCGCTTCTGGTGGCGCAAGTGGCGCCAGCAGCAACCCCACCCGAGGGCCAGGCACCCACCGCACCCGCGGCTTCGAATCCTTCGGTCGGTACCTCGCTAAACACCGATGTCGACGAAGTGTCATTGGACATGGCGGTTCGAACCAAACACAATAAGCCGGTCGTGGATCTCGTGCCCTCGCAACTGACGGTGACGGACGCAGGATCGCCTGTTCAGCTCTCGTCGCTTCGCCTGGTCACCGCCGATTCGGGATCGCAGCACCTGGTCGCTCTGGTTTTCGATCGCCTGGGCCGGGGCGCGGCAGAAAGAGCGCGCGCGATGGCGGATAAGATTCTCGGAGTGTTCCCAGAGAAAGGCTTCACCTTCGCGGTACTGCAGGTCAACGGGCGGTTGCGCCTGCTCCAGCCCTACACGCGGGACCGGCAACTGGTGGATGCGGCGATCACCGCTGCGACACCCGACCCGCTCACGGCTCCGCCGACCGATCTGAGCCCGGCGGAGAAGATCCTGACGGAATCAGAGAAGAGCGACTCTCTGGCTCTGAGTTCCGACGATCGCGCGCAAGGGAAAATGCTCCTTTCTGCGCTGGAGGATTCGCAGCGCATCCTCCAGGATCGCCACGGGCCTCCTTCGCTGGCCGCGCTTCAGGCGCTGATCGAGAGCGACAGGCTGCTGACCGGCCGCAAGTTCATCCTCTATTTTTCCGAGGGCATCACATCGAGCACCGACGTCGGCAATATTCCCAAGTCCATCCTCGGCCTGGCGAATCGCGCCGGCGTGACCCTTGTTGTTGTGGATTTGAACTCGTTCGATCCGAAGATGAAAGCCGCGATGGAGGCCTCAGTGAACAGTACGACCGTGGGCGCCGGCGATAGCGGCAGCACCAGCGCCTTCGGCATGGGCAGCATGCCCGGCGGCGGAGGCGCGACGAGCAGCATCGGCGGACAAGGCGCCGGATTCAGTCTCGCTTCTGTCCACAATGCCGCGGGATTCGAATTTGGCGACGTTGACACGCGCGACAGCCCGCTGGTTTCACTGGCGCAGGGAACCGGCGGAATCTATATACGTGGCTCCAGCCGGTACAACCGCCAGTTGCAACAGCTCCAGGAGACGCTGACGAGCTGGTACCAAGCCTCCTGGGTGCCTCCGATCAAAAAGTACGACGGGGCGTTTCGCCCCATCGACATTCACCCGTTGCGCAAAGACGTGGTGATTCACGCCCGTTCGGGCTACTTCGCGGTTCCACCTGCGGAGTCGTCGGGAGTTCGCCCCTTCGAGATGCCGCTCTTGAACATCCTTGCCGGGACGGCGCTGCCCACCGACGTTCAATTTCACGCGGGCGTCATGCATCTGGGCGAGTTGCCAGACGGAAACGCGGGCGAGCTTACTGTCCAGGTTCCCATTTCGCAGCTTGCAATACATGAGGATTCGAGCACCCACATCGCGTCGGTGCATGCCTCTATTGTGGCTGTCGTTAAGGACAGCAAAGGAGCCATTCTGCAGCGATTCGGCGAGGACTTTCCGCTGCACCAGCCATCGGAGATGATGCACGCCAATTCCGGCCAATCGATCACGCTCGAAGAGCATTTCTCTGCCGACCCCGGCGTCTACACTCTGGAAACCGCGGTGATGGACGGCATCGCCAACAAGGTGGGCGCACAGAGCACAACATTCACCATCGAGCCACAGCCGAAGGGTCCCTCACTGAGTGACGTTGCTCTTGTCGACAGCGTGAGGCCGGTAGACGAAGACAATGAGACCTTTGAGCCGATGCGCTTCGGCGACGGGCACGTTGTGCCGAACCTCTCGACGGACCTGCCGGCAGACACGCGCACGCTTTCTCTCTTTTTTCTGGTGCATCCCATCGCCGGCAGCCAAAGCCAGCCCGTGCTCCGCATGCAGATCTTCCGCAACGGCCAAATGCTGACGGAAATGCCGATGGAGCTGGACAAGGTTTCCGGCAGCGGCGCCGCAATCCCCTACCTCGGCAGCATTCATGGTCATTCCTTTGCCGCAGGCGACTACCAGGTGAAGGCACTGCTCACCCAGGACGGCAGCGCGGCTACAAGCTCTGTCGCGTTCCATGTGGAAGGCAGCGGCGCAGCCACAAACTCGGCGGACGCTTCACTGAGCGCTGGCGGCTCAACGAGCGGAGACGGGATCAATTCCCGCGTCGTGTCAGAAGCATCGACTGCCAACAGCCAGTTCGTCTTGACTAGCCCGAAAACGCCGGTGCCGCCGCCGACGGATGCCGAGATTCAATCGATTATCGAAGGCGCTCGCCAGCGCGCGCTGGCATGGTCTGACTCGCTGGTGAACTTTTACTGCTACGAGGTGACGAACCACTCGACCGACGCGACGGGTCACGGCGATTGGAGGCACAAGGACACACTGGTGGAGCTGATGAAATATGTGGATCACGGTGAATCGCGCAATACCGTGGTGCTCAACGGCGATCGAAGCGACGTGCACCCCGATCAGCTCCAATTCATGCATTCCGCCGGCGAATTTGGCGCGATGTTCCACATCGTCTTCAGTCCCTCAGCGAAGGCAGTATTCACCTGGAAACAGACGACGTTCATTGACGGCCAGCCGATCCAGGTTTTCGCGGTCAAGGTGGCGCGCGAGAACTCCGGCTTCGATCTCACCGATCATGATGGACGCACCGCCCACGCGGGCTTCGAGGGACTGGTTTACATCGACCCCGCGACATTCAGCGTTCGCCGGATCAGCATCGATGCCGACGATATTCCTTCGACGCTCCTGATTCAGGCGTCCAGCATGTCGATCGACTATGCCTGGGTTCCCATGGAGGGCAACGACTTCCTGCTGCCGGTGCGCGGAGCCGTAAGCCTGCAGCAAACGAAAAGCCGGCCTGTCCTGAATGAATTCGAGTTCATGAAATACCGGCGCTTCGGTTCGCAGTTCCGGGTCCTGACGGACGCCGAGGTGAAATCCGGGAAGACGAAAACCTCAGAGAACTGATCGCTGTTCCTCATTGCTCATCGAGCGGGGCAAACATGCCGAAAGAATGGAGGAACGCGCTCAGCGACATTCGAAGCTGATCGCGTCTTCAGTGTTGCCCTGGCCTTTATATTGCGCGTGCGTTGGGTAGGGGCAAAGGGGACGGCTGCGGCCGGGGAAGGCGCTACCTGTAGCGGTGACAGACTGCGGCGCGATGCCTTTCTCGACCCAACTGGAAAGTGCGCCCAGCAGATCGAAATGATCGAGCGAAGGGCCGTCGCCGCAGTGACTCATTCCCGGTACGAAATAAAACTGGCTCCACTTGGAGACGGCATCGGGTCCACCGTTATCCGCGGTCATGTCTTTGAAGTAATCGAAGGTATCGAGGGGCGAGAACCACGGATCGCTGTCGCCGTGGAAGAAGATCAGCTTGCCGCCGTGGGCAGAGAAGGTGGAGAGGTTGGTGGATGTGGAATCGGTCAAAGGCTGAATATCCTTGAGCGCTTCGGAATCGACGTCGACTTCAGTGGCGGTGGGCGGAGGCCCGAAGATGCCGGGACCGGGAAGGAGAATTCCCCTGATGCCTTGCGTGGCTGCAATGCCTGAGTCGTAAAGGAAGCCGGGATAGACCTGAACTCCGCGCGACGTTTTTGGACCGTCGAAGGCTTTTTTGATGGCGGCGGCCTTGTCAGGCGCGAGACAGGAGGAAGTCTGGTCGGGCTTGCAGGCTAACGACTCGGGGTCGAAATGGCAGGCAAGTGGGTCGGAGATCATGCCGTCGGCGAGGCCGTCAATGGCGTCGCATTGTTTCATCAGCGCATCCATGAGCAGCTTGCGATCGTCATCGGTGATGGCCTGTGCGATGATGGGTTTTCCATCGGCATCCTTGGGCGCGATCTGGTTGAATGCTGCGGGAATCCATTGGCTAATGGCGAGATTGGAACGACCAGTGCGCATCGCCGGGTCACCGACGATGATTCCGTCGAACTCGGTTGGATAGCGCTGGGAGAGAACCATTCCTTCGCGGCCGCCGGTTGAGCACCCGGTGAAGTAGGAATAGGCTGCCGGCTTGGCATAATATTGCGCGACGATTTGCTTGGCGAGCTCGGCAACTTCAGCGTTGGCCAGATAGGCGAAGTCGAGATAGGCCTGCTGGTCTTTCATGAAACTGAAATCGAAGGCGCCATTGTGGCTCTTGTGGCCGGTGTCGGTGCTGACCACGGCGAAGCCACGCATGAGCGCAGGCTTTTCTCCCGAGGCGGTAAGGCCGAGAGGCTGGTACACGATTCCGTTTCCACCGCCCCCGCCCTGCATGAGGAAGTCGCCGTTCCATTGGTCGGGCATGGCGAGCGCGAACTGAATGCCGAATTCCTCTCCGCCGACGCCCTTGCGGCGATTAATGACTCCCTCAACGCGGCAGTATGCGGGCAGCACAAGGTTTTGTGGAGGCGAGGTGTATGGAATCGGCGTGGTGCTTCCCGCCGCGATGGGAGCGGCTTTGGTGATTTCGACGCCTGGCGATTTGAAGTTGGACAAATCGGCGCAGGAACCAGGCTGCTGAGACCGGGCGCAGGGAACCAACAAGAATATCGAACCAATAACTGCGGACAAGAGACGCGTGTTCATGGTGCCTCACTCACACAACCGTCACAGCATGGAGATGCCAGCGGCGCGGTAGATTTCGGTGATGTAGCGCAAGTCGCGCAGGCCTTCCTCGCCCGGAGTTTTGGGCTCGAGGTTGTTCTGCACGCAGTTGGAGAAGTGATCGGCCTGAGCAGTGAACTGATAGGGATTTTTTTGCGGATTGGGTTCGTCGAGTACGGTGGGCGGAACACGGGGCCCGTTGAAGTACTCTGCGTGGAGATGCTGGCCGTCGTAGTTGAAGGCTGGCTCAGCTTCAATCCAACCTTTGGCACCGTGCACTTTGAAAAAGCCGCCCATCTGCGCTCCATAGGTGGTGGCACACGAGGCCACAATGCCGGAGGGGAACTTCATGGTCCAGGAGAGATTTTCTTCGACCGAAGTGAAGCGGCCATCCTGGTCAATGACGGAGCTGAAAGCAGCGAAGCTTGCGGGCTCTTCGCCGGTGAGATAGCGGGTGGCGTTGAGGGAATAAATGCCGACATCCATCAGCGGGCCGCCGCCGGAAAGTTTCTTGTCGAGACGCCACTCGCCGAGCCTTTCACTAAAGCCGAAGGCGGTTTCGATGACCTGGACCTGGCCGATGGCGCCGGTGCGAATGAGATCGACCGCCTTGAGGTTGGTGGACTCGAAGTGGCAGCGATAGGCGATCATGAGCTTGACGTTGGCGGATTTGCAGGCAGCGATCATCCGCTCACACTCGGCGACGTTGATGGCCATCGGCTTTTCGCAAAGAACGTGCTTGCCCGCCTTGGCCGCGCGAATGGTGAAGTCGGCATGCATGGAGTTGGGTAGCGCGACGTAGACGGCATCGACGTCCTTGTTGGAAATGATGGAGTCGAAATTGTCGTAGGTGTAGATGGAGGACTCAGGGACGCCGTAGTCTGAAGCGATGCCGAGGGCCTTGTCGCGATGGCCGCTGACAAGCGCGGTGACTTTGGAGTTGGGGGAATTGCGGACGCCGGCCATGAAGATGGCGGCGATGCGGCCGAGGCCGATGATGGCGTAGCCGGTTTGGCGCCCGGCAGGCTGGGCAAGAAGGGGCGGAGCGAAGCGCGCGGCGAGACCAAGCGCGCCCAATGCGGCGAATTCGCGACGAGTGAATGACATGAGGATCACTATAAACCTTCGACTCCGGCGCATGTGAAAATTCCCCGTAACAAGCCGATCTTTCAACAACTTAATGGGCTCAAAACGCCTACGAGCTGGGGTGAAAATGCGTGGCGCCGGCTGCGGATTGAGAGTGCTCTGCTCCTGATTCATCTGGGAGTTGTTCTGGCCGCGCCGGCTGGGGGCGGCAAGAGGGATGGTTGTTGAATCTTGCTGCCGGTGTTCGACTTCACGTATAAATGAATTAAAGCCCCGCAGAATCTCTGGTTTATCAAAGCTGTCCGTTTGATCTACGAACGGGCAGGCCACCGCGAACCTGTATCGTTTATCCAATTGATTCATTCATAACGCCACGCGACGGCGGAAGAGAAGGAACCAATATGAAACAGGGCAAATCAAGCATCGCCAAGCCGCTGACGACGAACAAGCACCTGATCCGCTGGGTAGAGAAGATGGCGGAACTGACGCAGCCGGCTACCATCCACTGGGTGGATGGGAGTAATGAGGAATACGACTGGCTGTGTGACGGGCTAGTCGAGTCGGGAACCTTCGTCCGGCTCAATAAGGAGAAGTGGCCCGGTTGTCTTTATGCGCGCTCCGACCCGCGCGATGTGGCGCGCGTGGAGGATCGTACATTTATCTGCTCTTTTTCGAAGGACAATGCCGGACCAACGAACAATTGGATTGAGCCGTTCGAGATGCGCAAGAAGCTCAAAGAGCTCTTCAACGGATGCATGCGCGGGCGGACGATGTACGTGCTGGCCTTCAGCATGGGGCCGGTGGGATCGCCCATGTCGCGCATCGGAGTGGAACTTACCGATTCGCCGTATGTCGTGGTGAACATGCGCATCATGACTCGGATCGGGTTGCCGGTGCTCGAGGAGATCGACAAAGGCACGGTGCGCGTGGTGCCGTGCATGCACTCGGTGGGCGCGCCGCTCGTCGCCGGGCAGAAGGACGTGCCATGGCCGTGCAACGACGAGAAGTACATCGTTCATTTTCCGGAGGCGCGCGAGATCTGGAGTTACGGGTCGGGATACGGCGGGAACGCGCTGCTCGGGAAAAAGTGCTTTGCGCTGCGCATTGCCTCGAACATAGCGCGCGACGAAGGCTGGATGGCCGAGCACATGCTGATTGTCGGCGTGGAGTCGCCGCAGGGAGAGAAGACGTATGTGGCGGCGGCGTTTCCATCGGCGTGCGGCAAGACCAACTTTGCCATGATGGTGCCGCCCAAGGCGCTGGGCGACTGGAAGGTGACGACGGTCGGCGACGACATCGCGTGGATCAAGCCGGACGCGAACGGGCAATTGCGTGCGATTAACCCCGAGAGGGGATTTTTCGGCGTGGCGCCGGGCACGAGCGAGAAGACGAATCACAATGCGATGGCGACGCTGAAGCGGAACACGATTTTCACGAATGTTGCGCTGACGCCGGATGGCGGCGTGTGGTGGGAAGGGATGACCGACGAGCCGCCAGCTGAGTGCACGGACTGGCGCGGCGAGCGCTGGACTCCGGATATTGCAAAACAGACCGGGGCCAAGGCGGCGCATCCGAATGGGCGGTTCACAGCGCCGGCTTCGCAGTGTCCGTCGATCGATTCGGCGTGGGAGGATCCGGCGGGCGTGCCGATCGGCGCATTCGTTTTTGGCGGGCGGCGGTCGACGACGATGCCGCTGGTATACCAGGCTTTTAATTGGAGCGCAGGCGTCTACGTGGGTGCGACCATGGGCTCGGAGACGACGGCGGCGGCCAGCGGCGCGGTGGGACTGGTGAGGCGCGATCCCATGGCGATGCTGCCGTTCTGCGGCTATCACATCGGCGACTACTTCCGGCACTGGATCAAGATGCAGCGCTCGCTGAGTTCGACGCCGCGGATCTTTAACGTGAACTGGTTCCGCAAAAGCGAGGACGGCAAGTTTCTGTGGCCGGGCTTCAGCGAAAACATGCGCGTGCTGAAGTGGATCGTGGATCGGGTGCATGGGCGCGCGCAGGGCAAGGAGACGCCCATCGGCTGGACGCCCTACTACGACGATATGGAATGGGCGGGGATCAATATTTCGCGCGCGGAGTTCGACCAGATGCAGGAAGTAAACCGTGCGGCGTGGCGCAACGAGCTGATCGGGCACGAAGAGCTGTTCATCGATGTGCACGACCACCTGCCGCCGGAGATGGTTTACGAGCGCGAGCTGCTGATCTGCAGGATGTGAACTGCGTTGGATCGCGAGGGCATCGCGGCTTTCACGCCGCAGTGCGTTCCACGACAGGACGAAAACCGAGTTGACGGAAGAAATCGACAACAAGTGAAACTGTTTCGTCGCTGGTGAAAGGCGCAGCGCGAAGGACCAGTTCCGCGCCTGACGATCCGTCCAGCGTCTCCGGCGGAGCTGCGGAGGTGAGCGACTGCGGCGTAGCGGCGATGGCGATGCATTTCTCGCGCCGATTGGTGCAACTGGCCAGATCGGCAATGGACTGCTGAAGGGTCGGTGTGGCGATGACCGCGTGCGGAGGCGCCATGCGGTCCAGCAGCCAGAAAATCTCGAGCTTGGACTCAAGCTCGTCGGGCACGCAGTCAATGACCAGATCTACGTCGCGGACAGCATCTTCAATCGAGGTGACAAATGCAACGGCCGGAAGGGCCTGAGGACTCAGCTCCTGACGGATGGACTCGCGCGCATGATGGAGATTGCCGGGCATGACGTCTTCAAGCAGGACGCGATAACCGGCGCGGGCCGCGCCAAGCGAAAGCATGCGGCCGAGGGGGCCGGCCCCAATGATGGCGACGGTGATCACGGTCTTGAACGAACCGGGGAACTCACTTGGCGGCAAGGGCCGCGGCCACTTCCTCGACGCTGGGGCGGGCTTTGAGCAGATGCTCGGCGACCTTGGCGCGCTCGTCGGCGGAGAGAGTAGGGACGAGTGCAAGCACGCGGCGCAGGGTCACGGCAACGTCGTCAATATAGTTCATCAGGCGGATAGCTTCTCCGGAAAGCGGCATGATTTCCCTCGAGGTGAATTCCGCTCCTATTGTAGGGCGCGAGGCGTAGATATGCGAAGCGGACCAAGGGCCGGCGACCGGCGGCGCAAGAGCGGAAGCGGGAGCAGCGGGCGCTAAGGGTGCTGCTGGATGGCGATGTTGACGGTGGCTGTGTAACCCGAAGCAGCCAGGCCGAGCAGATTCGTGGCGACTCCGGGGAGCGAGACTGGGAGAAACGTAACAGAACCGTCAATGGCCGAAGTGGCTGTGGCGGCCTGCGTGGCCAGGAGCGCGCCTTGCTCGCAAACGGTGTGCGGCGAGCAGGGCGGGGTCCAGGCATAGAGCGCCTGATAGAGCGCGACTGTGCCGCCGGCCATAGGATTGCCGTCCATGTCGAGGAGACGGAGAGCGATCTGGCTGGGCGTGCCTGAGGCAGCGAGGATTTGGCTGTTCCCGGAGATTGGCTCGAGCAGTACGTACTCCGGACGCGCGCCGTAGGCCGAAAAAGCGACACATTGGCTGGTCCCGTTGAGGCAGGCGTTGATGCTGACGACTTGGCCCTCGACCAGCGGGCCAACAGTGAGAGCCTCAGTGGCGATTCCCGCGGAGTTGGTGAACGCCCCAATCGGGCCTTGTGGCGCGATGCCGCCGCCGGGCGGAGTTTGCCACGCGACCGACTGGCCGGCAAGAGGCATGCCGCTCGAAAGGACGAGAGCCTGTACGGTCCATGTAAGAGTGGCTCCGGCGGCGAGCGCAAGCCGCGGCGTGAGAGAGGAAACAGCGGGCGGAGATCCGCCGCCGAATTGCGCCTCAACGCCCGAGCCATTGGTGAGCGAGGCGGTGACAATGGACCAAGTGCCGTCGTTCGCGGTGACGTTCATAGTGGCGCGGCCATCGCCGGTTGTAGTCACCGAACAAATCGTCAGACCGCAGGCGAGCCTCGCGGTGCCAGCCGTGACGGTGTAGAGGACGGTGACGCCGCCAGCAGGCGTGAGCGCGGAGGTTAGAGCGGTGACGGTGAAGGGAAGAGGCACGCCGATGGGAACGGTGTTTGAGGGCGCCGTAAGAAGAGTGAGCGCGTCGCCTGTGCCGGAGTCGTAACTGATGCCGCCGGGAATAATGGCTGCCGCGTAGAGAGTGGGCAGATCGTCGACTTCAATATCGACAGAACCGCTAACTCCGGAGGCTGCTGGCGGCGCAATGGCATTGATCTGGTTGGGCGCGATGCTCGTGACGAGCGCGGGCTGGCCGCCGACAAGAACCGTGTCGGCGAGGCGGAAGCCCGTGCCCTCGATCGTGAAGGGACCGCCCGATACGGGCAAGTGCGCGGGCGAGACCGTGTCCGCGTAAAGAAGCCAGCCGTCGTAGGCGTAGTCGGGGCGACCGTCGCCGCGCAGGTCGGCGATACCGATGCGCACAATGTCGTCGGCGTTCGACGCCACACGCAGCCAGGTTTCGCCTGGGGCGAGACCATTGAGGCCGAGCGCTGCACCGACGGGTGTTGCACCGGCGGAATCGAATGCGTCCCATACGCCGATGGTGGGCATGACTTTGGAGTTTGATGGCGCACCGGTTTCGTCAAGCGCCTCGGTGACAACGGTGAAGATGCGATTGCCGCGAACGGGGAAGGTGAACCAGTCTGTCTGGCCGGTCTGGCTTAAACGTCCGCACCACAGACCGCCGACGGAAATGGGGCGTGGCTCGGAGACGGAGCCGATGGCGTCGTTGAAGCCGGCGACGGGCGAATCACTCGCGGTGACGACGAGTGTTTGCGTGCTTCCTGCGGAGAGATTCGGAAGCGTGATGGCGTTGAATGTGCCGGAGGGTGCGACCTGACCCAGCGTGTAAGGGCCGACTGAGTTTTCGAGGACGTAGAGAGGGTCGATGACCTCGAAAGTAATCTCGTAGCTGGCGGACGACATGCCGGGCGGGAGCGGGATGCCGCTCAGATCATAGGAGCCTTGCAGGGCGGGATCGTTCGAGCCCCACATCGTAAGCGGGTTGCCGCTCGAATCGGAGAATCCGGTGATTGGATTGCCGTGGTTGCCACTGAAGAGCGCACCGGTCACGGCCGTCACGGTGTACTGGTAAAGTGGATTGCCGTCTGCGTCGAGCGGGCGTGCCACCACGTTGACGCCCTGCATGCCGTAGCCGGTGCGGAAGGTGATTGAGCCCTGGATGGAGATGGTGTTGGCTGCGGTGACCTGCTTGCCGGGGAAGCTGGCGAGGTTGGCGGCTGTAATGGGGTAGATGCGGTTGAGGGCGGCGATGTCGTCGTAGCGGAGAACCGTGGGGTTGGGGATGCATGCACCGCCGCTCGCGCCACACGCGCCGCTAAGCGGTTCCATGATGGGCCAGCCTTGCATTCCGCCGGCCTCGCCGTTGGTGGCTGCGCCGGGATTGACCTGCGCGTAGTCGAGGCCGAGAACGCGGCCGAAGGCGCGCTCCAGTTCGAAGCTGATCATCTGGAGCATGGCGGAGTTGGTGGCGCAAAGGCCGTTGAGAACGATGACGGCGTGAGCAACGGTGGCATCGGGGTTGAGGTTGTCCATCCAGACGTAGACGCCGTTGTTCTGGCAGGCATCGGGCTGACTCGCTGTGGCGCCGAAGACGGCGTTGATGACCGAGCCGTCGGCGTCGTAAATGATGGCGAGCGGATAGTTGGTGGCCGCGGGCGTGACATCGGCGGGCGCCGTGATCTGGCCGGATGTATTCACTGCGATGTTCGAACCGTTGACGTCTTCATTGAGCGGGCCCACGTCGGTGAGGGTGACGCCGGCGGTGGGAACGGCGCTCCATAGGGCAGCTGCCGCATCGACCATCGCCGTGGCCTGCTGATTGGTGACGGAACCGGAAAGCGGGCCCTGGTCGACGAAATAGCTGACCTGGCCATCTGCCCAGTGGATGGGCTGGCCGACGACAGCGGAATTGAAGAAGCTTGTTCCGGCGATGTATTTCGGTCCGCCGGCAGGAGCATACGAGGGAAGGAGGAGCAGGGCGAGCGGGAGCGCAGCTTGGCGACGAAGAGCGGAACGGAATGCGATGGCGTGTGCGGACGCGGAGGTAGCGATGGCCACGAGGACTCCCGGATAGGAGGGACGGGAGCATGCGCAAATCCAAAGGTTTTTTGTGACGATTAATGATTCCTAATGCGACAAATGGCCAGCGCGGAGTACATGTCCGAGTCCGCTGAGCACTGGGTGTCATCCTATTTGGAGAGGATCGAAGTGCAGAGGCAGGGCGCGGATTTGAGGCTGATCCGTCTACAATCGATTCGGGTAAACCCATGGCAGAGATACGCGAAACTGTGATTCTTGGCTCCGGCTGTGCCGGATTGACGGCGGCGCTCTACACCGCGCGGGCCGGGCTCAAACCGCTTGTTCTGGAAGGCCACGAACCGGGCGGCCAGCTTTCCATCACGACGCTGGTGGAAAACTTTCCCGGTTGGCCGGATGGAATTCAGGGGCCGGAGCTGATCGGCAACATGAAGAAGCAGGCGGCGCGGTTTGGCGCGGAATACCAGCATGCGCACCTGGAGGCGGTGGAGGCGGGCGCGCATCCTATCAAGCTGCGCACGTCGGCCGGCGAGCTGCACGCACGGACATTGATTGTGGCTTCTGGCGCGAGCGCACGCTGGCTGGGACTGCCGAGCGAGCAGGCGCTTATCGGGCACGGCGTGTCGAGTTGCGCCACCTGCGACGGGTTCTTCTTCCGCGACAAGGACATTGCAGTGATTGGCGGAGGCGACTCGGCGATGGAGGAGGCGATCTTTCTCTCGCGCTTTGCCTCGAAGGTCACACTGCTCCACCGGCGCGACACTTTTCGCGCATCCAAGATCATGCTGGAGCGCGCCGTGGCGCACCCCAAAATAGAGCTACGGACAAACACGGTTGTGGACGAAGTGCTGGGCGTGGATGAGAAGGAAGTGAAGGGTTTGCGCCTGCGCGACGTGAAGAGCGGCGAACAGGACGAGCTGAAGGTGAGCGGGATGTTTCTCGGCATCGGGCACGTGCCGAACACAAAAGCGTTTGTGGGGCAGATCGATCTGGACGAGGAAGGGTACATCAAGACGACGAACAATGTGTTCACGACACGTAACGGCGTTGTTGTGCCCGGCGTATTCGCGTGCGGTGATGTGCAGGACCGGCGTTACCGGCAGGCAATTACCGCAGCCGGCTCGGGATGCATGGCGGCGCTCGAAGTGGAGAAGTATCTCGAAGAGCACGGGCACTGAGTTTTCTGGGGCTCGCATCAAACAGTCTGAGCGATTGGCCGCTCGGTGACAGGGATATAGCAAGCCATCATGCATTCCGCTGATTTGATGCGGGACTAGAACTGGTGAAACGCAAAGAAAGCCGCGGCAACCAGGAAACCTCCGGCGACGGCGTGATTCCAGCGCAGGTGTGAGCCGAAATAGTACGTGGCGAAGACGCCGAAGACCGTGAGGGTGATGATTTCCTGGATCACCTTGAGCTGGACGGGAGTGAAGCGGCCGTAACCGATGCGGTTGGCGGGAACCTGAAAGCAATACTCAAAGAAGGCGATGCCCCAGCTGACGACGATGACCTTCCAGAGGGGCTGCTGTTCGAATTTCAGGTGACCGTACCAGGCAACGGTCATGAAGATGTTGGAGAAGATGAGAAGAATAATGGTCCACATTCTATTGTTAGATACACAAAAAACGGCAAGTGTTGTGGAAGCCGCGCGGGCCAGGACGTTTTTTTCGGCGAGGCTGCGGTGACGGCGCTCAGCGAGAACCTCGAACGGCTGGAAGAGGCAATCGGTGCGGCGTGCCGAGCGGCGGGGCGCGCACGCAATGAAGTAGAACTAATGGCGGTGTCGAAGACCTTTCCAGCAGAAGCGGTCGCGGAGGCAGCAGCGCTGGGGCTCACGCTGTTTGGCGAGAATCGCGTTCAGGAATTCAATGCGAAGGTGTTGCACGCAGCAGAGGCTGGAACCTGGGCGGTGCGCGAGAGACTGCGCTTTCATCTGATCGGACATTTGCAGTCGAATAAGGCGGCGAGGGCGGCGGAGATCTTCGACGGCGTGGACTCGCTGGATTCCGTGCGGCTGGCAGAGCGATTGAACGATGCGGCCGGGAAAACGGGCAAGCGCCTGCCGGTGCTGATCGAAGTGAAGCTGAGCCCCGAAGCGACGAAAAACGGAGTCGAGCCGGAGTCGGACGAAGCCGCGCAGCTTTTGGAACGACTGCCTGATCTCTTGGACCTTGAAGCGCGTGGTTTGATGACGATTGCGCCATGGGGCGCGCCGGAAGATGTGACGCGGGCGTGCTTTCGCAGTTTGAAGATGTGGCGTGATCGGTGGGCCGCGGCGCATCCGAACCTGCATCTGGACGAACTATCGATGGGGATGAGCGGAGACTTTGCGCTGGCGATTGAAGAGGGCGCGACGCGGATTCGCGTCGGCACGGCGCTGTTTGGCGCGCGCAAGCCACAGGCCGAGGAGCGAAGCCAGGAACCGGAGCTCGACTGATGTTGCGCGCGGTGGCGGAGGGTGTGACGCTTGCTGTGCGTGCACAACCGGGCGCGAAGAGGACTGCCATCGCGGGGATTTACGGCGAGGGAACGGCGGCACAATTGAAAATTGCCGTGCGGGCGCAGCCGATTGAGGGCCGCGCGAATGAGGCTTTGATTTCATTTCTCACCGAGGTTTTCGGTTTACACAAGAATGCGGTCGAGCTCAAGTCAGGCGAATTGTCGCGCAGCAAAGTTTTCTTGTTGCGGGAAGTGACGTTAACGCGGGCGAGGGCAGTGCTCGCGCAGCGGATCGACGTCTGATTCATTTCTTTGCGGCCGACTGCCGCTCGAGTTCCTTCTGAAAGGCTTGCTCGCGATCGGCAACATAAGCCTTGTATCCGTCAGGGTCGATGAAGGCGATGTTGTCACCAGCCTTCCAGCGCGGATATTTCTCAACGAGATCGAAGTAGGAGCCATGCGCACCGAGAAAGATGTCGCAGGGGAGTTTGTGAAGGACGGCAAAGCCGCGCTTGTAGTCCGCGGCGATTTGCGGATAGGTCTTGTTGCCGACCAGCTTGTATCCCGGGTTTACGTTTGGGCTGCCGACGATGACCACGTGCAAAACATGGCCATTCTCGGTTTCGTCGAGAGTCCAGGTGGTGGTTCCCTTCGTATGGCCGGCGGTGAGATGCGCGGTGAGCGCTGTGCCACCGAGCGAGACGGTGCTGCCGTCGTGCAGAATGCGATCGACGTGCGCGGGCGGATAGCGCATGAATTTCTCCGCGCCATATTGGAAGTCGGTCCTGCCGCCGGATTCGACGACTCCGGCGTCACCAGCCATGACGTAGTACTTCGCACCGGTGAGGCGAATGATTTTCTCGCTGCCTGCGCAATGGTCGTTATGCGCGTGGCTGATGAGGAGAATTTTGATGTCGCTGAAGCGGAAACCGAGCGACTCAACGCTTTTGCGGATCAGCGGCACCGAGACTTCGAGACTGGGATTGACGAGAATGAGACCGCGCGGCGTGGCGATGAGATAGGAGGCGAGGTCCTGGCTGCCGACGTAGTAGAGATTGCCGGCGATGCGGAAGGCGGGAAACGGAGTCAGCCATGCTGGATTGTCCTGAGCTGCGAGGGGGAAGGCGGCGGAAGCGAGGAACGCGAATAGCGCAAGGCGCAGAGCAAATTTAGTGACCTTCATTGGGGTTCTCGATTTTCGATTTGTTTGATCAGCGCGTCGATGGCGCGTTCGAGGTGAACACCGCGCGAGCCTTTGACGAGGACAACGTCGCCCGGACGAAGATTTTCAATGAGCCATTGGCCGGCAGCGTCGGCGTCGTGGAGAAAGACAGCCGGCACTCCGCCGGCACATGCGGCGGTGGCCAGGTGCTCGGAATTGCCCTGGACCGCGATGACCAGATCGAGGCCGGCCTCGGCGGCGGCGCGGCCGCAATCAATGTGCAGCGCCGGCCCGTGCTCACCCAGCTCGAGCATTTCGCCAGCCACGAGGATGCGGCGGCCTGTTGCGGGACGCGCGGCGAGGGTGCGAATCATGGAGCGGAGCGCTTCAGGGTTCGAGTTATAGCTGTCATTGAGGATGGTTGCGCCCGCGATCTCGATGACCTGGCCGCGCTTGTCGCCTGCGGTGAGTGAAGCGCTTGCGGCGATGGCTGCGTCAAGATCGACGCCAGCTTCAAGTGCGACGGCCAGTCCGGCGACGGAGTTCGACGCGTTGTGTGCGCCAAGCAACTGCAAAGTGAAGCCGGTTTCGCGCTCGCGGGCGCGAACGCGGACGTGCAAGCCGTCGCTGTCCTCGACGGAAGAGAGGATTTGCGGGTCAGCGCAGGGTCCGGCGCCGAAGTAAACGACACGGCCCGAAAAATCGCGGCCAAACTGTGCCGCGTAGGCGTCGTCGCAATTGAGGAAGGCCACGCCGTTCGCAGGAAGAGATTCGATGAGCTCAAACTTGGCGCGCGCAATGCCCGCCTGTCCGTCGGCAAAGTTTTCAATGTGCGCGGAGCCGATGTTTGTGATCACGCCCCAATCGGGCGCCGCGATCCGGGCAAGCGCGGCGATTTCGCCTGCATGGTTCATCCCCATTTCGACGACGGCGAATTCGTGCTCCGGCATCAGGCGCAGAAGCTGGAGGGGCAGACCAAAGTTGTTATTGAGGTTGCCCTTCGACTTAAGGACGATGAACTTTGCGCCGAGCGCGGCAGCGACGGTTTCCTTGGTTGTGGTTTTTCCCGCTGAACCGGTGATGGCCACGACGCGGCGACCCCACTGGCGGCGCACATGGTGGGCGAGCGCCTGCATGGCAGCGAGCGGATCCTCGGCGATCAGGAGGGGATGGGCAAGAGCAGCATCGGGCAGGGAAGCGGCGCGCCCGCGAGAGACGAGCGAGGCGATTGCGCCGCGTTCGAATGCCGCGGCGACAAAATCGTGGCCGTCGTGAATTTCACCGCGAACGGCGAAGAAGATCTCGCCCGGCGCGACCGTGCGCGAGTCGATCGAGTAGCCGACCGCGACGAGAGCACCAGCATTGGGCACGCTGGCTGGCGCCTCGAGCACAGCGCCAGCGCCCATCGCCGCTTCTGCAAGTGTGAGATTCATTGCCCCTCACGATAGCCCAATTCGGCAAGGATTGAAAGCGCGACTTCGGCGTCGTCAAAGGAGATGATGCGGCCGGCGAGAATCTGTTCTTTCTCGTGGCCCTTGCCGGCAAGGAGAACGACGTCGCCGGGCTTGGCGGCCTCGAGGGCGAGACGAATTGCGGCGGCGCGATCGACTTCGACCGTGTATGCGACGCCAGTTGACTGGAGGCCCGGCTCGATCTCGGCGAGGATCGATGCCGGATCTTCTGAGCGGGGATTGTCGCTGGTGGCGACGACGAAATCGCTGCCTTCGCCCGCGGCCTGGCCCATTTTGGGGCGCTTGGTGCGGTCGCGATCGCCGCCGCAGCCGAAGAGTGTGATGACGCGCGAGCCGGAAGCTGCGGTGATCTGTCGAGCGAGCGCGGTCAGATTGCGGAGCGCGTCGTCGGTGTGGGCGTAGTCCACGACCACCGTAAAGGGCTGGCCTGCATCGACAGGCTGGAAGCGGCCGGGAACGGGTTTGAGCGTTGAGACGGAACCGGAAAGATGTGAGAACGAAATGCCGCGCGCGTGGGCGGCTGTGAACGCAGCGAGAAGGTTGAGAATGTTGACCTCGCCTGCCAAACGCGAGGAGAGGCAGGCCGAGCCGGCTGGAGTTTCGAGTTGAATTGTCGCGCCAGAGGGCGTAAGCGCGTAGCTCGAGGCGCGCCATTCACCCACGCCAATTCCGTAGGTGCGAATTTCAGCGCCGGCGGCTCGTGCGGTTGTTGCAAGCTCATCGGCGCGCGGATCGTGCACATTGATCACCGCGACGCGCGGAGGCGGATATACCGTGCCATCGAAGAGCAGGCGCTTGGCTGCGAAATAATTCTCCATTGTCTGGTGGTAATCGAGATGGTCGCGCGTGAAGTTGGTGAAGACGGCAACGTCAATCGGAATTCCGATCATACGGCCCTGGTCGAGGGCGTGGCTCGAGACCTCGGTGACGAGCTCTTCTGCGCCGCGCGCAACACCATCCGCCATCATTTCGAAGAGATCGCGCGATTCGGGGGTGGTGTGAATTGAGGGGCGAATCTCGCCGGCGATATGGCACTCAATGGTGCCGATGAGAACGCTGGAACGCGCGGCGGAGTTGAGAAGCGATTCGGTGAGGAACGCTGTGGTGGTCTTTCCGTTTGTGCCGGTGATTCCAGTGGTGGCGAGCGAACGCTCGGGATGGCCGAAGAATGCCGAGGAGGCCTGGGCAAGCGCACGGCGGCCGTGCTCGACATGAAGGAGCGGAACGTCCGGCTGATAGACCGTGAGATGGTCGAAGGCCTGCGCAGAGTCGGTGATAATGCCGAGAGTGCCGTCAGAAATGGCCTTCTCAACAAAACGATTGCCGTCGGTCGAGCCGCCTTTCATGGCCACGAAGACGGCGCCTGGCCGCACGCGGCGCGAGTCGTACTCGACGCCGGTGATGGTTGCGGCGGAGCGGCCGGCGAAGCCGATGGATGCAACTTCAGAGACTAGATCATTCCACTTCATTCCGAGTTTGATTGTAGATTGTTGCGATGGATGGGAGCGGGGCGGACGAGGTCACTCGCGCCACCGGTCACGGATACTCGCCAACGAATTCTTCGACACCGTCCATGAGAACCTTGCGGCCACCGTCGATAGCAGCGGTTTGTTCGGCGGCTTCAAGGAGCTCCGAAAGCGAATCCTTCATCAGGTCGTACTGCGAATCTGCCTCCGCTTCCGTGCTGAGGAAGCACGTGTGCATCATCCAGCCATAGATGCCGCAGGTAATGGCGAAGGGAGCGACGCTGGTCGCGCGCTCCAGCGTGATGCGTGCGCCGAGGATATGCTCTTCGTCGCGAACAACAATGCCTTCCTCGGAGCCGGGAAGACCGAGGGTCGCGGCCTCTTCGAACGGACGCCATGAGGAGCCAGTCACACTGTGAGGGTAACGCAGTTTGCAGGGGACGCGACTAGCGCGCGCAGCGGACAACGATTTTGGTGCCGGGAGGGACTATCGTGCCGGGGGCTGGGGCCTGCTCGCGCGCAATTCCGTCGCCAGTGATCTCGACCTGGAGTCCAGCGCTGCCGGTTTGCTCAATAATCTCGCGAATGGGCAGGCCGATGAGGGATGGCACGCGCAGCTTTCCGGCGTCGGCGATGACGACGGTGTTCGCTGGAGACGATGGAGCAGATTCGGAATGCGAGGGGGCGTGCGTGCTGGGGGAGGGCCCGGAAGCTGCGCTGGTTTTGGAAGCCGCTGGAGAATTCGCGGCCTGCGACGATGCGGGGCTAGAGGGCGAAGCCGCCTTGTCTGTCGAAGCGCGGAGCGGATCGTCGCTGGGCAAATCGTTGGCAGCATCGTAGAGCGCCTGAATGTTTTCGTCTTGTGCCGGGGAATCGTCTTCAGTGATGGGCGCGTCTTTCTTTGAGGCCAGGTCAGCTGGGCGAAGTTCGATGTCGTGCTGTACGCCGAGATATTCAAGGACCTGCTGCGCCACCTCTGCGAAGACCGGCGCAGACACGGAGGCACCGTAATAGGCGCCTTTAGGCGAATCGAGGACGACGGCTACGGCGATGACGGGATTGTTCGCCGGCGCGAAGCCAGCGAACGAGGCGATGTGCATGGTCTTCGAGTAAGTGTGCGTAACCGGATCGATCTTCTGGGCGGTGCCGGTCTTGCCGCCGGAGGAGTATCCATCGAGCTGCGCCGACGTTCCGGTGCCAAAGAGAACGACGCCTTCCATCATTTTGCGCATCTCGGCGGCTGCGATCGTGCTGATGACGCGATGCGCTCCGGGCGGGAGTTGGCTGGGCAAATCTTCACCTGCTCTGACCGGGCTGGCTACAAATTGCGGCACCACCTGCGGTGGGGCAGCCTTTTGGTTGAGGGTTGTGGAACTCGATTCGTCGGACATGAGGATGTGCGGGGGAAGATAGACGCCGCCGTCGGCGATCGTGGAGACCATGGAAACGAGTTGCAGAGGAGTAACGGCGATTTCCTGGCCGATGGCGACATAGCCGATCGACGCAGGCCGCCAATTCTTGAGCGGTCGGAGAAGGCCGCGCGTTTCCCCGGGAAGCTCGACACTCGACCGCGATCCAAATCCGAAGCTGCGGATATACTGGTACATCTTGTCGGGGCCGACCCTGAGGGCAAGCTTGATGGCGCAAACGTCGCTGGAGTGGGCAAGAGCTGCGGCCACCGGGATCGTGCCGAGGCCGCGGTCACTTTTGTCATCGTGAATGACCTGCCCGGCAACGGTAATCTGTCCGCCCGAGCAATCGATCATGTCGTCGGATTTGGCGACGCCCGAATCCATGGCTGCGGAATACGTGACAAGTTTGAAGGTGGACCCGGGCTCATAGACGTCGCTGACTGCGTGGTCGCGGAGTATATCAGGCGTGGCGTGACGAATTTGATTAGGGTTGAAGGTAGGACGAATGGCGAGGGCAAGAATTTGACCGGTGTGCACATCCTGTACGACCACTGTGCCATTGAGCGATTGCGTCTTCTGCATCGCGTGATCGAGCGCGCGCTCCGCCATGAACTGAATGTTTTCGTCGACGGTGAGAACCAGATTCTGACCGGGCTCGGGGTCTCGCTCGCTTGAGCCGAGAACTTTGCGGCGAGCATCCACGGCCGTGTACATGAGGCCAGGAGCGCCGTGCAACTCGCTGTCAAATTTCTCTTCCAAACCACCAAGGCCGTTGTCGTCGCTACCAACGTACCCCAACGCCTGAGCGGCGAGCTGGTTGTCAGGATAGAAGCGAGCGAACTCCTGCTGGAAGAAAATGCCCTTAATATTGAGGGCCTTTACGGCCGTGGCGACCTGCGGAGTTACGCGCCGCGCGATCCAGGCGAAGTTATGGCCGTCGTTGAGCCGCGCGGCGATTTGCGCTTCGGTCGTAAACGCGTCTTCAGGATCGCTGTGGACCAAAGAAGCAAGAGTGTTCGCGGTGGCCTGCTTGTCGGCGATCTGCGAGGGATCGGCGTAGATTGAGGGGACCAGGACGGTCATGGCCAGCTCGCGCAGGTTGCGGTCATAGAGAACGCCGCGGCGGGGAGCTACCTGAAAGGTCCGTTGCTGCTGCTTCTCGGCGCGCTCAACGAAGTCCCGATGACGAACAATTTGCAGCCAGAACAGCCGGCCCGAGATGGCGCAGACCCAGACCAGGAAAAAAAGGCAGATCACGAAAAAGCGCGCCCGCTTGAGGGGCACGCCTTTGGGTGTTTGAGTACGGCTGCGGATGGCTTGGGTGGCTGCCGACATTTTTCCTGGGTCCGATAACCTGGCTACTGTGCGGCGGGAGCCGGCGGAGCAACCTGAGCAAGAGTAGGAGCCCCGGATGCGGGGCGCGCATCAGAGAAGATCACCTGGCCAGGCTGCGGTTCGGCGAGCCCAAGCTGGCGGGCCATCTGGTCGATGCGGCCGGGCTGCGTGAGCTCGGCTTCGCTCAAGTGCAATTGGCGATTCTGCTCGCGCAACTGGTCGAGCGTTTGCTTCTCGCTCTCGACGTGGTAGCTGCTCTCGATGGCGTAGAAATGCTGCAGGCCGTAAATCATGATGAGAGAGAAGAGCACGGCTACGGCGGCGGAGAAGACGCGCATCTCGCGCACGCGGACCGGATCAGAGGCCTTGACGAGGCGTGTGTTGTCAAAATGCTTCGTGAAATAGTACTCCGGCATGCGCACGCGGCGGCGGAGCTGCATCTGCTGCGCCATCATCGCGGCGTTGTGCTCGGCGATTCGCGCGCCCAAGCCTCGACCGGTCTCAAAATAAGTTGTTACACATGCCGCCATCTTCGTTCTCCTCGCTCTGTCGGCCTATTGCCGTTCCGCTGCTCTCAGCTTGGCGCTGCGCGAGCGCGGGTTGCGGTTGATCTCGTCTTCTGTGGCAGTCACGGGCTTTCTGGTTAGAACTTTCCAGATTCCCTTCTGCGCGCCTTCCCGGATGTTGTCTTTCGCGATGCGATCTTCCAATGAATGAAAGCTGATAACGACGAGCCGTGCGGAGGGCTTAAGCAAACTTGGTGCGGCCTCAAACAAAGCCCGGATTTCTTGCAATTCCTGATTAACGAAGATGCGCAGTGCCTGAAAGGTTCTGGTAGCCGGGTGAATGTATTTCATTGGCGGGACGGCTGAGGCTACGATTTTGGCTAACTGCACCGTTGACGTAACCGGCCGCCCCCGCACAATGGCTCTGGCGACTGTCCGCGACCTCCTTTCCTCACCGTATTCGTAAATGAGATTTGCCAGCTCGCGCTCGCCCATCTCATTCACCACTTGTTCGGCGGAAGGGCCGGAACGCGTATCCATACGCATGTCCAGCGGTCCGTCCGCCTGAAAACTAAACCCTCTGCGCGCCTCATCGAAGTGCAGGCTGCTTGCTCCAAAGTCAGCCAGCAATCCATCGACTGAGCGATGCGCAACGTGCTCGGCGATGGTGCTGAATGCTTCGCCGATCAAAGTCACTTGCGGCGCCTGGCTGCCCAGCTCTTCAGAAACCGTCAAGAGCCGCGTTCTGGCCAACTCAAGCGCCTCGGGATCGCGGTCGAATCCAATGAAGTGCCCCGCCGATCCCAGTTGCCTGACGATGCCTTCGGCATGTCCCGCCAGGCCCAACGTGCAGTCGACGTAAGTGCCGCCTGCTTGCACGCGGATAAAATCCATTACGACGTCAAAAAGAACCGGCACATGGCGTGCTTTTTGCTGCGTCATGCGCCCCCCCTGAGGGGCTTACGATCCGCTCCCCTCGGCCAGAATTCCGCCTACCTGCCTGCGATCGTCCGAAGTCAGATTGCTGGTGGGCAGATCCTGTTCAAATGCCGAGCGGTTTACCACTTCGAGGTGAGTGATCTTGCCCATAACGGCGAGATCGCCCTCCAGCCTGGCCGTCGAGCGCAGGATCTGCGGAAGCATGATCCGACCCTGGGCGTCCATCTTTACCTGCTGGCCGTAATAGCTGGTCAAATCGAGGTACCTCATGACCGAATCGTTCATCGTGCTGTGTTTTGCCAGTTGAGCTTCAATCTTTTCCCACTCGCCAAGCGGCCAGATCTGGGCTCGCTTGCCGTCCTCGCTGGTCACGTACAGGTCGGTCACATTGGCAGCATCCAGCAACTGCTTAAACGGGACCGGGAGCTTGAGGCGCCCGTTCTCCTCGACCTTTGCTGGATGGTTGCCGCGAAACATTTGCCGTCCTCGTATGTCTTCCGCGGCGATCCATGCTGCCGTACCGCGAACTGAATTCCCTGAACACCTGTTCCGGGTTAGCCAAAGTGGTTCCCCAAATGGATTGGCTTCCGGATTCGCGATTCCCGTGGGGGAATCGGAGTAAACTTAGGAGGAAAGACGGGTTATGGATCGGTTCCATAAGATTCCATCTAACTCCAAAATGTTCCATCTCGGTCGATAGTACCCCTGATATTCCTCTCCGCCAAGTGAAAAATCGGTGGAAAGCGCTGGAAAATCAGGCACTCTGCGGGAAAGCCGACTAATAGAGCAAAAAATTTGTGACACCACAAGATGTGGGGTTTACTGCTGTGATTCCCCGTCTGGACAGGAGTTTCCGGTTGTGGTAGGAGAACAAAAAGCGAAAATAGGAATCAGAGACCCAATCTCGCAGACCGGGAAGGCCCGTGCGAGCGGGCTAGTGGAGGAAATTGGAGAGCGTCGAATTCAATGGCTCGGGGCCAGGAGTTGGGCGGACCTAACCGAAGCTGGGCGCTCGCGCTATGGATTGACGGCGGTATCGCCCGCGAGCGCACTATCGAGCGCTTGCCGGATGGCGTTCTTGACCTTGCCGCTCACGATCCAGAAATTGAGGAGGAACCAGAGTGCGCGGCTGAGCAAGCTTCCCAGGCTGCCGGTTGCGAGCTTGGAGCGAATGGCATTCAGCCTCTGCACGATGAGATTGACGATATTGTCCAACTGGCCGGAAGCGATTGCGGCGCGTGCGGGCAGGGGGACCTCAGCGGTCGCTTTGCCGCAAAGCGGGATCAGCGGCATCCAGACATTTCCTTGCGGCAGTGACGGATTCGGACTTGGGCAGTCCACCAGGAACTCAGCCTCGATTTGAGTTGCGTAGGCCCCGGCTGCGGCGAGCGCCTGGTCAATGACGGGGTTGGTTGCCAGCACCGCGAAGTGCTCGCGCAGGAACTGCTGGCAATTCCTGCGGCCGAGCAGGAAGTCGTGCTTGCGGAAATCGCGGCACAAGAATCCGCCGAAGGCACCAAGCGAGCCGCATTGCAGGGCCGGTTTGCCTGCTTGCACGGAGTCGGGGTCGGACGGGGCAATGGCGAAGCGGCTGAAAGAAGAACCACCCATAAGCGCCGCCAGGCTCTCGCCCAGAAAGCGCGATTGCGAGAGGGTGACATTGAAGAAGCTCATGAGGATGGCCCAAATGCCCTGGTGATCAGCCGGGACATATGGACCGGAGAAGTTGCTGTCTCCCATGGGAAATGGAGCGATGGTGAGAACGGCTGCGTTTGCCTGGTCGGGTGTCGACGGATTAGAGACCTGGTTCAACTCGTCGGCAAGATAGTTGTCAGCCAGCTCGAATGGAGTGTTGTCGGTGACGCCCCCGTCGACATTTAGGGTTTGTATGGAGACGCCAATTCCTGGAGGAAAGGCGGGTGGAAGTTGCTTCGAGGATGGGCTCAGCGGCTCCCACCCCGGGATTTGATAGTCGACGACATCGCGAGTAAGAACTCGCGAAGCGAGCGCGACGGGTACGGCGCCTGTTGCTTTAGCTGCTTCCTGGAGTAATGGCCAAGCTCCCTGTCCAGGCTGGCCCGCCGGCAGAGGCTTGGCAAGAGGTGCAAGCGGCGGGTCCGCAGATGCGCCGTGAGTGACTTGAAACTGCAACCTGTCGCCGTAATAGGACACAAATTCCTCCGCCGAGGTTGCGCCGCTGTAGAGTCCGTAGGGAGTACCGCGGGCGTTGGTCAGAGTGAGAAAGAGATTCAGGTTGCCGGCGATGTACGGCCACGGAGATGCGCCGGCAGGCGTGAGCGCGTAAGCTGCAATCTCGTCAATGATGGTGCAGTCGAGTAAAGACAGCAGCGGACCATCGCCAGCCACATCGTTCGTCTCGAGGAGCCGAGAGATATCTATCTTGTTGACCCAGCTCTCGTAAAAAGTGTTGGTCGTGTTCTGCTCGTCGCCGGTTTCAATGTGCTGGAAGGGCTGTTGGACCATGACCGATGCGATAGCCGCGCACATACCGCCGGCGGAAGCTCCGGTGAAAACATCGATTTGGACATCGTGTAGCGGTGCGACGGGCGGAACGGGCCCTGGTGCAGGATTCGCCAGATAGGCCTTGAAAGCCGCCTTCGTGGCCTCCCATTCCTCCAGCGCTTCCATGAGGAAATCGAGCACTCCCGCGGTGTAGGCCCCCGCGGAGACTGCTCCGGCCATATTGATGCCAAGCCTGAATTTAGTCATGTATCACCTGCCTTGAGTCGGATGATTGTGCGAGTGCGGCTCGACTGAATTGCTCTCGTGGCACAAAGTCAACGCGGGGAACTCAAAACGATCAGGGCTCAAGCTCATGAGATTTCGACTGAGAATGGATGCTACCACAGGTAGTTCAGGGAAAATCAATGGGAATTGCGCCGGGAGAAGTGAAAAATCATGCGAGGCGGCAAGATTCCACATTTCCAAGTGGAAGCGCGAAGATTCCATCGCGGCACGGTGCGCCGGCAGTCACTTTACGAGGGCTTTGGCGCGGTGGCGGGCGCGCGCGAGGACGAGATCCAGCAGATAGATGAAGACCAAAATATTGATGGCGAACAGGCCAATGTGAATCCAAGTCACGTGGCGATAGATTTCGAAGAGCTCCCAGGGAAGGAACGAAGCGGTGATTGCGAGAGTGAGGAACTCGCCCCAGGCTTTTTCAAGATAGAGGCCGATGCCTTCGACCAGGGTGACAGCGGCATAGCAAAAGGCGAAGAAGCCGATGCGGCGCAAGAGGGGGTCGTTGACGAGGGAAGCTTTCTCGAGGACGAAGGAGACGAGGCGCGATTCGGGATTGAAGCGAAGATGGCGGGCGAACAGGTCGATTTCGTCGGCTAGGTCTTTGTGGAGCAGGCGATGGGCGCCGACGCCGATGGCAATGAAAAACAGGGCGTGGAGAAACTTGTAGAACGCGATGAGGAGCAAAACGCGATTGTGGTGCTGGCCGGAAGAACGCGGAAGGCGGGAGCGTCGAGGCATTGGGAATTAGATGGCGCTGAAGTCAAGGGTAAATGAAGGCAGCAGGGACTAGGGATTAGGGGCTAGGGACTAGGGACTTAAGGCGAGGAGTTATTTCTTCAGGTGGAGGAGGGAGTTGCGGTCGAGGGGTTCGCCGTCAAGGATGATGGCGGAGATGCGGCGTGCGTTCCAGATGCTGGCGGTGGGGTCGGAATCGAGGACGAGGATGTCGGCACGGCGACTGGGAGCGATGAGGCCAAGCTCGTTCCAGCCGAACTGGAGAGAGTAGTTGTTGGTGGCAGCGGCCAGGGCTTCTCGGGGAGACAGGCCGAGACGGACAAGCAGCTCAAGCTCGGTGTGAAGCGAGACGCCCGGCATGGTGCCCATGGCGTCAGCGCCTGAGCCGGCGAGGTAGTGTGGGAAAGCGGAGAAGATGGTCTGGTTGATGTGCCAGAGTCGGAGAGCGCTTTGACCGGCCTTCTTCTGCTGGTCGGACTCCATCCATCGCTGCGCGGCGGCGGGAAGGTGGCGCGACCAGGTCGGGAGAGGGAACATCATTTCGCCGGTGGAGGGGTCGGTGGGATGAAACATGCGGCCGGGATCGAGAAGCGCCGCGGCAGGCTCCTGCCAGAGATCGCGATGACCGGGAAGCTCGACGTAATAAAGGCTGAACGCGGGCATGAGCGCGGCGTGATGCGCGGCGAGGAAATGCGCATAGTCACGCAGATGGGCATCGGTGGGCGGTATCCGCTCCGAGTAGTCATAGGCGGTGTCAGCGGAGGGGCCGTCGGGGTCGTCGATCAGAGGGCGCTGGAGCTCATCGGGGATGACGCCAAGATCGTAATGGTCCATCTCGACGAGAGAGTCGACGCCGGCTTCATCACCGACGCGGTAGGGCGTGGAGACAAACTGGCCGTAAGTGGCCAAACCCATCTCGTGAGCGCGCGCAATGATCCACTGCGAGTTGGCGGCAGTGAGGTGGGCGGTGAGAAGGAGCATGCGCGTGCCGATGTGAGCGGTGTCGACCATCTGGCGGGCCGTGTCCTGCGGGGTGAGCTCGACAGGATGCGCGCCTTCGCGTAGCTTTGAGACCCACTCGGGCTGGCGTGCCAGAAGGCTCCAGTCGTCCGTGACGCCGATCGAGTCAATTGGATAGATGTGGGGGCTGGGCTGTGCGCTGGTATCGATGAAGCCGCGTTCCGGGTCGGCGCGGGCGACGACGGTGGTGACCCCCATGTAGAGGTTGGCGTTGGCCTGGGCTTGGGAGTTCATGCCGGCAAAGCCATCGATGAGCCCGGGGATCAGGAATTTGCCGGTGCAGTCGATGATACGGGCGTCCTTGGGAATGGAGACCTGGTCGGGCAGGCCGACATCGGTGATGCGGCCAGAGCGGATGACGACGATGGCGCCGTGAATGTCGCGAGCGGAGTCACCCCAAGCGGTAACGTCGACGATAGTGCCGCCGGCAAGAACAAGCGGGACGGATGGCGCGGTGGACTCTGGCTGAGATTGGACAGGAACCGAGGCCAGAGCGCAGCCGATCACAAGCAGACCCGGGAAAAAATGGAACAGGCGCATGGATATGACGATCTGAAGAGGATTGTCGCACAAAGACAGTGACCAGTGGTCAGTGGGGAGTGGACAGGGGCGGCGGATGGTCAGCAGGTTAGAAAGTCAGCGAGGTAGGTGCGCTGGGAGGTTCGGGCGCGGGCGGGAGCAAGTGAGCGCTGCAGCGGCGGCGACGATGAGGATGGGGAAACACTGAACGGTGTAGCGCGGTTCTGGATTCTCCATGGCGCCGAGGAGGATGAAACGCAGAATGAGATAGGAGCCGAGCATCCAAGGCCAGGGAACGCGGCGGCGAATGAATCCCCAGACGGCGGTAGCGACATAGAAGAGGTTGAGGAGGCCGAGGAAGATGGCCCAGGCAGATTCGGTGGGGTGTTCGCTCCAGCGCCACCAGAAAACGTCGAGGCCGAACTCGAGCGTGCGGGGACGGAGCAGCATGTCGGCGTCGCGCAGCAGCGGGAGGCCGAAGTAGTAGCGGATCGGGTGGGCTTTGATGTTCACGGCTGCCACAGCAGCGAAGCGAGCAATCAGCGAGGGAGTGAGGGAGAAGTCGCGATTGTACTCGGCCAGAAGCTGGAGCCCGTAAGCGCGCTGCTGAGGGGAATCGAAGGCGCGCGGAGGAATGTCGATGGAATCGACAAAATTGCCTGGGAATTGCCAGCAGACGACAGCGGTGTCGGCGAAATCGAGTGTCCATGTGCGCAACCAGCGGCGCGCACCGGCAATTGAGATCTCGCCGGGGTCACCGTAGCGCGGTGCCAGCGGTTGAAAGATGTGAAAAACCTCCCAATTGCGCACGGTCCACGGAACGAGAGGCAGCAAGGCGACAAGCGAAAAGATCGATGTGACAGCGAGGCTGTGGCCGAAGGCAACGCGCGCAGGCTGCGCCGCAACGCGGTTGCGCAGCGTGTAGAAGAACAAGCCAAGAGCAAGGGCGGCGAAGAGAAAGATGCCGTCGGGACGAAGCAATGTGCCGAGTGCCGCAGCGCAACCGGCCAGGATCAACGCGGAAAGGTCGCGCGTACCGGAGGCTTCAGCGGCGATAGCGCGGCCGGCGGCGTAGATGCCGAGAGAGATGGCGAAGACCGAGAGGCACTCGGTCATGGCGATGGCCGAATAGACCGCGGTGAAGGGGCAGAGCATGGCCAACGCGAGCGTGACTTCGGCCGCGCGATCGGACAAGTGGCGGCGCGCGAAAGCCGCGAGCAGCAGACCGGAGACGAGATCGACAGCGGTTTGGAAGAGAAAGACGGTGGTGAACCAGGTATTCGGCCAGAGGCGCGCGAAAAGAGACTCGAACGTCGCAAGAAAGATGGGATAGCCGGGGAGCCGGTAGGTTGAAGGGCCCATGTCGTCGCCGGTTCCGGTGCCGTAGATGCCGTAATGGAAGAGATTGTGGCCCATCTGTAGATAGTCGAACGTGTCGTCGTCGACAGGGCGCGGAAAATAGACAAAGGCAAGACGCAGGACCAAGCCCGCAGCGAGCCATAGAATCCAGCGGCGTGGCAAATGGAATCGCCCGCGCGGAGGGTTGGTGGAATGGGACATCTATTGAGGAGGATAAACGGCGGGGCGCCGGTGCCTGGAGTCAATAGGTGACGGAGACGGTGATCGTGTCGGTGTAACTGCCTGGTTTGACATATTGTGTTGCGGGAATCTGGCCGTAGACGGTGATCGCCTGGGCAGACCCGCTGCCCGTTCCGCTCACCCAGTTAGTGGCCGATGTGTTGCCCCAGTTGGTGGTGTGACCGGAGTTGCTGAAAAGGCCGTAATTCAGCAAGGCCGAGCCATTCTGCATTTTTCGGGTGGTCACAGTTGCGCCGCTTGCCAGTCCGGCACTCAGGCCGACCGTGTACGGGGTGCCGCTGGTGCAGTTGACGGAGACCGTTGATGTTGAGTTATTGACTGCGCCGGTGTAATTGCCGAAGGCGAGATTAGTAGCCGAAGTCGAACAGCCTTTCACAATTGTCGCGGTCACGCTGAATTGCGCGGTGGCCGCGGTGACGCCGCTGACTATTATGGAAGCGGTCGGGGAATCGGTGTAGGTTTCCAGCGCGCCACTCTCCCCCGCGGGAATCTGGGCATAGATGGTGTAAACCTGTGCGCTTCCAGTGCCGGTGCCTGCAACCCAGCCGGTAGTGGAGGAGTTGCCCCAATTGGCGGTGTAACCGGCATTGCTGAACATTTGGTAGCCCAGTAGAGCCGATCCGTTCTGCATCGAGCGAGTGGTGACAGTGGCGCCACTGGCCAACCCGGCGTTAAGGGCGATGTCATAAGCCTGGCCGCTGGTGCAGGTGACCGTTACTGTGCCGGTAATATCTACAACCGAGCCAAAGTAGCTGCCGAATGCGATGCCTGAGGCGTACGCCGAGCAGGAGTATGCCGCCGCAGGCCGGGCGACGAATGCGAGCAGGAGAAACAGCGCGAAAGCGAGTCTTTGCATCATGGCTTCTTTTCCAGGCATCGAAGCGGTCCAATCGAGGGAATTTCTCCGGTCACCGGCGCGTAGTCAAACGCGACAACGCAGCGGCGCCCGTCCGGGAATTCGATGGCGAGTTGATTGTGCGGGCTGAGGTCCTCAACATAGGCGTCTCCGTCATAACCAACCGGGACTACGATACCGGTGGCTCGCAAGGTAGCCGTGCTGCCCAGCGGCACCGCTGCCCCGGACTTATCGACCAATCGGAGCAGCGCACCGTGGCTGAATTTGATCGGGAACTTGAGCACAACGCCGGAACGATCCTGAGGCCGCACCTGGCGCGAGTCGACGTCAACGGTGACGTCCGGCGGAATATCGCTTGGCTTGATGGCGATTCGGTTCAAGTCGAACGCGCGCATATCCGGCACCAGCAAACGCCCTGAGGAGTTGGTGCTGCCCACATCGCGATTCTCCTGCAGGACGTGCACGTGGGCCATAGGCCCCGTGTCCACAACGGCGAAGCTGTCATAAATGGCGTTGGAAGCGAACAGCTCTCCATCCACGAACGAGAATGCTCCTTGAGATTCGAGGCGCACAGTCGTCACTCCGCTGTCGTTGTCGATGCCGGCCGTGAACAAGCCTACGGGCGACTTGTATTGCCCTTGGGCGAAAACATGGGTCGCGTCTCCGGCGGAGATGTATGCCTGATAACCCCAATCGCCGACTACGGGCGCGGACTTTTGCACCTGCGCCTGCGCCGCACCACTCGATGTTCCACTGGCGGTGATCGATGTGCGTCTGCCGAATGGGATCGTGAGGCCAATCTGTATCCCGCTGCCGCCTTTGTTCACAAGGTCGCGGAATTCAGTGGCGTAGAGAAAGACGTGGTGGATCTGGAGCGAATAGTTCGCGGACACGATCTGGGAGTGCTGGGCAGGCGCAGCGTTTGACTGGAGCGGAGTCGGTGAAGCATCCTGGTCGACCGCCGCATACGCCAAGCCGCCGGAGCCAAATCGCTTGAGAGACAAGCCGGTGAAAGCGCTGATTTGCTTGCGCGGAACCCCGCCATCATTGACGGACGCAATATCGCGGTAGTTGCGATCCGCCATGATCGCGGAGGCGCCCAGACTGAAGATCCGGCCGATGCGTTGAGCCCCTGCGGAGAACTGTACTCCGGCCTGCCCGGAACCGATGCTGGGCGCAACGGCAAAGTTGACTATGCCAAGATTGCCGACCTGCACGACACCGCCCGCACCCGCCATGAAAGCTCCTGGAGTGCCTTCAATGCTGCTTTCGATGGTGAACTTCCGCGAAAGACCGCGGCGATAGACGGCGGCGCCGGCCAGCTTTCCGTAGTCGTTGCTGACTGAGCCCCAGTCGCGCCTCACCAGGCCAGACTGCACGGCGAAGGTCTGGAGACCGGGGGCCAGCATCGCGGAGCTGGCGTAAAAGGGTTGCGTCACGGTGACTTGTTGTCCCATTGCATCCGTTACCGTCATAGAGATCGTGCCAGCTCCCTGGACCACCGGCAGTTGAGGAACCTCGAAGGGCCCGGGGGCAATCTGACTGGAAGCTGCGAGATTGCCGTCCGTGAGCACGTTGACGGTGGAAGGAACCGCGGCCGAGCCGGTGATCGTGGGTACTGGGAACGTAACAAGATCGGGGCGCATACTGAAATCGGAATTGATCTGAAATCCCTCGAGGTGAACGGGTCGCGTCCAGGAGAGACCGCCGTTGATGAAATCGCCGAGGCTGTAACGACGCAGGGAGTTGACGTCAGCAAAGGTATAGGCCGAATCGAGGCGAACGGCCGTGGTTGCGCCGGGGGTGGGTGAATTTGCGCCGGTGTAGCCGAGCCATTCCGAGCTCAGGATGCCCCACGGCGAGAAAGCTCTCGTCTCGAAGGACCCGCTGCCACCCTTCTGGCCGCCGGAGAAAGTTCCAACTGTGTCGTAGTTGAGCGTCAGGCCGGTTCCGCTCTCGATCACGCGGCGGCTTCCAGCCGGTTCTCGTCCAAGGGGCTGCAACAATGACGGCAGCAAGGCACTGTCGATGGCTGTGACTTGAAGAACCTGGTTTTTGGCGTCGAGAATCCAATTGAGTCCGGGCAAGTCCGAAAGTCCCACGAGACCGCCGGTTTCAGAGGCGCGAGAGACAGGAACGCGGAAACCGAGATCGCGCAGTTCTTCCGGCCGCGCCCACAATAAGCCGTGCCGCAAGGTGAATTCGCCAATTTTGCCGATGGAATGACCGTTGACCTGAACGTCGAGATACAGGGTCTCGTCGTTGTTTGCGGCGGGAGCCGGGTCGGCGGCGGGACTAGCTGGGGGATTTGTTGAGGAGACAACGGGGCCGGTGGCTGCGGCCATTTGCGGCATGGCAGCCATCATAAGGAACACGATCTGAGCACAGCGGAGCCACCTGGCCAGTGCACCTCGACGTTCATGGCGCCGAAACAAAGCCAACCAGCTGATCGATAGCGCCGGCGTCCGTGCGGGCTGTCAACTGCAGGGTTTCGCCTGGCAGAGGGAGGGGGCCTTCTGTGGCGATTGTCCAACGCCGGGTAACTCCGGCGAGGATGTAGGGCGGAGCATCGGACTCTCCCTTGAGCTTTCGCCAATCGCTGGTCGTAAGCACGACATCGCGAACCACTTCGTGGCTAAGTCCATCGTTGATTCCGACGAGGACGAGCTTTCCGGAATCAACTTGCAGATGAAACTGCACATGCGGAACCGCGCGCGTCGGGGGCTCGGCAAAGATCGGAATTGACATGCGCAGCACCATATGCACAACCCCTGGCTCAGCCGGAGGTGGAATCTGGTCGATGAGAATGCGGTAGGTTGCCTCACGGCCCTGCGGAAGCTGACGCAGAATAAGGCGGACCACTTGCGACGCGCCAGGAGCAATCGTGGCCAGCGGAGGGCTCAGCACCACCGCATCCGAATCCGTCAGTTGGTCGTCTCTGTCTGTCTGAGTCCAGGCGAAGGCGCGAATCTGAATCGCGGTTTCGCTGGTCCCCTTGTTGGTGACGGTCAGGGACGAAGCCTTCTGTCCGGGAGAAAAGAGAATGTTGACAGGCAATACAGCCAACGACTGTGCCGTTGCTGCCGGGCCTGCGAAAAGGAGAATGACGGCTGCGCTGACGTGCGCCAGGGCTGCCGCCATTCGACGGAATGAGTTTCGCAAAGTCATGGGGATCCCAAATGCAAATGTTGCAAACAATCAGTATGTGACGGTAGCAGTAATCGTGTCCGTGTAGGAACCTGGCGGTACATACTGTGCCGCCGGGAGTACGCCGTATACCGTGAGCGCTTGGGCAGCGCCGTTGCCCGTGCCGCTTACCCAACTGCCGGTGGTATTGCCCCAGTTGGTACCCGTATAGGAACCCGTCAACAGCGAATAATTCAACCCGCCCGCGGGCTGCGTAATGCCCATCTGCCTGGTTGTTACTGTTGCACTGGTCGTCAATCCTGCATTGAGGCCGACGGTGTACGTCGTGCCGCTGGTGCAGGTTACCGTGACAGTGGAACTAGCGTTGACCGCTGCTCCGGTATAGTTTCCGAATGGCAGTGCGGTGGCAGAGACGATGCAGTCTTTGAGTACCGTCGCGGTGACGTTAAACGTGGTGGTTGCCGGATTGGTCTGCGCGACGGCCGATGTAGAAGTCAGACCGATCACCACGCATCCGAGAATGACGGTAAGCAGTGCGGTCTTCAAGGGGTTTGAGAACTTCATGACACTTACTCCTGGTACAACAAGCGTTCGAAATTGAGAGATTCGGCTGTCCGACGGTGAGTCAAACAGGGTTAGTTCATGTCTTAATCAGGCAATGTCGAATGAGAGCGGGCGACCAACCAGCAGGGCTCTAAAACCAATTGCCACCGAATAAAACAAGCAGCCTCCCCGGGTCCGTTGCACGCGGGGAAACAAGTCCAATGAATGCGCAGGCGCGGGCAGTTTTTCGGCCGAGCCCTGACCTGACAAGCTGTCATTGAGCGTTGTTGAGACAATATCGGTTACTTTGGGCCTCATCAATGGCACGTTTGGGTCACCAAGGGTGATGTACCAAGGTAATAAACAGGCAGTTGAATCAAAGCTGGCGCGGGCTTTCGCGCGCAGTCCTGCGGCTTATTGCACGCAGGTTATCGGGGGATTAGCGATGATCGCTGAAACGCTTCCAGCGCGGGCGCGATGGTCAATAGGTCACAACGATAAAAATTGGATTGGCGGATCGGCCGGAAAAGGTCCTGGGCGCAACGGACAGCATGGGGAATTGAGGACCCGATCTGAGCGGGAATGCGATGGTGGGGTTGCCAGCCGCTCCTGCATTGAGGGTGATTTTGTACGGCACGGAATTCGAGCAGGAGACGGCCACCGCGGGCGTCGCGTCCGATTCCGAAGCGTGGGTTTCGAGCGCAGATGGGGTGACGGCGGCGACGCAGGAAGCCTGGACGGTCGCAGAAACACTGAAAGAGGCGCTGGCTGTCGCTGCGGCAGCGGGCTTGATCATCGAGCCGGACGCCAGAATGCTCAGCGCGAGAACCGGCAATGTGATTTTCAAGGTCACTGCGCTTCCCCCCGCGCGGACCAACACATGATAGGTCTCTCATCGGCAGTTCTTAACGAATCCTTAGTGCCTTCTGAATGGAACGTTAGTGCTTCCTGGTAACCACAACCTGCCCCCCGGGACTTCAGGCAGCACTGGCGAACAGCGAGGGGCCTCTCGCGGCGGACAGGTGAGCAAGTGAGCGAATCTGTGTGCGGTTTAGCTTGCAACGAGGGTGGGACGGCGTCGGCGCGTGAGCAGCGGAAGAACCTGGGCGAGAGCTGCTTCCGGAGTGAGGCCGTGGCGGGCGCGCAGTGCGTCAACCTTGCCGTGTTCGATGAACTGGTCGGGCCAGCCGATGCGGACAACGGGAACGGAGAGGCCCATTTCGTCGAGAGCTTCAACGACGGCAGTTCCAAAGCCGCCCATTTTCACGTGATCTTCAAAGGTGACGAATGCGGCTACGCGGCCGGCGTAGCGAGCGAGGACTTCGCGGTCGAGCGGCTTGATGAAACGAGGATTGATGACGGCGGCGGAGTAGCCGTCGCTATCAAGAAGCTGGGCCAGCGATCGCGCGACCGAGATCATGGGACCGAGGCCGAGGATGGCGACGTCAGATCCGTCGGAGAGGATTTCTGCCTTGCCGATTTGAAGCGATTGCGGCTCGGACTTGCGAGTTACGCCAGCAACCGCTCCGCGCGGATAGCGGATGGCGCTGGGGCCGGGAAGGTCGAGAGAGGTCTTGAGCATGTCGGCCAGCTCGTCTTCGTCCTTAGGCGACATGAGGACGATCTCAGGAATACCGCGCAGGTAGGCGATATCAAAGAGACCGTGATGCGTGGGGCCGTCGTCGCCGGAAAGGCCTGCGCGGTCCATGCAGAACAGGACGGGCAGTTTTTGCAGGCAGACATCGTGGACGATGGGATCGAATGCGCGCTGAAGGAATGTGGAGTAGATGGCGCAGACGGGGCGGTAACCGCGCGTGGCCATACCCGCGGCAAAGACGACGGCGTGTTCCTCGGCGATACCGACGTCGAAGTAGCGATTTGGGTGACGCGGCCGAAAGTGATCGAGACCGGTGCCGTTGGGCATGGCGGCGGTGATGGCGACGATGCGTGGATCTTTTGCGGCGAGGTCGGCCAGGGTGTTTGCGAAAACTTCAGCGTACGTTGGTGAGCCGTCAGGAGTCTTACCGGTTTCAGGATCGTAAGGGCCGAGGCCGTGGAACTTCTTTTGGCCGTCGAGAGCGGGCTGAAAGCCGCGGCCTTTTTGCGTGAGGATGTGGAGCAGAACGGGATGGTCGAGGGTCTTGAGGAACTTGAAAGTCTCAACCAGCAGCGGAAGGTTGTGGCCGTCGAGAGGGCCGAAGTACTCGAGGCCGAACTCCTCGAAGAGAATGGAGGGCCACAACATGCTTTTGGCGGCTTCCTCGGCGCGGCGAACAACTTTAATTGCGGTTTTGCCGCCGAAGCGCTCGATGAGGCGCGTCGCTCGGTCGTGCAGATGCTGGTAGTGCTCGTTGGTCACGACGCGATGGAAATAGCAGGCCACGGCGCCGACATTGCGGTCGATGGACCACTCGTTGTCATTGAGGACAACGATCATGCGCTTGGTATGGGTGGCGATGTTGTTGAGCGCTTCGAATGTTATGCCATTGGTGAAGGCGGCGTCACCGGCAACGGCGATGACGTGCTCGTGACCGCCAGCCAGATCACGCGCCACGGCCATGCCGAGTCCGGCAGAAAGAGCGGTTCCGGCGTGCCCCGCGCCATAGCAGTCGTGCTCGCTCTCGGTGCGGAGCATGAAACCATTGAGCCCGCCGGGCTGACGGATGGTCGAGAAGCGATCGAGGCGGCCGGTGAGGATCTTGTGGATGTAGGCCTGATGGCTCACGTCGAAGAGGATCTTGTCTTCGGGCGTGGAAAAGACGGCATGAAGAGCTAGCGTGAGTTCAACGACGCCAAGGTTGGGACCGAGATGGCCGCCGGTTTTTGAAAGGGTCTGGACGAGGAAGCCGCGGATTTCTTCCGCGAGTGAGACCATCTGGTCGTAATTCAACCGCTTCAAGTCAGCGGGAGAATGAATGGTCTCCAGCAGAGATTCCATGTACTTCCTTCCCCCGGGGGGAGTCCGGGAATCCAGGGAAATAAGTCCAAATGCCAAAACGCCCCCTGAACCGGGGGTCTCGACCTCAAAACGGGACAGACATTGTGACTGCCAGCCCCTAGTATACCTTCGCGGCAGAGCGCTGCTTTGGTGGATTAGACGGTGGCGGCGGGCCGAGGTTTGGGTTTGGAGTTGGGCGCCGCGGGCGAATGCAAATCAACAACGTCTATACTGAAGCGTTGCCGGGAGGAACAAGAGCGGGATGCGTAAATGGGCTACTCTGCTGCTTCTTTGGGGGATTGCATGGCCGGCAATGGCGGACAAAAGCCTGTCCATCGAGCAGATGGAGCAGATCCTAATTAAGCTCCAGGGGAAGGCCGACGGGAAAGTCGCTGGGGAGCTTGAGGGCGTTCAGCTGACGGAACGAGTGAGTCCGGCACGGCTGGCGCAGTGGGAGGCGGAGTTTCCCGGCAAGCGGACGCGCGAGCAGCTCGTGAAGCTGGCGGACTTGTCCGCGTTTCTGAATCCACCGGCGAGCGATGTGCTTCGCGATCCCCCGCCGGATCTGGAAACAGAAGAGCGCATGCTCGCGATGGCCGTGGACTACGTGAGACTGACAACGGCGCGGCTTCCTGACTTCTACGCGACACGCGAAACGACACACTTCGAAAACTCGATTTCGCACAGTGCGGATTATTCCTACGCGCCTTCGTCGGGGAGGGACGTGCATGGCCAGCTGGGGTCGTCGCTTCCAACCGCGGACCCCGGTATGACCAAAACCAGCGAGCTCTGGGGGCTGCACGGCACCGGCGAATTCAGCATCAAGGTAACCTACCGCGATGGGCACGAGGTCCTTAACGAAGAAACGGGAAGGCGGGCGAACGAGGAGGAATCGTCACTGGGACTGACCTCAAGCGGCGAGTTTGGGCCGATTCTCTCCGCTGTAATCACCGACGTTGCACACACAGGAGTGGCCTGGGCGCGATGGGAGCAAGGGAACGGCGAGCCGGCGGCGGTGTTTCGTTATGTAGTGCCGGCAAACCAATCGCACTTCCGGCTGGAAATGACTGTGGACGGCAAGGGGCAGGCGCTCTTTTCCGCGTATCACGGGGAGATCAAGATCGATCCGGCAACGGGCGAGATTCTGCGGCTGAGCGAAGTGGCCGACCCGGCGGGCCCGAACGCGCCGATGGGTGCGGCAATCGCTGTGGACTACGCGCCGGTGAATATCGGGAACAAAAGCTACGTCTGCCCGGTGAAAGGCGTGGCGTTCTCCATGGTTCGCGTTCCGACCGCTGGCGTGACGGATGCTTCGGAGTTCCCGGTGCGGACGAATCTGAACGACATTGAGTTCACGAACTATCACGAATTCGGCTCCGAGGCGCGAATCGTGGCGAATGCAAACCCCGGTGGTGAAAATGGCGGAGCGCCTGCAAATGGAGTGCCAAGCGCGGACACTTCAGTAAGCTCTGCGACAGCCAGCACGCCGGCTGGGCCGGTGCCGCCAGCGCCACCGAGTGCCGGCGCAGCTCCGCCGGCAACAGAACAAGCCGCGTCAACGCCCGCGGCAAACTCTGCGTCCACGCCCGCGGAGCAGGCGACGAAACCGGCAGAGACTGCAGCTCCGGCCGAAAGTGCGGAGACCGCGCCTGTCGCGGGTTCAAATGCGCCGCCAGCCGGCACGCCCGCCGAGACTTCAGCGGCCGCGCAAATTCCGACAGGCGCTGCTGCCCCAACAGGCGCTGTACCGGGAGTTCCGACGCTCAAGGTCAGTTCGCGGCTGGTGATTGTCGACGTTGTGGTGAGGAATAGCGATCACCCGGTTTCAGGACTCAAACAGGGCGATTTTGCTGTTTATGAGGATGGCGTTCCGCAAACCATCCACGATTTCACGCCGCATTTTGCGGATGAGACAACTGCACCAGCCAGCGCGGCCAGCGCCCCGCCGCCCCCGCTGCCGCCGGACACGAGGACCAACCTGCCCATCGCGAACGAGACCGACTCCATCACCGTACTGCTGCTCGATGGCGTGAATACTGCACTCGCCGACGTGGCTTATGTGCGGCGCGAAATGATCAAGTTCCTGAAGACACAGCCGCCGGGCCAGCCCATGGCAGTTTTTGCACTCGGGCACCGGCTACAACTGTTGCAGGGATTCACGACCGACACGAGCCAACTGACGGCGACGCTGGAAAAGGCGAATGCCACTTCGCCTACATCGCTGCTTCCAACCGAGGACCAGACATTCCAGGAGCGGCAAGAGCTGACCGATCAGGTCGTCGCGGGAGTATCGAGCATCGACGTTGCCAACGCTCAAAACTTTATGAGCAACGCCGACGCCGGGCAGACGCAGATGCGGATGAACGTCACCATCGATGCCATCCAGAAACTCTCGCGCTACCTGGCCGGCATGCAGGGCCGCAAGAACCTGATTTGGTTTTCCGGCTCGTTTCCTCTGCAGTTCTTCGCGGTTGTTGACACGGTCGGAAACGGCGGAGGCATCACTCCCACCATTCAGGCGACAGGGTCCTTTGAGAAGGAGCTGAAGGCGACCGCGGACATGCTGGTGGCGGCCCGGGTTGCGGTTTATCCGGTGGATGTAAGAGGCGCATTGACGCAGCCAATGACCTCTGCCACGCAACAGACCGATTATGCGCAGCAGGTTTCGGGCCCTCCAGGCAGTAAGGCGGGGACCGGTGCAGCGGAAGTGTTCGGGGCGGGCACAGGAGGTTCGTACGGGACCGATCGGCAGGTGTCGGAGCAGCAGATTGCATCCGAGCACACCACGATGGACGTTATCGCGCGACAGACCGGAGGGCGAGCGGTCTACGACTCCAATGGTTTGCAACACGCCATGGTCGAAGCCCTGAGCGATGGATCGAACTACTACACGCTGGCCTATGTGCCCACCAACACAAAATACAATGGGGCGCAGCGCAACATCGAGGTTCGCCTGACGCAGGGAAAAGCTCAACTTTTCTACCGGCGAAGCTACTACGCCGATGCTGGAAACGATATTCCAGACGCAGGCGGAGACAAAGGACTCATCAGCGCGGCAGCGGTGCTGGGCGCACCGCCATCGACGCAGATTCTGATCCAGGCGAGAGTGCTGCCGGAAGGGGATCCTGCGCTCACCGGACCCATGCCCGACAAAGAACTCAAGGAAAACCCGACCCGCGCGTTCAAGGGCGCGCCGCACCGTTTTGTTGCGGATCTGGGAGTGCAGCCTGGAGACCTGACTTTTGCGGAGGGGGCAGACGGAGCGCGGACTGCGCGGCTGGAGATTGCGCTGGTGGCCTACGACAAAGACGGGCAGCCGGTGAATTCGCTGGGCCGGCAATTCGAACTGACCCTTCCAGCGGCGCAGTATGAGCGGCTCAGCGCGGCAGGAAAAGACGTTCCTGTGCGTCTTGCTATCGACTTGCCGTCGGGAGCGAACGTGGTGCGGGCGGTAGTGTACGACGCCGCTTCCGCCAAGATCGGATCGCTTGAGATCCCGGTGCAGGTGGCAAGTGGGGGAACTGTCGCGGGAGCGAACCCCCGTTTGAATTGATTGCCGGAAGAGCTGATCCAGGCATAGCGCTGAGGCGTTTTGGGGCGCATTCACATCCTGTCGAAGATTACCGTCGCTTCCGCGCGCAAGTGTGACGCGAGTCCAGGCCGGCGCGTTGCTCTGGGTTGTAGGATGGGCGCATAGACTTCAAGTTCAATGGGGGAAACATGTTTGACCTGCGGAAATCTCTATCACCTTTCATCTTGATTGCGGGATTAGCGGGGACAGGATCGTGCGTCGGACACGCACAGTTGCTGGAGCCGGCGACACCGTCGCAGACGCCTAATCCTCTGACCGACTCGACGGTCAAGCCGGGCAAAATGCAGCTTTACGATTTGGAGGCGCGCTTCGCCAAGGATGTGCTGGAGCGCGGAGGCCAAGGATTCGCATCGTGGTTTGCCGAAGATGGGGTGGCGCTGGGAAACGGAGTTGCGCCGCTGATCGGGAAAGTAGCCATCGCGAAATCCGCGAACTGGTCGCCAAAGGACTATCAGCTCACCTGGACGCCGACCGATGCGATGATGGGGCCGTCAGGCGATATGGGCTATACGTGGGGCCATTTCGAAGGGCGCAGCAAGGACAAGAACGGAAATCCTGTGCTCACAAGCGGCCGGTATATCACAATGTGGCGCAAAGAGGCTGACGGGAGCTGGAAAGTGGTTCTGGACGCGGGCGCCAACGAGCCGCCGGCTGCGGGCGACTGCTGCAAATTGCCAAATCAGTGATCAGTGGTCAGTGAACGGCGGACAGCGAACTGGTGAAATGGTGAAAAGGTGAATCGTTGAGCGGTGAACTCTGAGGATTCCGGTGGAATTCTCAAGACACGCCGCCGGGTAACGGTGGAAAAGTGTCCATAGTAATCATGAAATAGATCGAATGGTGCGTGAAAACGCGGGTACTTGAGTTGTACAGCTTTTTCCTCCAACTACCCGGATAGTGGAAGAGCCAAGTTAATCAATCTCTTTGATACTGGCTGCAAGAGCAGGCTCTAGGTACGTGTATCTATATGGGGACTACAGTCGGTTCGCACGGGGGAGAGAACCTAGTGGGAGCGGTGCGCCCGGAGATAGGGATCTTCGATCGCAACCCCGATCCCGCACTGGACGAGCTGGTTGAGCTCGCGGCAGTGCTGTGCGACGCAGACTACGGCTACATCGGCTGGATGGACTTCAACCGGCTTTGGTTCAAGGCGCGATTTGGGTTCAAGGCGACGGACCAGCCGCGCGCCAGCACCGCATGCCAATGGATGCTGGAGACGGGCGAGCCGATGCTGATCGCGGACGCAAGCCAGGATCCGCATTTTCCGCCCGAGGGCATTCCTCTGCCTGGGGCCAGTCCCTGCCTTTCCTACGCGGCGGTTCCACTCTTCAGCAGCGACGAACACACGATCGGCACGATGGCGGTGTTGTCACAGAAGGCAGACCAATTCAAGCTGGAACATTTGACTTTGCTGGAGATTCTGGGCCGGCAGGCAGTGACGCGGCTGGAGCTGTACAACCGCATCCGGCTGCAGGAGCAGGCGCAGCGGCAGCGCCAGCGCACGGAGCGCGCGCTGGCGATCGAGCGCTGCTTTGTTGCTGCTACGCTGGACTCGATTCCGGCGCTGGTGACGGTGCTGGATACTGCGGGGCGCGTAGTGCGCATGAACTATCCCTGCGCGCAATTGACGGGGTTGAGCCTGGCGCATGCCGTGGGACGGCCGTTTGTGGAGGAGTTTCTGGAGGTGGACGACCGCGGATGGGCGGCGGGCAAGCTGCGCGAAGCGTCGGCGGGGCAAGCATCGGGTCCGCATGAAACGATGTGGCGGGCAGCTGGCGGCGAAGGCCGGCGCGTGAGCTGGACTCTGCGGCCGCTGCTGGGACCGAACGGAGAAATCCAGTACCTGATTGTGAGCGGGCAGGACGTAACCGATCAGCGCGAGATGGAAAAGACGCTGCTCAAGAGCGAGGCCCGCTATCGAGAAGTGGTGGAAAACAGCTTGGGCTTTGTCTTCACCTGCTCGATGGAAGGGCGGCTGACTTCGCTGAACGCGTTTACAGCAGAGACGCTCGGATATCGCGCCGAGGCGCTGGTGGGACGCATGCTAACGGAGCTGATGGATGCGGAGGGAGCTGCGGCATTTCAGGATTGCCTGAACGCGCTGGAGAGCGCGGAGGAGTGGCAGGGCGCATTGCCGCTGCGGCGGAGCGACGGCGTCTACCGGCGCATTGCGGTGCGCAGCCGGCGCATGCAACTGCCGGGCGAGCGGCCGTTTGTGCTGAACCACGGGATGGATGTGACCGAGCAATACGAAGCCGAAGAAGCGCTGCACATGGCGACGCGCCAGCGCGAGCTGATTCTGGAAGCGGTAGACGACGGCATTTTCGGCATGGACCTTTATGGCAAGATGACCTTCATCAATGAAGCCGGGGCCAGAATACTGGGATACACGGCCGATCAGCTTGTGGGCCGCGATCTGCATGAGCTTATCCATCACAGCCACGCCGACGGGACCCCGTATTCGCGGTCGACGAGTCCGATCCTGCAGGCACTGCGGCGTTGCGAGCCAATCCGCATGCGAGACGAAGTGTTTTGGCGCAAGGACGGAACGGCGGTTCCCATCGAGTACAGCGCCACTCCGCTCATTGAAGAGGGCCAGGTTTGCGGAATGGTGGTGGCGTTCCAGGACGTGAGCGAGCGGCGGCGCCTGGAGAAGATGAAAGACGAGTTCATCTCCACGGTAAGCCACGAATTGAAGACACCGCTGACCTCGCTGCGTGCATCGCTGGGGCTGATTCAGTCGGGCACGCTGGACAAGCGGCCGGAGAAGCAACGCCAGATGATCGATATGGCCATCGGAAACTGCGACCGGCTGGTCCGGCTGGTCAACGATATTCTCGACTTCGATCGCGGAGAAAAAGGACGATTGCCGCTGAATCGCGTGGCAGTGGATCCGATGACGCTGCTGCGGCGGTCGGCCGATATAGCGCACAACGCGGCAACGCAGGCAGGCATCGAGTTCCGCTTCGAGGCGAATGCCTCGCCGGTCTTCGCGGATGAGGATCGCGTATTGCAGGTGCTGAACGAATTGGTGGGCAACGCGACCAAGTTTTCACCACCGGGCACGGCGATCCGGCTGGCGGCGTGGGACGTGGATGGGGTTGCGCCGGACGCCACAGCATCAGAACGTGGCGCGGTGTGTTTCATGGTCGAAGACCAGGGACGCGGCATCGCCCCTGAAAAGCTGGAACGCATCTTCGATCGATTTGAGCAGGGCGACGCATCGGATTCGCGCGCGCTGGGCGGAACAGGGCTCGGGCTAGCGCTCTGCCGCAGCATTGTGGAGCAGCATGGTGGCCGCATCTGGGCGGAGAGCGAAGTGAGCAAGGGAAGCAGGTTCCTGTTTACACTGCCCGCGGCAACGGGAGCGGAAATGCGCTAAGACGAAAACGCCGGGCGTGTCCAGCCCCAGCGGGATCCCATCGAACTCGCCGTGAGACACTGGCATCGGCGGCACTCCCCACACTGAGTTCACGACCGCCTGTTCAACCTGCATGGGCGTCTATACACGTTCTCTCAATTTGCTGTTTGGCCGGCCACTCGCAACCAGCGAGGAGCGCGCAGAGTGCATCGGGCCGCTGGCCGGGATTCCGGTCTTCGGGCTGGATGCGCTCAGCTCGGCAGCGTATGGGCCTGAGGCGGCGCTGACGCTGCTGATTCCGCTCGGCCTGATGGGCGTGAAGTACATCGTGCCCGTGAGCACGGCCATCGTGATCCTGCTGCTGATTGTGTATTTCAGTTATCGGCAGACGATCGAGGCGTATCCGCATGGCGGAGGCTCCTACACAGTGGCCAGCCAGAACCTGGGCGAGGGCGCGGGACTTTTGGCGGCGGCAGCGCTAATGATCGATTACGTTCTGACCGCGTCGGTGGGCATCTCGGCGGGGGTGGGCGCGCTGATTTCGGCTGTGCCCAGTCTGCAGCCGCACACGCTGCATCTCTGTCTCCTTGTGCTTGCGATCCTGACCATCGTGAACATGCGCGGAGTGCACGACACAGGCGTCGTGTTCATGATTCCGACGTATCTGTTCACCGCGACGTTGCTGATTGTGATTGCGGTCGGCGGATGGCAGGTAGTGCATGCGGCGGGGCATCCGCTGCCAATAACGCCGCTGCCCGCGGTTCCGGCGGCGACGACGATGGTTAGCTGGTGGCTAATCCTCAAGGTCTTCTCCTCAGGTTGCACGGCGATGACGGGCGTTGAGGCTGTGAGCAACGGCGTGATGGCGTTTCGCGAGCCGACGCGCAAGAACGCCAAGACAACGCTGACGATCATCATCGCGTTGCTGGCCATTCTACTGGCGGGCATCGCGCTGTTGTGCCGCGCCTACGGCATCGCGGCCACCGACCCCGGCAAGCCTGGCTACGAGAGCGTTCTCTCGATGCTGACGCGCGCAGTGATGGGGCACGGATGGTTTTATTACCTGACCATCGCGTCGGTACTGCTCGTGCTGGCGTTGAGCGCGAACACGGCGTTCGCCGATTTCCCGCGGCTGACCAGAGCCATTGCGATCGACAACTACATGCCTCACATCTTTCTCATTCGCGGCCGCCGCCTGCTGTATTCGTGGGGCATTTACGTGCTGGTGGCGCTGGCGGCACTGCTTCTGATCATTTTTGGCGGCGTCACGGACCGGCTGATTCCGCTGTTTGCCATCGGCGCGTTCATGGCCTTCACGCTGTCGCAGGCGGGGATGGTGATGCACTGGAAGCGCCAGGGCGGCGCCACCAGGCACATGATCGTGAACGGGGTAGGCGCGCTGGCGACGGGCGTCACGACGCTCGTGGTTCTGGTGGCCAAGTTTGCCGAGGGCGCGTGGATTACGGCGCTGCTGGTGATCGTAATGATTCTGTTCATGCGCGCAGTGAATCGCCACTACGTGCGCGTAAATCGCGAGATCGATCTGGATCGGCCTTTCATTCCTGCCGAAGTTTCCGAGCCGATTGTCGTGGTGCCCGTGGATCGCTGGAGCCGCATCAGCGAGAAGGCGCTGTCATTTGCGCTCTCGATGTCCTGCGACATTCACTGCGTGCGTGTGGAAACCAGCGACGTGCCCGATTCTTTTTGCGATACATGGGAGAAAGACGTGGTGGCGCCGCTGAAAGCTGCCGGCCGGTGCATTCCAAAGCTGGTGAAGCTCAAATCGCCCTATCGCTACGTTCTTTATCCGATTGTCGAATATGTACTGAATGTGGAGCGCGAGCGCGAGAACTGCAAGGTGTGCGTCCTGGTCCCGGAGCTGGTGGTGAATCACTGGTGGCAAGGGATGCTGCACAACCGGCGGTCGGATCTTCTGAAGGTGATCCTGCTGATGCGCGGCAACCGGCGCATCGTGGTGATCAATATTCCCTGGTACCTGGAGAAAGGATGATCTCCGGGACGCATCGGCGTGCCCTTTTGCGCAAATTTCAGTCCAAGAATAAAGTACTCCCAGCATCGCCGGACTTCTTGAAAGGCGGGGGGAGAGGATAGTCTAGAAGGGTACCGGAAACCAGCCAGGATGCCTGTTCCCGGAGCAGAAGTCCGGATGCGGAAGGGTTTGTTTGCGCGCGGTACCGATTGAGGAGATTTTCAAGTTGAAGAGGACGCTACTGTTCTTGCTTGTAGCCTTGGTTCCGGCTGGGCTCATGCCCCTGAGAGCCATTGGGCAGGTGAATCCGGAGGCAGCGCCAGGCCAGGCGCAGGCCGCACCCAAGTACGAGGTATTCGCGGGAGTAGCCTATTCCCGCCTGAGGCAGGTACCCGTTTCGTACAGCGGATTGGTGGGCGGAAAGGTTTCTGTGTCCCGCGATTTTGGAAAATACTTTCAGCTGATGGGATCGGGGGATTACTACAAGTTGGGGACAGGTCACTCCGACATACCGAATAAGGGCGACCCGTCCATGTACACATTTCTGGTGGGGCCGGCACTGCACGCGACGCTCTATGAGAACCTCAGCGGAGTAATTTTCGGCGAAATAGGCGGAGAGCATACGGGCGGCGAGCACATGACGCCCAGTATCTCCTTCGCCGGTGGCTTTGGCGGAGGCTTGGCCTATAGCCTGAGCCGCAATTTTGCCGTGCAACTTATCGGCGACCGCGTCGCCGCATCCTTCTCGCTGCCCAACAATAATCCGGTGCTGGCTAACTCGACGAGCCGGACCTGGAACGTGCGCGGGACTTTCGGTGTGGTGTACCGGTTCTAGAACGCAGGCATCTCGACTGACTCGCCCGAGAGGGCGAATTTGCCCTCGGCCATTCGCGCGGCAAGACGCATGGCAGTCTTCATATTCACAGGATCCGCCTGATTACTGCCGGCAATGTCGAAGGCCGTGCCATGATCCACGGAAGTACGGATAATGGGAAGTCCAAGCGAGACGTTCACGCCGCCCTCAAAATCAATCAGCTTCATGGGGATGTGACCCTGGTCGTGGTACATGGCGACAATGAGGTCGAATTCGCCGCGCAAGGCGCGAACGAAGATGGTGTCGGGCGAGTGCGGGCCGGAGCAATCGATGCCGAGAGCACGCGCTTCGGCAATTGCTGGGGCGATGATTTCGGCATCCTGCCGCCCGAAGAGCCCGTGCTCGCCGGCATGAGGGTTGAGGCCACAGATCGCGATACGCGGCGCCGCGCGGCGCAGCCATAGCAAGGCATCATTGCCGAGTTGGATGGTGCGAACGATGTGCGCGCGGTCGAGATGGCAGGCCTGCTCAAGAGAAATGTGCGTGCTGACATGGACCGTTGCCAGCTTTTCGGAGTAGAGCAACATGCGCGGCTCACGCGCGCCGGTCAGCTCGGCGATGTACTCGGTGTGGCCGGAGAAGGTCTGACCGGATAGAGTGACCGCTTCCTTATTGAGAGGACCGGTGACCATGGCGTCGGCCTCGCCCTTCATGCACAATTCAACAGCCCGCTGGACGTAAGCAACGGCGGCAAGGCCGTAATCGGCGCGGAGCTGGCCGAATTCAACTTTGTGATCGGCGGCAAGCGTGCCGGTCTCGATGAGCGAACAGGGTAAAGTGCGGGGGTCAATTCCGCTGACGCTTTGGGCCGCGCTGAGAACGGCCGAATCGGCGACGAGCAGCCACTCCGCCAGCGAGGAGATACTTTGATCCTGAAGAGCCTTGAGGGCAATTTCGGCGCCAATGCCTGCCGGGTCTCCTATGCTGATGGCGATGCGTGGAAGTCTGGTCATGCGCGGCCTCTTAGCGCGGCAAGAATCTCAACGAACGCCGTTGGCGAGCCGAAGCCGCCAGACTTTGTGACGACGGTGCACCCGTGCGCATCGCCACCCTGCACGGTGCCCCATGGAATGCCCGGCGCGAACTCACCCTGGAGAATAAAGGAGTGGGCGCCAAGAGCGCGAACAGCAAGCTGCGCCGTTTCGCCGCCGGTAAGGATGAGAGCCTGCGGGGCGTAGGCGCGGAATGCCGAGCGAATTCGCGCGCTGGCACCGAAAGCCAAGCGAAGGCGAAGGACGCGGACGCCATCTTGATCCGCGGAGTCCAGCTGCTCGAGTTGGAGTTTGGTGACCGGATGAGAGGTTCCCGCGATAAGCAATGTCCGCGTCGTCGGCGGCACGAGCGAGGCCATGGGGCGCGCTGGAGCGAGGCTGGCGAGCGCCTGCGCCAGGCCGGCCGAGCCTGCGTAGAGCAGCCCGGGAATGTCTTTCGCAGCGCGAGCGAGAGCATCGAGATCGGCTTGATTGGCGCTGTCGCAGACGAGCAAAGACTTGCCGGCATCAATGGCGGGCGCGAGCTCGCGGGCGTGCGCGACGTGGAAGATGCGGCCGCGGACCGTAAGTGGGAAGAGTCGCTCAAGGCGAACCTGCGAGCGCTGTCCTGCGGCGTCCTCAACTTCCAAAGTTCCGTCGCGAACCGTGCGCCCGGCGGCGGGAAATGCAGGCGCGAAGAGGATGGCGCGAGTTGCAAGCGTTCGGTGCGCGGCGAGCAGTTCAGCAGCGAGGGGACCGCGCGCTGCGGAGTCGACCTTCTTGAAGAAGAGCGAATTGGGATCGCCGCCAAGAGCCGTGCAGGCGAGGGAAACTGCCTGAGCTGCGCGGCGGGTTGAAAGCGCACGCGAATTTGTATTAAATGCCTGAACAGATTCCGGGGTTGAGAACTCAACGCCGGCGCCGAACCAGATGCGAACCGTTCGCCCGGTGCGGAGGAATGCCGCGCCGGCATCGCAGGCGCCGGTCAGATCGTCGGCGAGGAGAACAATGCGGCCGGAGTACGGATCGGCGAATGAGGGTGGAACGAAGTCCGGAATGCGGGCTTCGGTAGGCATGGGAAAGGCCTCGCTCTTGTCCAAGAGTATAGGACGGTTTTCGATGTTGTGGAGCGCTTAAGACCGGCAGAACATTACCTTGGACAGCGGCGAAAGCGAGCCGGGCGGGACTCGCTCGGGCAAACTCATGCGATCTTGAGTGAATCGCTCCGAGGGGAGCCAACGCGGCCGCGCTGCTAGACAAGACCCCGCCGCGTCCGAGAAAGTGGAGGAGATGGATCGCAGGACGTTTTGTCTTACCGCCGCAGCCGCCACCCTTGCCGCAAATCGTGCGAGAGCATTTGCAGCACCTGCTGATCCGGTTCCCGCCCACGGGCCGCTGATCACGCTGAGCGAGATCGAGGCGATCGATCGCGAGCGGATTTTGCGTGCGGCCAACGAGTACTTGACGGCGCCGCCGATCACGATTACGGCATCATCTTCGCCGCGCAGCAAAGGCGGCAAGCACGATTACTTTTCCGAGGCGGATTACTGGTGGCCTGACCCGAAAAATCCCAACGGCCCGTACATTGAGCGCGACGGCTATTCGGATCCGCAGAACTTCAACGACCATCGTCTGGCGCTGATCCGGCTGAGCCTGATTGTGCCCGCGCTAACGGCGGCATGGCTCCTGACACAAGACAAGCGCTACGCCGAGCACGCGGCTGCGCATTTACGCGCGTGGTTTCTCGCGCCCGAAACGCGCATGAACCCGTCGCTCGACTACGCGCAGGCGGTATGGGGACATTCGCCCGGGCGGAGCTACGGAATCATTGACACACTGCACTTGGTGGAGGTGACGCACGCCGCGCGACATCTTGAGGCGGCGCAGGCTATGACGCCCGCAGAATTTGCCGGCGTGCGCGAGTGGTTCACGGAGTACCTGCTGTGGATGCGTGCTTCGACCAATGGTCAGGAAGAAGAAGTGGCCAAAAACAACCACGGAACGTGCTGGACGGTGCAAGCGGCGGCGTTTGCGGCCTACATCGGCAACGAGAACGCGATGTTGATGTGCCGCGCACGATTCCGCGATCATCTTTTGCTTGATCAAATGGCGGCGGATGGGAGCTTTCCGCTGGAGCTCAAACGCAGCAAGCCCTACAACTACACGCTCTTCAATCTCGACATGCTGGCCATGATTTGCGTGATTGCGTCTGCTTCCGGCTTGTCGCCAAACGGAGCGACGAACAATTTGTGGCAATTCGCGCTGCCGGACGGCAACCTTTACAAAAAGGCCGTCGACTTCATGTTTCCGTACATCGAGGACAAGAGCAAGTGGCCCTACCCGCACGACGTCGAGTACTTCGACAACCTGCCAAACCGGCGGCCCAGTCTCTTGTTCGCAGGACTGGCTTACAGAGAGCCGAGGTACATCGCGCTGTGGCGCACTCTGCCACCCGATCCCAAAACGCCGGAGATCATCCGCAACTTTCCTATCCGTCAGCCGGTGTTGTGGGTGCGGCCGGTTTAGGAACTTAAGCCCGGTCCCCAGCCCCGCCCACTCGTATACTGGCAGCGCCATGGATTCCTCCCGCCGCGAATACCTCCGTCTGATGTCTGCGGCTGCACTCTCCGCTGCTTTCTCTCGCCGATTGCCGGCGTTCGAACCGGCGCCGCAGACCCCATCACTGAAAGATGCCGCTGCGGCTGCCGGCCTCATCTATGGGTCGTGCAGCGACATGCCGTTCACAAAGGCTCCGCCGGAATATTTCGATCTCTTCGTTCGGCAGTGCGTGCTCTTTGCCCCCATCCTGTCGTGGCAGGACGTTGCTCCGACCCTGACGCAGGAAGACGACGCTCACGACCCGAATGCTGCCGTCGCTCTGAGCCATGGGCTGTCCATCACTGGTGCGCATCTGCTGTGGTACTTGCGCACGCCGCCGTGGCTCACCGATCTTACTCGCGCTGAGGCGGAAGGGGCGGTTGCCGCGCACGTCAAGAACATCGCGACCTTCTACCGCGGGCGCGTGTTTTCGTGGAACGTGGTCAATGAGGCCATTGAACCACCGCAGCATGGTCCCGATGGCCTGCGCATGGACAGCCCTCTGGTGCGAGCGCTGGGCACGGACTTTTTCGCGCCGGCTTTCCGCGAAGCCCGGGCGGCCGATCCAGGAGCGCTGTTGCTCTACAACGAATACGATCTTGAGCTGGATGACGCATGGCAGGCGGCGCGTCGCGACGCGTTGTTTCGCCTGTTGGATCGCCTGCAGAAGGCCAATGCGCCGATCGACGGGGTGGGCCTGCAATCGCACCTCAAGTACCGGCAGTTCGGCGATTTCCGCGAGAAGCTTTACCGGCAGTTTTTGCGAGACATCGCCGGCCGGGGGTTGAAGATCGTGATCACTGAGCTGGATGTCGACGACCGTGGCAGCCCGGCGGACGTTGCGGCTCGCGATCGTGCAATCGCGGATGTCTATGCGCGCTTCCTGCCGGTTGCGCTCGATGAACCGGCGGTCTGCGCGCTGGTGACTTGGGGTATCTGCGATCCATACAGCTGGTACAACAGCACCTGGTGGCGCGAATACGCGCGGCCTGACGGCTTACAGCAGCGGCCGCTGCTCCTAGATGTGGAGTTTCGGCCCAAGCCGTCGTTTTTCGCCGTGTTGAGCGCCCTGCAGCATGCACCGAAGCGGGCTGTTACCAATTCCGGATGAAATGTGGACCGTGTGTCGCGAAACGCTCATCTTCACACGGGCGACCCAGGCAAGGATCAAGTGCGAGAAGCACGCGAAAAATTCTTGGGCCCTTCGCGAAGGAGAGGCCCAAGTCAATGTGCGAGGTCGAAGAGCTAGTTCACTGTCACGTTGAATGTGGTTGTGACCGTCGGGCTTACCGATGGTGTGGGCGTTGCGGTCACCGAGTACGTATAGGTTCCGGCTGTTGTACCCGGATCGTTCTGGCCTCCACCACCCCCTCCTCCGCCACTGCCACCGCCGCCGCAACTTGAGAGCGTACCCATTACGACCAACGCGACGAGAACGCCGAGCATGTTGCGCCAGCTACGCCGCCGCGCGGGGATTCCAAAGAAGATGAGCACGGCGAGAACCGTGCCGGAACCGGCGCCCAGCCAGCCTTTTCCAGGCATCTTCGGACGCGCCAACTCCGCAGTTACCGGCGGCGATGTGCTGATGGTAAAGGTCACAGTTCCACTTGTGTTGGATGAAGTAAGGTTCACGGCGGTGCCGCTGCCGCCGCCGGTGCATGTGGTGCCGTCTCCGCCAGACGCCGTCGTGCTGGATTGCTGGCAGGTGAGAGACACTGAGCCGGTATACCCGGCAAGTGCTGCCACAGTGACGGACACGGTTGCCGACTGCCCGGGAGTGACGCTCGCTGAACTCGGTGTGCCAGGGGTTAGCTTGAAGGTCGATTCGGTGACGGTGACTTGCGCCGTGTTCGATCCGTTGGCGTAGTTGTTGTCGCCGCTATAGGCAGCCGTCAGCGTGTCCGATTCTCCAGTGGAGTTGCTGTTGAGCGTGTTGGCAGAAATGGCAAAGACGCAGCTGGCGGCGCTGGCGCAAGGGCTGGTTCCGATCGTCTCGGTCGTAGCAGAGAGCCCACCTCCGGAGAGAGTGATGGTTCCAGTGGGCGTGGCGCCGGTTCCGCTGACGGAGACCGTGACGTTAAGGCTAGCGTTTGAGCTGATGGTCTGCGATGCCGGAGTCACAGTGATGGTGGGCGTCAGCAGCACGACCGTTGTTACCGTCACTTGCCCGGTATTGCTCGTGGCAGCGTAGTCGATGTCGCCCGCATACTTTGCTGTCAAAGTATCTAATTGGCCGGTGGCGGAGCCGGGAAGGCTATTGGCCGGGACGGTAAACGTGTAAGAGCCGCTGCTGTTCAACGGTTGCGTGGAAGAATACGCGGAGCCGGTTGCGGTGAGGGTGACTGTGCCGGTGGGAACCACGGTTTGCCCGTCAGGATCCTGCAGAGTGCCCGTTCCAGCCACGGCGACCGTAACACTGAGTGAGTTATTGGAGTTGATGCTTGCCGGCTGCGGCGTTACCGTGACATTCGCCTTGGCCAGGCCGACCACGGCAGTCCAGCCGTTCACGACGTTGGCGATGTTGAGCGAACCAAGACCGGTGGCCTGGTCATATCCTGTTGTGGCGCTGTAACCGGGCAGGATGCCCAGGTAATCGCCGGTGTGGATTATGGAACAGTTCGGTGAAGGTGTCGTTACATAATAGAAGTAATCGCAGGCCATCGCGTTGGTGCCCTGATCGATGTCGTTAAAGTAGCAATTGCTGCTTGTGGTGGCGCTCTCAGAGCTGCAACCGCCGTAATTCTGCTTTGCCGCGAGCGTGTACAGCTCCGCATTTGGGTTGCCCTGAGCGGCGCCAGTTTTTTGATTGATGAGCGCCATCACGCCGGCCATCGCCGGTGTCGCCACCGATGTTCCGCCGACTTCCTCAGCAAAGGGCTCGGTCGAGGTGTTGTACGTGCACTCTGGGTCAACCGATGCGGCTGAGACGCAGATCAGGTAGGCGCTGCTCGACAGAAAACCGTCGGAGGCGAAGAAGCTGACGTCGGGAATGTCGCGCACGCCATCGCTCGGAATCCCGGAGACACCCGTTTGCCATGAGGGCTTGGGCCAGCCATTGTTGACGAGGGGGATGTTTCCATTGGACGAGCCGGTGGTCGTGGATCCGGAGGTGCAAGTTCCCAGCGTGGTTCCGGTGGGATCGGTGGTGCTGACGACGCAGGAGCTTGGTCCGCCACTTCCACCTACCGTGTCAACGAGGTAGAGGAGACCACCAGCGTTATCTTGCTCAAGCTGTTGGGCGTAATAACCAAGTGCATTGCAGCCAGACTCAGCGTCGGTGACCGTAAGAGTCTGACCCCCGCTGCCAATGTAGCTGCCGTAGAAGTTAGTTCCGTTGAAGAGGCTCTTCATGTAGGGCAGCGCCAGGGGGCTGACGCAGGTATCGTTCCAAGGCAGTTCGGGGATATAACCCTTGGCATTCGCTTCGGTCGTAGAGCTATTGGTGGTGTTCCAGTACGTTGAGGCTTCGGAGGCGCAGCCGTCGTTGGATGTGAGCGGGCACCATGCGAAGTCGGTGCCGCCGACCGCGGTATTGAAGGGCGTTGAGGCGAGTCCACTCACGGAGAGGCCGTTTTCGGCCGGAGCAGGAACGCCATTGGCGTCGCCGCCCTGGTCGCAACTGGCCGAACCGGAGTCGCCCGTGGCGACGAACACAGCGATCCCCTCGGCGGCTGCCGTTTCCCAAAGGTTGTAATACTGCACGTTGCCCGCGGTGCCGAGACCCAGCTCGCACGCGCCGTAGCTGACGTTCATGATGTGTGCAGTGAGATGGTCGATGATGTAGCTTTCGGAGTCGTAGAGGTTATCGTCGGAGGGCGAAGCGGGGTAAGAGGCGACGAGGACGATCTGCGCGTTCTTAGCCACGGCGCCGCTCCACTCAACGTCGAGCGAATTCTCCTCAAGATCGCTGAGACCGCAGAGCGCGGTGGAAAGCGTGCTTGAGCAAACCGTCAAGGGTTGGGAGTTGCCAGACATCTGAATGGGTTGGTTCCAGGCGTTGTTCGTCGGCAAATTGAAGAAGGTCCTGAAGGTGGCGACGTCGTTGCTGCCGTTGGCGCCGACGATGGCTGTACTGGACTCGCCAATATCAATGGCGCTCGTGCCGGCGATGGCAATCGTATGACCAGTGCCGTCGATTCCGGAAGTCCACAGTGGCGCCACGTTGTAGATGGTGGCGAAATCCCATGGGCCGACGTCTTCGACCAAATAAGAGGGACTGCCAACGCTGATTCCAAATTCCGGCTTTGCGGCAAGCGCAGGCCTCGCGGGCCCACCGGCGCTTTCCGTTCTGAAAGTGCGCGCCGCGGTCGCGGCGGCGCCAGCCTCACGTACCCATTTGCCGGTTTGCTGATTGTGCTGCACCAACTGGCCCATGTGGTGCGCCGGCCTGGGGAAGAAGTTGTGCAGTGACTTGATGCCAACCACGACAGGAGCGATCGCAGCGGGAATCTGCGGATCGCTCATGTTGCCGATATGAGGCACGCCGTTGACGACAAGATTGTGGATTTCGGTGTGGAAAGTCTGGTGGACCATGTTGGCAGTTCCGCCGAACCGGATCGACATCCGGTCCTTGGTGACCTGCGTGACGGTAAAGCCGTGGCCGTTGAGCCAACCGGTGATCGTGGCAATGTCAACCGTTGATGGCCCGTACAACTCACCCACCTGCTCGGGTGTGAGCCACTGGTGGTAGTTGGGCGAATTCGTATCGTTCAGGCTGGCCACAAAGGTATCGAAGGCTGTCTGTTGCTCGGGGCTTCGACTGAGGACGAGGACCAGGTCGGTCATCGGGAGGCCGGGGCTGACGGGGCCTCGGTCATTCTTAGCGATGGCCGCCGGATGGGTGTTGCCGGCGAGCGTCACCAATTGGCTCTCGTCGATCGGATTGACGATGCGGACGGCGGGTGCGACTTTCTGCGCCATGGAGGCGGCGGAACAGAGGAAGACACTTGCCAAGGTGCACAAGGCAAGCGAGCGTGAATGGATCCTATTGATCATAGGGGGTGATCCTGGAACCTTTCTTGGGAGAACCCTCGAAATGCCGAAGAGTTTTCGCAGCTTGTAGAAAAAGAGTTGTAGTGGGCGGCGAGAAAAACAGGGAACCGAGGGATTCGCTGGAACAAGCCGACCGGGATGGTCGAAGACCTCATCATAATCGGACACATGCCCATGAACCGCAAAATGCGCCGGAACGGTTTGCATCTGTCGCCGGGCGCATCGCCTCTAAAAATGCAGGGTTTCGCCTTTGAAAGCTGACCCTGCAATCGGACCTCATCGCGGAACGGAGATTTCACACCAAGTGAGGAGAACTAGAACGCCGGCCGCAAGGAATAAAACCGGAAAACTCGTACAGTTAGACGGCGCCGGGAGAGGAAGGTTGAAGAACGACGCGCGGAGGAGGCTGGGAGCAAGCGATTTCGAAGCGGCCGGCGGCCAAGGACGAGCGCCAGGGTAAGAGGAAACTGGAGCGCCAGGCCGCAGGAGAGCCCTTGGCGGGGGAATGGTGAAAGCCGCGCAATAACCCACATCTTGCCTGTGATGGAGCAATGTTGCAATAGACAAGTTATTTCCCAGAGTATATTATTCGGTCGTTCGGCCGAAATCTGCATTCCGTTAAGAGGCCCTCCGCGCGTTTTTTGCGGCGTGGCCGATTTCGCAAACGGCAAGGCAGCAGATCGCCGACAGCTGACTGGTGCAAAGGGAAGGGATGAAGCCATTGGAATCGAACAAACAGGAGATTGCCTTCAAGGTACTCGACAGCTTTCGCATCGAGATACCGTCCTGGGGATTTGCCAACACCGGTACGCGCTTCGGCAGGTTTGCGCAGGCGGCGGCGGCATGCACCATCGAAGAGAAATTTGCCGACGCGGCCGAGGTCAACCGCCTGACAGGCGCAACGCCCACGCTGGCGCTGCATGTGCTTTGGGATCTGCCCAACGGCCTGAAGGACGTCCCCGAAGTGAAGCGATTGGAGCAGAGTTTTGGCATTCGGTCGGGGTCGATCAATCCCAACCTGTTCGAAGATCAAAAATACAAATTCGGCTCGTTGTGCAATCCTTCCTCCGTCGTCCGCGGGCAGGCGCTGGAGCACCTGATCGCGTCGATCGAGATTGCGAAGGCGCTTGACTCGCGCGACATCTCGCTGTGGATGGCCGATGGATCGAATTATCCCGGCACTCAAAGCATGCGCAAGCGGATCGGCTGGCTGGAGGAGGCGCTGCGAGTTGCGCACAGCCATCTCGCAGCCAAGCAGCGTTTGCTGGTGGAATACAAACCGTTTGAGCCGGCGTTTTATCACACGGATATTGCCGATTGGGGCATGGCAAGCCACCTCGTGAGTCAAGCGGGGCCTCAGGCGCGCGTGCTGGTCGATACCGGCCACCACTACAACGCGCAGAATATCGAGCAGATTGTGGCGTGGCTGCTTCACACCGGAATGCTGGGCGGCTTCCACTTCAATGACCGGCGCTATGCCGACGACGACCTCACGCTGGGCTCGATCGATCCTTACCAGATCTTCCGCATCTTCCACGAGATTCATGCGGCAAGCGACGAGGGCCTGACGATCGACATCGCCTATATGATCGACCAGAGCCACAACCTGAAGGGCAAGATCGAAGCGACGGTGCAGACCGTTGTGACAGCGCAGGAACTCTATTTGAAGGCCGCGCTGGTCGATCGCAAAAAGCTGGCGGAATTGCAGCAAGACTGCGACCTGGTCGCCGCAGAAGAACTCTATCGCGGCGCTTTCTGGACCGACGTGCGTCCATTGACGCGCGCGTGGCGCGAGGCACGCGGCCTGCCGGCAGATCCGCTGGAAGCGCTGCGATCAAGTGGTTACGTGGAGCGCGTGGCGCGCGAGCGGGCATGTCACAGCTCGGCCATAAGCAGCTATGCATAAAGCCGAAGGCGTCCGATCGCTCGGCGCCGGTATGTTTCAATAGGGGTGTCAAAAAAGGGGGAGCGGTTGGCCGAGGCGAAAATCAAGCGGCTTTATCTGATTCCGATTCTCTCCAAGGCACTCGATGTAATCGAGTTGCTGGAGCAGGATCACACGACCCTGACGCTCGAAGACATTTACCAGCGGACCAACATTTCCAAGACCAGCGTCTACCGCATTTTGAAGACGCTGGTGCATCGCGGCTATCTGGCGCAAACGCCGAGCGGTCGGTACCGGCTTGTGTCGCGGCCTCGGCGGTTGCGCTTCGGTTTTGCCGTGCAGAGCGCGGAGATGCCCTTCAGCAACGCAGTTGCGCAGAGCGTGACCGCGGCGGCGTCTGCCGCCGGCGTGGAGCTGATCGTTCTGGATAATCGCTACGACCCCGAGGTGGCCGCGCGTAATGCCGAAGAGTTTGTCGCCAAGCGAGTAGACCTGGTGCTTGAGTTCCAGGTGGAGGAAGCGGCGGCGCCGCGCGTAGCGCACATCTTCAAGAAGGCAGAGATTCCCATGGTGGCGATCGATGTGCCCCACCCGAATGCAACGTACTTCGGAGTGGACAACTTCGAGGTTGGATACGAGGCCGCGGCGATTCTGGCGCAATACGCGCAGCGGCAATGGAAGGGCAAGGTGGACAGGGTGTTGGGCGTGGGTTTCAGGGAGGCGGGCAGCTTTGTGCAGCACCGCATCACCGGCGCCTTTGACGGAATCCGCGAACGGTTCAAGGAACTGACGGGAGATCGATTCGTGCAGATCGAAGGAAGAGGTATGCGCGAAACAAGCCACAGGGCAATGAGTGAGTATCTTGGGAAACGCAAGGGCGGCGAACTCACGCTGGTGGCCGCGGCGAACGATACCAGCGCGCTGGGAGTACTTGATGCATTGCGCGAGGCAGGCCAGGAGGCGAACTTTGCCATTGTGGGCCAGGATTGCGTCCCAGAAGTGTTGGAAGAGATGCACAGGAAATCAGGCGCGATCGTCGGCTCTATTTCGCACGAAGCGGAGACTTACGGGCCGCGATTGATTCAGCTCGGCATTTCGATCCTGCGCGGGTACACTGTGCCTCCTTATAACTACGTGCATCACCGTGCCGTAACGCCGGATACTCTGGGTGAGATTGAGAAGGGAAAACGGACATCTGAGCGGAATCCGGCGCATGAGATGACGGTTCATTAGAGTTCGCCCTAACTGAATCCCGGCTTAAAGTGATTTACGGCCTGCCGGCTGTATCATGGAAATGAGATCTGTTCTTCCCCCGTTTGAGTGCCCTTTATGACAATGGCTACGACAGCTTCTTCTGTATTGCATTTTCTCGAGGACCGCTGGGATCCCACCGTGGCGGCCGGTCTCGATGAGCCTGAACTTCTGCGCTACCGCTCGAACCTGCTCGGTTCGGATCTGCGCATCACCAACTTTGCCGGCGGAAACACAAGCTCCAAGGTTGTCGAACTGGACCCGCTGACCGGCAATCCGGTGGAAGTGCTGTGGGTGAAGGGATCGGGCGGCGACCTGGGCAGCATCAAGCGCTCCGGGTTCGCCACGCCCTACCAGGAAAAGCTGCTGGCGCTGGAGCGCATCTACAAAGGCGTGGAATTCGAAGATCAGATGGCGGAGATGTACCCGTTGTGCGCCTTCCGCAACAACCCTGTTGCCGCATCCATCGACACGCCGCTGCACGGATTTCTGCCCTTTCCGCACGTGGATCATTTGCACCCCGATTGGGCAATCGCGCTGGCGGCGAGCGCCAACGGCAAATCGAAAATGGAAGAGTTCAATCGCGAGTTTGGTCGCTCCCTGGTGTGGCTGCCGTGGCAGCGGCCCGGCTTCGAGCTGGCGATGATGATGAAACGGATCGTCAAGGAGAATCCAGGCTGCGACGGAATCGTGCTGGGTGGGCACGGGCTCTTTACCTGGGGCCAAACGCAGCATGAATGCTATTTGAATACGTTGCAAATGATCGACAGCATTGGCCAATTCATCGAGCGTCACGGACGAGCGAAAGGCAAGGCACGGTTCGGCGGCGAGGCTGTGCCCGCGCGTGAGAACCGCCGTGAACTTGCGATCCAGATCGCGCCGTTTCTCCGCGGGCGCATCAGCGCCAGGCAGCGGTTTATCAGCAGTTATTCCGACGCACCAGACGTTATGCAGTTCGTTGACTCCAAGCACGGCAAAGCTCTGGCCTTTCTGGGAACCAGTTGTCCGGATCACTTTATCCGCACCAAAATCAGGCCCATGTTTGTGAACTGGGGCGCGAACGAGGGTATTGAAGCGCTGAGGACCCAGATTGATTGCGCCCTGGCCGAGTATCTCGATCAGTACCGCGCGTACTATCGCACGTTTGCCAAGCCCGATTCACCTGCGATCCGTGACGCCAGCCCCGCTGTGGTGCTGATTCCCGGGCTGGGGATGTTCAGCTTTGGCAAAGACAAGACCGAGGCGCGCATCGCCGGCGAGTTTTATGTCAATGCCATCCATGTGATGGAAGGCGCGAGTTTGCTGGGCGAGGGCGCGGTGAGCGGGCCGGTGCCGCAGTGCGCGCTGGGAATTGATCCGGCGAGCTTTAAGGTCTTCGACAATTATGTTGCGTTGCCGGCCGCTGAGGCGTTCCGCATCGAGTATTGGGCGCTGGAAGAGGCGAAAATTCGCCGGCGTCCACCGGAGAAAGAGCTGAGTCGGCGCGTGGCGCTGGTGGTGGGCGGAGCCAGTGGCATCGGGCGCGAAGTGGCGCGGCTGGCTGCCTCGCGTGGCGCTCATGTTTTTGTCGCCGACCGCAACGAAGAAGGCGCGGAGCGCGTGGCGGGCGAAATTGCCACGATCGCGTCGCCCGAGTTTACTGGCCACTCCGGCGTCGACATTCGCAGCCGCGATTCGATTCGCAAGGTATTGGGCGAGGCGGCGCTGGCTTTCGGTGGCATCGACATTCTCATCAACACTGCCGCGCTGTTCCCGTCCACTGCGGACGGCGAGATCGCCGACGAAATGTGGTCCGATACTCTCGCCGTGAACGTGACCGCGAACTACCTGCTGGCCGACGAAGCAGCAAACCTGTTTGAAGAACAGGGGCTGCACGGGAACATCGTCTTTACAAGCTCCGCGAACGCGGTGGTGGCAAAGCGCGGCAGCGAGGCTTACGACGTGAGCAAGGCCGCGCTCTCGCACCTGATTCGCGAGATGGCCGTGAGCATGGCGCCCAACGTGCGCGTGAATGGCATCAGTCCCGCGACGGTGGTCAAGGGGTCCACAATGTTTCCGCGCGACCGCGTACGCGCTTCGTTGCGCAAATACAATATTCCTTTCCAGGAATCGTTCAGCGACGACGAGCTTCGCAGCCGCCTGGCAGCTTTCTATGCCGAGCGCACATTGACGCACAAGGCGATCGGCGGGTCAGACTGCGCTGAGGCCATTCTCTTTCTGGCCAGTCCGCGGGCGCGTTGCACCACGGGCCACGTGATTCCCGTGGATGGCGGCCTGACCGAAGCTTTTGTGCGCTGAGGAAACCGGAGTTTCGCTCCCGCCATGCAAGAAGCTGCGCGTGTTGCCATCGATTTGGGCGCAGAAAGCTGCCGCGTTTCGCTCCTTCGCTGGATGAGCAGCGGCCCCAGCATCGAAGTCATCCATCGCATTCCAAATGGGCCTTTTCGCCGCGGCGAGTCTCTGTGCTGGCCGCTTGCTCGGATTCTTGCCGGACTTGAAGAGGGTTTACGCAAAGCGGCCGTGGCAGCTCCCGAAGGCATTGCATCGATCGGCGTCGATGGTTGGTCGGTGGACTATGTGCGCCTTACGCCTGGCGGCAATACATTGTGCGAGCCTTTCTGCTATCGCGACGAACGCACAACGGCGACCAAGGAAGCAACGGACCGGATCATCTCCTCCTTTGACTTGTACCAGCGCACGGGGACTTACCCGCTGAAGATCAACACCGTGTATCAGCTCTTCGCCGATTCTGCGGCTGGGATCGACGAGCGCGCACCCTGGGTGATGCTTCCGGAGTATGTTCTGTACTGGCTGAGCGGGCGGCGCGTTGCTGAGCGGACGAATGCCACCCACACCGGGTTGGTGAATCTGAAAACAGGCGACTGGGACGCGGAACTTTTCGAGTTGCTTGGGCTGCCGCTCGAAGCCGCGCCGTCGCTGGTTCCAACTGGGACAGTTCTCGGCCCGATCACGGGGCCGTTGGCGCAGCTCGATGCCTTCCGTGCCGCGCAGATTATCGCGCCGGCGACGCACGATACGGCCAGCGCTATTGCGGGAATTCCGACTGACTTGGGCTCGGCCGCTTACATCAGTTCCGGCACGTGGTCGCTCGTGGGCACAATCACAGCGAATCCGGTTACGACGAAGCACGCCTTCGACGCCGGCTACACCAACATCGGCGCAGCGGCCGGCGGACTTTTGTTTCACTCGCTCATTAACAGCATGTGGGTGCTCAAACAGTGCATGGACGCATGGGCGGCGCAGGGTCGTCCCTGGGCAATCGAGCAACTCGTCCAAAAGACTGCCGCATGCAATGCCGGCGGGGTTCTCGACATGGATGCGGAATCATTGATGCTCGATTCCGAAATGCCGCAGCGGATCAATAAAGAGCTTACGCGTCTGGGCTTCGATCCCATTCCCGATGTAGCGGGAAACGAGCCGCTGTTTGCACGCACGATCTTTGAGAGCCTGGCGCTGAGATACGCTTCGGCCACGGCGAACCTCGAGAAGATGCTGGGACGCAAGCTCGAGCGCATTCATATGATCGGTGGAGCGACCCGCAATAAGTTGCTCATTGCACTGACCGAGCAGCGAACCGGGTTGCCTGTCGAGATTGGCGAGACGGAAAGCTCGACCATCGGCAACTTGGCGGCGCAATTGGCCGCGAGCGAGGCCGAGGGCAGCCGGGTTACGTCCGAGGCCGTGCGTCGCTGGGCCGGGCAGTTATGCCAGAATCAAAAATGCTGACATTAGGGCACGCGATGCGCGAAAAAGCCTCGAAATCAAAAGTAGCGAAGTTTCATCGCGCGGTGCGGGCGGCACTGCGGCCGCTGAAAAATGCGGAGCGGGCCGCGGGCATGCGCGCGTATATGCGAAACCAGTTTGAGTATCTGGGAGTCTCGATGCCGGATCATCGCGCCGCCATCGCGCCGCTGCTCAAGCGCTTTTCACCGCCAGACGGGGCGGAACTGCGCATGGCCGCTGAAGGGCTGTGGCAAATGCGTGAGCGGGAATACCAGTATGTCGCAGTTGGGCTGCTCGGACGCCACCAGGCCATCCTTACCCTCGACGATTTGCCCTGGCTGCTCGGGTTGGTGCAATCGAAGTCGTGGTGGGACACGGTTGACTCGTTGCTGAAGGCAATTGGCCCGGTTGTCCGGCGCGCTGGAGCGAAGGGCAAGCGCTCCATGGACGCGGCCATAAAGCACAACAACTTCTGGGTGCGGCGGATTGCTATGCTGCATCAGCTTGGACTGCGCGACGAAGTCGACACAGAGCGGCTCTTTCGTTACGCCGAGCTGTTGGCGGCGGAAAAGGAGTTCTTCATCCGCAAGGCAATTGGATGGGCGCTGCGCGATTATGCATGGCACGACTGGCGGGCCGTGGAGGAATTCCTGAAATCGACGCGCGCTGGCCTTTCGGGGCTGACGGTGCGCGAAGCTAGCAAAAACTTTGCAACTCTTGCCCAGCGTGCTTTGAACAAACCGCCCTTGACGCGGCGGCGGACTAAGTCGTAATTTGTCTTTACACGGGAAAGGAGGTTGATCCAGCCTATGAGCAAAGATTGTTCGAGTTGTATCTCACGTGAGGTGACTGAGGCCTAGGGCATCGCGCCCAAGACTCAGGTAAGTCCAGGCGGAGGTTTTTCCGTCATGGCTCTGGCACTCGCGGTAGCGCGATGGCCTTAGTCCAATCCCAACAGTCCACCGGCAGCGGCCTGGGAACCAAAAGTTCTCAGGCCGTTGTTGTTTGAGAAGCAGCGAATAGGGAGCAGCGATAAGAAAAACAGGGAACATGGGAGCTGGGCGAAGAGAATAGGAGTAGGAGGAATTTGGATGGAGCAGCATCTGCAAAACACCATTGCGCTGCTTGAGCGGACGCCGACCTCCCTCGACGCGCTGTTGCGCGGATTGCCGGAGATCTGGACGGACAGCAACGAGGGCGAGAATAGCTGGACCGTGCGAACAGTGGTCGCACACCTGATCCACGGCGAGGAAGAAAACTGGATTCCGCGGGTGCGAGTGATTCTGGAATTCGGCGAAGGGCAGGCCTTTCCGCCGTTCGATCGGCAGGAGCACGTGCGCTACAGTGAGGGCAAGACGCTGAACCTACTGCTCGACGAATTCGCCCGGGCGCGGGCAACGGGCCTTGAGGATCTGCGCGCACTGAATCTGACGGCAGATGATCTGCGCCGGCGCGGGCGCCATCCGTCGTTTGGCGCAGTGACGCTGTCGCAAGTGCTGGCGACATGGGCTGCGCATGACCTGACACACCTGCACCAGATTTCGCGCATCATGGCATATCAATATCGGGAAGCGGTAGGACCGTGGGCGCGATTCCTGGGCGTGATGCAGTGCCAAGGCCGCAGCGAAAGCACATGAAACGCGCGTCGATGCCGTAAAATCAGCCTAACGATGAAATGTCCTTATTGCGGATTCGGGCAGGATCGTGTCGTCGACTCGCGCGAAAGCAAAGAGGCCGATTCGATCCGGCGGCGGCGGGAGTGCGAGAAGTGCAATCGGCGCTTCACCACGTACGAGCGCATCGACGAGATTCCCTACATGGTGGTGAAGAAAGACGGGCGTCGCGAGCGCTTTGATCGGCAAAAGGTGCTGAGCGGCTTGCTGCGCGCATGCGAAAAGCGGCCGGTCTCGTCAAGCCAACTCGAGAATGTCGTTGACGCGGCGGAGAGCTTCCTCATCGATGCGCCCGAGCGCGAACGCACCACAGCCGAGGTCGGCGAGCTTATTATGCAGCACCTCAAGGGGCTTGACACTGTGGCCTACATTCGCTTCGCTTCTGTCTATCGCGACTTCAAGGATGTCCGGGAGTTCAAGGAAGAGCTTGAGGGGTTGCTGGCGAGCCACGGGAAGAAGAAAGCCTAGTTTGTAGCTAAGGGCGAACGGTAATGCGATGACAGAGAAGAAGACACACAAAGTTACGCTGATCCCCGGCGATGGCATCGGACCCGAGGTCACGCAGGCGGTGGTGCGCATCCTTGAAGCCACCGGCGTGAAGTTCGAGTGGGAGCGGTTCGCAGCCGGTGCCGAGGCCTTCGAGATTCACGGCGAGTACATTCCCGCGGCGCTCTATGCGTCGATCGAGCGCAATCGGGTGGCGCTGAAAGGGCCGGTGACGACGCCGATCGGCGGGGGCTTCAAGAGCATCAACGTCACGCTGCGCAAAAAGTTCGATCTCTTCGCCAACTTGCGTCCCATTCGCAATCTGCCCGGCCTGGACACGAAATATCCCGGCGTCGATCTGGTCATCGTGCGTGAAAACACCGAAGGCGAGTATGTGGGACTCGAGCACGAAGTGGTTCCGGGCGTGGTCGAGAGCATCAAGGTGATCACTGAGAAGGGATCGACGCGGATTGCGCTTTTTGCCTTCGAGTACGCGCGCAAGCATGGGCGAAAGAAAGTTCACTCCATTCACAAAGCCAACATCATGAAGCTGTCGGACGGGCTTTTTCTGCGCTGCGCGAGGCAGGTGGCCGAAGGATTTCCTGACATCACCTATGGCGAGCACCTGATCGACAACACTTGCATGCAGCTGGTGATGAATCCCTATCAGTACGACACGCTTCTGCTCGAGAACCTCTACGGCGACATTGTGAGCGACCTGTGTGCTGGGCTGGTGGGCGGGCTGGGTTTGGCGCCGGGAGCGAACCTGGGAGTGGAGTGCGCGATCTTCGAAGCGGTGCATGGCTCGGCGCCTGACATTGCGGGCAAGGATGTGGCCAATCCAACGGCGCTCTTGCAGTCGGCAATCCTGATGCTGCGGCACCTGGACGAGACGGCTGCAGCGGACAAGGCGCAAAGGGCGCTCGAAACCGTGTATGGGGAACGGAAGACGCTGACCCGCGACGTGGGCGGAACGGCGGGGACAACGCAGTTTACGGACGCGATACTTGCGGCGATGGCATAGCGAGCGGCCGCGGCGGCCGGACTCATCCTCTTGTACACTGGATAGAGTCAAGGCCATGAAAAACAAGTATCCAATCGGCATTTTGGGCGCGACCGGGATGGTCGGCCAACGCTATATTCAACTGCTTGCGGACCACCCCTGGTTCGAGATCGCGTGGCTCGCGGCTAGCGACCGTTCGAGCGGCAAGACTTACGGAGAAGCCGCCAAGTGGCGTCTGGATACGCCGCTTCCGGAGCACATCGCGAAGATGACTGTCTCGGCGGCGGAGCCCGAGGGCGCGCCGAAGATCATCTTTGCCAGCGTGGACACGGTCATTGCTCGCGAAATGGAGCCGAAGTTTGCTGCGGCCGGCTGCGCCGTGATTTCGAATTCGAGCGCCTTCCGGATGGCTCCAAACGTGCCACTGGTGCTGCCCGAAGTGAACGCCAGCCATCTACAGATGATTGAAGAGCAGCGATCGCGCAAGGAGTCGGGCGGCTACATCGTCACCAATTCCAATTGCTCGGCGATGGGGCTGGTGCTGGCGCTCAAGCCGATCGAGGAACGCTTCGGCATCGAGCAGATCGTTGTGACCACGATGCAGGCCATCTCCGGCGCGGGTTATCCAGGTGTGGCGTCGATGGACATTCTGGACAACGTGATTCCGTTCATCGGCGGCGAAGAAGAAAAAATGGAGACAGAGACGCTCAAGCTTCTGGGCAAGCTCGAGGGCCATTCCGTGACGCCGCTCAACGCGAAAATGACGGCGCATTGCAACCGCGTCGCAGTGGTCGATGGGCACACCGAGTGCGTCTCAATCAAGCTGGGAAAGAAGTTGGGACGCGAAGTCGCCCGCGAAGATATTCTCGCGGCATGGGCGGAGTTCCGGCCGCTTGCAGGGTTGGACCTTCCGTCAGCGCCAGAGCAGCCGATCGAGTGGACGGAGCAGAACGATCGCCCACAACCGCGCCTGGACCGCGGCCGCGGCAAGGGCATGACGGTGACCGTGGGGCGGCTGCGTCCATGCAATGTGCTGGATTGGAAATTTGTGCTGCTCTCGCATAACACCGTGCGCGGCGCGGCAGGAGCGACGATTTTGAACGCCGAGATGCTGGCCAGCCTGGGCAAGCTCGAACCTGCGCCGGTGGCAGCGGCGCGCGCGTAGGAAGCGATTGCCGTAGTACCGGCGTAACGATGGGAAGCAAGCAATGAGTCTGGTCGTGATGAAGTTTGGCGGTACGTCGGTGGAGGATCCGGCGGCTATTGGGCGCACCGCGGCAATTGTGGCCGGGCGCGCGGCCAGCGGCAAGAGCCCCGTCGTCGTGGTGAGCGCCATGGCCAAGGTGACCGACCAGTTGCTGCGCGCGGCGGCGGCGGCGGCGGAAGGCGACCGCACCGGCGCGCTGGCTATCAGCTCGCGGCTCAGGGCGCGGCATCGCGACACAGCATGCGCACTCGTAAAGGACACAGCAACAATCGCCGGGTTGATTCAGGCCATTGACCAAAAGTTCGATGCGCTGGATGAAGTTCTGCGCGGCGTATCCGCGATTCTCGAACTGACTCCGCGCATCTCCGATTTGATTGTGAGCCACGGCGAGCGCCTTTCCAGCCGCATCGTGACAGCGGCGTTCCGCGAGCGCGGCGTCAACGCCGAGCACGTGGATGCGCGAGAGATCATCGTTACCGACTCGGAATACCAAAAGGCAGCGCCGCTCGACGACACCGTCGAGAAGCGTGCGCCGGAAAAACTACTGCCGCTGATCGCGCAGGGCCAGGTTCCGGTGATGGGCGGATTCATTGCCTCGAACGAAGCAGGATTGACAACAACGCTGGGCCGAGGCGGCTCCGACTATACCGGCGCGCTGGTGGGTGGCGCGCTCAACGCCGAGACCATTGAGATTTGGACCGACGTGGACGGAATCATGACCGCCGATCCGCGCGTGTGCCCCGATGCGTTGCGCGTGAGGGTCATCAGCTTTGAGGAAGCAGCCGAGCTTGCCTACTTCGGCGCCAAGGTTCTGCACCCGGCTACGATTTTGCCGGCAGTGAAGAAAAACATTCCCGTCCTGGTGCTGAACAGTCGCAATCCGGGTTGCGAGGGCACGCGCATCATTTCGGTAGCGCCGCACTGCAAGAGCCCCTTCAAGTCGATCGCGGTGAAGAGGAAGTTGACCATCATCGACATTGTGGCCAGCCGCATGCTGATGACGCACGGCTACCTGAGCAAGATGTTTGCAGTGTTTGATAAGCACAAATGCCCGGTGGACATGGTTTCGACCAGTGAGGTGAGCATTTCGCTCACCGTGGATTCGAACGCGAGCCTGCCCGAGATCTCTGCCGACTTGGGCGAGATGGCAGATGTGAAGCTTGAGGGGAAAAAGGCTCTGGTGTGCATGGTGGGCGAGGACATTCGAGGGCAGAACGGGATTGCTGCGCAAGTATTCAACGCCATCCGCCACGTCAACGTGCGCATGATCTCGCAGGGAGCCAGCGAAATCAACATGAGCTTCATGATCGAAGAGGACGACGCCGACGAAGCGGTGCGGTCATTGCACGCGGCGTTCTTCAAAGAGCCTGATCCGGAGATCTTCGATGTGGAAGCGAGAAAGCAGCTTACAGTGAACAGTGCGCAGTGAACAGCGGGAGCCGCCCGTCAACCAGCCCAACAGCCATTCGAACTTTGTGCACTGATCACTGTTAACTGTTCCGAAGGAACTTATGCTGATTCTAGTTCTCGGCAAAGGAAAGACCGGCTCGCTCGTCGCTGAGGTAGCGCGGGAGCGCGGCCACGGCGTGCGCGCTCTCGATATCGACGAGAATGTGCGCGCGTCGGCGTTGACGGCGCCAAATCTGGCCGGCGTGGACGTTGTGGTCGATTTCACGGCGCCCGAGGCCGCCGTGGAGAACATGCGCGCGGTTCTGGCCCTTGGCGGTCGCATCGTTGTGGGTACAACCGGCTGGTACGCGAAGGTGAACGAGATGAAGACGCTCGCCGTCGAACGCGGCGGTGGTCTTTTGTACGGCACCAATTTCTCCATCGGCGTGCAAAAGCTGTTTCAATTGACGGCGGAGCTGGCGAAGCTCGAGGGGTACAAGTTTTCCATTGATGAGACGCACCACGTGACCAAGCTCGACGCGCCCTCGGGGACGGCGATCACGCTGAAAGAAATCATTTTGTCGGCGCGGCCTGGAATCGATGTCCCCGTCGAGTCGCATCGCGTGGGAGACGCCAAAGGCGAGCACGTTGTGCGCGCCATCAGCGATTGCGACACGTTGGAGCTTCGTCACGACGCACACTCGCGGCGGGGGTTCGCGCTGGGCGCTGTGCGTGGAGCCGAGTGGCTCTGCGGCAAGCATGGCGCCTGGGAGTTCCGCGAAATCTTCGATCGGTTGTAGCTTCGAATCGCGCGAGTTGCCGATTCTTCGGTTCGCTCCGCTACTGGCCGCCGACACGCGGCTTGATCAGGTCGCCGAGGTAGTCCGGCTTGGTGTCGTCGCGGACCAGATGCGGATAGCGCTCGCCGCTGTGAACCTGAATCGTGGCGGTGCGGTAATAATCGTCATCCACAACCAGAAGAATAATCGGCGCCGTGTTTTCTTTCGCGGCGGCGATCGCGTCTTCGAGCAGTTCGTGCGTATAAACGCGCCCATCCACTCCGACAACCTTCATGCCCGGAGAGATTCCTGACTCAAATGCAGGGCTGCCCACAACCGAGTCGCCGACCGTACCATCGGCGTCGAGTTGCAGACCGATGGAGTAAACATCGCTCGGTGCGCCCCGGCGGCCAGGAAGATTCGCGGGCTTGTCAGTGAATTCGACCTTCCATCCGGCATTTTCAAGGCCGCCAGAGGGGGTATCGGGCGACGTGGAGTCGAGATGACGATGAAAGAAGGCTGCCCAATCGTAGGGAGCGACCTGATTCAGCGCGCCGACCACGTCATCGAAGGTGTAGGTCTTGAGCTCGGGGCCGTTGTTGGCTCCGCCGTGGAAGAGATGGCAGAAGTCGTCGATGGACTTCTGACCGTTGGTCACATTGTGAATGATGATGGCAGCTTCAAGCCACATCAAATCACCTTCCTCGTAGTAATCGGCGGAGCGGCGCCAGTTCGTCCAGCCGCGGCCGCGGGGATTGAAACCCGGCACGGCGACCGCAGTATCGAGCAACGGACGCCACGTGCGTCCCGGGCGGCCAGGGCCGAGCATTGCGGCTGCACTGGCCAGATAGTCGCGATACTGCTCGGGAGTGAACAAGCCACTACGCGCGCCGAGCAGCGGGCCCAGATACTCGGTGAGGCCTTCGTAGACCCAGAGCAGATCGTCCTGCATCGGTTTTTCGAAGTCAGGCGTCGCTAGGCCGGCGGGGCGGCGGAATTTTCCGTTCCATGAATGAACGAATTCGTGGGGCAGAAGCATGCCCACGAGCGCGCCTGCGCCGGGGGAAAGGAGCGCGCGCTCGGGAAGGCGGCTGTCGTTCGATTCGTGGTGCTCTAGGCCGAAGTGCGCCACGTGATCGCTGAGCGTGAACAGGAAGTGGTAGTCGCGGTAGTGGCGCGTCCCGAACAGCTTGCCCGACTCGGCAACGAGGTTGGTCATCCCCTTCTGGATCTCGGGGCTCATGGCGAGAGCGGCTTCGCTGTCGGCGACCATGTCGATCTCGTGATGGATGGGCTCGCCGGGCGGCGTAAGGTCGATGGCGCGATAGAACTGTCCTGTGATGACGGGTGAATCGACGAGCAGGTCAAGCGAAATGGGTTTAAAAGAAACCTGGCTGCCGGATTCGCCGGCTACAGGCAGCGCGGTGCCATACTTCCAGCCGTCGGGAAGAATCAGGCTGGCCTGGTAGGTTAGCTGCGCGACCGGCGCGCCTGCGGGGTAGAGGATTACCTCATTCCATTCCAGGTCAAGAAGCTTGTCTGTCGCGGAAACGCCCTCCGGCATAATGATGTCGTACGCGGCATCGAGTCGCGTTGCGCCGGCAGGAACGTCGAGGTGGAACGTGAAGGCGTCGAGAGGATCGCGCTGCCATGAAATGGCTTTTCCGCCCACCTCGAATTTGAGTCCGGAGAGGTCGGCGATTGGGCCGCCCGGCTCGTGCTCGCCGGGAATCCACTTGGGATAATAGAGAGTGAGCGGGCCGGGCTGAACAGGCAGGATCAATCTCGCGTGCAGAAGCTTCCGCGGGGACTGCGAAGCATCGACGGTGAGTGAAATCGTCTGCGCGGATTGGGCGAACATTGCGGGTGCGGCCAGCACGGCGAGCACAGCGAGAAAAACACGAAAACTCGAGCGGGATGCAAACATCGTAAGGCTCCGAACGGGAAGGGATCGTTAGAATCTCTTTCGCGCATGATAACAGTCCGCTTCGGGTTCGGACATGTTTCGCAGTAATCGTACGTTGTCGGCCGAGCGTGTCCTTTCTTCCACCGCGGGGCCGCTCGCAACCGTTATAAACTTGACCTGTCATGGAAACGATAGGCTGTGGTACCGCAATTGTGACGCCGTTCAGGGCGGATGGGTCAGTGGACGAGCCGGCGCTGTGGTCGCTGGTGAACTGGCAAATTGAATCGGGAATCGACTTCATCGTGGCATGCGGATCGACCGGAGAAGCGGCGACGCTGGACGAAGAAGAATGGCTGCGCGCGGTACGCCTGATCATCGACGCAACAGCGGGGCGTGTTCCTGTGTGGGCGGGCTGCACGCACAACTCCACACGCGTGCTGGTTCGTCTGGCAGCGCATCTCAAGCGCATCCCGGGCGTCGCGGCAGTGCTCTCGGCCAATCCCTACTACAACAAGCCCACGCAGGAGGGGCAGTTTCAACACTTTCTCGCGTTGGCGCGCGAAGTCGACCCGCTGCCGGTTTGCGTGTATAACGTGCCGGGCAGGACAGCGGCGAACCTGGAGCCGGAGACAGTGGCACGTCTGGCAGCGGCGACCAAGAACATCGAGGCCATCAAGGAAGCGAGCGGCCGGCTGACGCAGTTTGCGGAGCTCGCGCACATCATGCCGCGAGGCTTCAAGATCTTTTCCGGTGACGACAACCTTGCGCTGGCGGCGATCGCCGTCGGAGCGCACGGCCTGATCAGTGTGGCGTCCAACGAGGCTCCGGCCGAAGTGACGCGCATGATCCGAGCCGCACTTAACAACAACTGGGATGAAGCACGCGAGCTGGAGCGCCGTTTTTCGCGGCTCTTCGAGGCCAACTTCTGGGAATCGAATCCGGCTCCGGTGAAGACCGTGCTGAGCCTGATGGGAAAATGTGGCGATCAATTGCGATTGCCTTTGGTGCCTCCCACCGCCGCCACGCGCGCCAAGCTGGAGCGGCTGGCGGGAGAACTTGGCCTGCTGAAGCACGCGCCGATTCCCGAGGGCGTGCGTTCGGAAGTGTTCTGAAAGAAACCACGCGAAAAAGTTCGCTGCTTACCCGTGCGCTGGTACTCTACACGAGGTCTATGCTGGCATTGGTGTTCGCTGGCGCGCTGCCGGCGATCGCTCAGTCCCCGTCGAATGGCACGCCAGGGCAGGCCAACGCCGCGCAGCCACCGACCACGAGTCAGGACCAGACCGACCTGTGGAAATTGAAGCCGGACATCTCGGGAAAGCGGAATGGCGTCTTCGCGGAACCGCTGGCGATGGATTTCGCCGATCACACCGGTTGCATTTCGCTTTTTGACGGCAATTCGCTGAGCGGATGGGATGGCCGCCCCGGAGTATGGAGCGCGGTAGGCGGCGCGATTGTCGGAGTCTCTACCAAAGAGAAGAACGCAGGCAATTCATTCTTGGTCTACCACGGCATTGCCGCGAAGGACTTCGACCTGGAGCTCGAGATCAAGGTGGAGTGGGGCGGCGGCAGCGGCGTGCAGTACCGGAGCAGCACGGGCATTCCGCCGGGCCGTTTTGCCGGCAAAGGCGAGCCGCCGCTCGATCCGCGCTGGGTGATGATTGGGCCGCAGGCGGACTTCTGGTACCCCGTCAGCGAAAATGCGAAACAGTACAGCGGGCAGCTCTACTCGCAAAACACATCGCTCGGCATTGTCGCCTGGCGCGGCCAAGTGGTGGAATCGGAGCTCGACAAGCCGCCGCAACTCGTGGGTACGATTGGTGACCGGGCACAACTGGGGACTTATGTGAAAGACGGCGAATGGAACCAGTACACGATCATCGCTCGGGGCGGAGTGATCCTGCACATCTTGAACGGCAGGTTAATGGCGGTGCTGGTCGATGATGATCCTAATTCCACTAACAACGTCTCGGGCCTGTTTGGGCTGCAGATCGAAGGCACTCCCTGCAAGGTATCTTTCCACAATTTATGGCTGAGAAGGATCGACTAAGTTGTGGATAATCGGCCGGAGTTACCGTGGTAACTGGGTCCTATACCCGCATTCGAAGGCTGTGGAAACTTTTTTTGCATCCCCCCACAACTTCCGTGAATCCTTTCGTGTCTAATTGATCGACGGCAGAAAGTGACTTAAAACACCCCCCTGCCGCTGTAGTTAAATTTAGGCGAACGCTCCGAGCGAGAGCTTGCCGTGGAATGAATTATTTTTTTCCTGCCTGGTCATAGCGAGTCCTTGTATCTTCAAATCCTTTGAGTAAGCCCCGGCAATGGCTCGCAGACTGGGCGATGTTTCCTGCACAGAAACGGAAAAAATGCTTCTCCCGGCGCTCTCAATTCAAGCTTCGGTAGCCCGCAGAAAGTGACGTACCCAAATATGTCCCCTAAGATACGCACAATGCTATTGAGGCTAGCGCTGGTTCCAGGCGCCGCTATCGTGCTGGCGGTCGCGGGCTGCACCAGCTCGCTGACCAACGGAACCCAGTCCAATGTGAACGGCGGTTCAGTATTCGTGGTCGGCACCGACGCGCCTCCTCTGGCAGCAGTCGTCGGGTTTCCGGTGACAATTACGAGCATCACCGCGAACCCCACAACCGGCACTCCCGTGTGCCTGATCAGCAGCTGCACAACCGGCGTAACCGCTGACTTTGCACGCTTCAACGGACTTCAAACCGTGCTGGACGACAGTAACGTTCCGCAGGGTACGTACGACAGTGTCACCATCACCCTGGGCACGGGCACCATCGACTACCTGAGCGTCCCCAGCCCTCTCGGCTCGGCCCCGCCGACCATCGCAACCATGGCGGCGACCTACAGTCCATCAAACTCGGTTACCATAACGCTGGCCAACCCCCTGGTGGTACAGCCTAAGGGCGGCGAACCAGTAGGCCTGCGCATTGATTTCGATTTGGCCAAGTCGATCCAGGTGAGCGGTACGCCGTCGACGATCACAGGTGCGGTGAACCCGACCTTCGATGTCAGTACAGTGACACGCACTGACACCTTCGCGCATATCGACGAGTTCATCGGGTCGGTGACCACTTTGCCGACCACATCCGGCACACCTCCTGCAGCTGCGGAACCCAATTCGTTTGTGATCACCGGCCCGCACGGCGAGCCGTTTACCATCAACACCAGCATGAACACGGAGTGGGATGGCGGTGCGTCGCTGGCTGGCTTGAACTCCACCAGCATTGTGGCAGTCGCCGGTCAGTTTGATCCCGCCGCACAAACGCTGGATGCCGACGAAGTGGCCCTGATTTCCGACACGGGCTTCTACGCCGGCGGCCTCGTGACCTACGTGACACCTGCGACGGGTCAAGCCACCAACATGCAGTTCTATGTCCACAAGGTATTGCCGTCAGGGCTCTCCGAGGTTCCCTTGGGCGGTCTTGCTTCGGTCAGCATCACGGGCAACGAGAATTACGGCATCTACTGGATGCACAATTCGTTCACCAACCTCCTCTTCAACGACCAGGCGCTGACGCCTGGCCAGGAGATTACGGTGGGCGGAGCCGATCCTACCGCAAGCCCCTTTGATGTGAAACGCATTCACCTGCAAAACCGGGGCTATAACGGCACCGTGGTTGCGGGCAGCGAAAAGCCCGGGCAGGGCACCTTCCAGATGAATGTGACTGGATTTGCGGGGCAAGTTATCTCGTCACCTATCACCGTCTACCTGGGTGGCGGTTGCGACTTCCGCTTCGGATTCGGGAAATTCGGCGACGTGACGGATAACGCCTCGATTCGGGTAGTTGGCCTGCTACTCAATCTCAACGGGCAGGAGGTGCTGGTGGGTCGCCACGTCGATGGTATCCAATTCACTAACATGACGACCACAGCTTGGCAGTGAGCTAAACGCACGATGAACCAAACGCCGGGGCTGGCACCATGCCAGCCTCGGCGTTTTTCTTTGCGCGGCAATTTCCGTTAGAGGAGATCGGCGATCGGTGGAAAGGTAAGCAGCAAGCTCAGGACGAGCAGAATGAATGCCGCAACGGTGATGCGCCCCACTGTGACATTCCGGCGCGACCAGAACCAGTGAAGCAGCGCCCAGGCCGCCAACCAGACAACGATCGCGCAGGTTGTCACTCCTGAAAGTGGGCCAGTGGGCCGGTAGAAGTTCATCAGGCTTTTGACCGGCGCGGATTTGTCGGTAACGATGGCAAAGACCGCAACCGCGAGCGAGCCGATGCCGGCAGCAAGCACGGCTGCCGCGCCCGCTCCATTCGGGTTCAGCTTTGCCTGCGGAGCGCTGCCAGCGATTTGAGCGCTCATTTTTGGCCTCCCTGGACGATGGTTATCGTCGGGCCGCCTGCAACAGGCGCAGTCTTATTGAGCATCGCGCCGAAGAAGCCGGCGATGCCCGCGGCGAGAAGCGAGATCCAGACAAACCCAAGCACAGCGGCGCGAAGCTCTGGATGAATTCTGAGACTGCGGCGATATTGGGAGAAGACCGCCGCCGCCATGGTGATGGAGATGGGCACGAGCCAGGCAACGTGCTCCTTCCACTCCATGCCGATGGAGTGCCAGGCGGACGTAGATGGGTTCGACATCAGCAGGCGTTGCGGAAATAAGACCAGATTTGCGGTTCCCGGCGGAGGCACGGCGCGATACCACGGATAAATAAAGTAGGCGCCGGTAAGCACGGTTAACCAGGCAAGCACAGCCATTGCGGTCAGGTAGAACCGCATGAACCGCTCGTCCTCAATCTTGATCTCCGGTCCGAGCGGCGAGCTGTATCGGCGGTAGAGCTCGACCAGCGCGCCGGAACACGCCATGAGATAGAGCGCGCCGAAGCCCATTCCGTGGACCATCGTCCAGAGACCGCGTACGGTGATTTCCATTCAAGCCATCCTTCCTGCGTGCGAAAGTCGCAAGCGCGTTCTGTCAGAGCCCATTTCTGCCTGGCGGCGCGGGGAAGAGCAGATCGGCCGCGGGCTCCTTCTTATTGTCTGGAGCGTCGCTCTTCGCATCCTTGCCCCATGTCCAATACATTCCCACGTAAGCGTAATTCTCGGTTTGTCCGGCAACCGAGTGGCCATAGCAGAACAGAAACTGTTCGTTGGTGTTGCGCTTGAAGTGGTAGTAGCCGCCAACATCGATCATCGTGGATGATTGAGTCTGCGCCGCTGCGATGCCCTCGGCGCCATGCGCAAAAACTTCGGCGCCGAGTTCCCACTGCTCGCTTAGTTCGCGCTTGATCAGCCAGCCGGTGTAGGGGAAGTTCCGGTAGCCGGTCTGCGGGACCACCTGGTAGCCGCCGCCGCCGTCAAAGAGCCACTTGCCCTCGTTCTTTTGCAGCCAGATGGGCAGCTTGTACCACACCTTTCCCACGCCGAGGCCTTTGTTGTAGCTGCCAGTGGGCATTTCAAACATGGTGAAGCTGCCGATTTGCGGAAAGTGCTTCGTCTCCTTGATCCACGCAACCTTGGCGCCCAGTTCCATGTCGGTGAGGCCGAAGGTGTCGGGACCTGTTCCGCCGGGCAGATAGACGGGGTTGTTGGACGGCGCGATCACGCCCCACGGCAGGATGGCGTGGAGTTGCAGGCGCGGCAGAGCGCCCCAATTAAACTCGAAGGCTGGTCCAGTGGAGTCAATCTCCGCGGTTGTGCCGTCGACGCCGCCGAAGATGTAGAACTCGTAGTGGTGCAAGTCAACGGGAACGGGGTCGTCGGTCTGATAAGGCGGTCCCTGCGCGCCAGCTCGCGGCACGGCAAGCGCGCACAGCAACACAATCGCCAACCCGAGGCAGCTGCCTTGGAGCGCGAGCGATTTCTTCCGGCACGGGAAGAGCTGCATTGACGAACAAGCCATCTGGCGCAAACTTATATCGAAGTTCGATAAGAGTCAAGGCAAAATCCCGTGAAGGGGGTATAGTGTTTTCTGTGCAGAGTGTCGGGCGGGAACTTTTTTACGGGCTGATCCGCATTCACGTGCTCCTGCACGCGAGCCACGAGCCCATCTTTGGGCTGGCGATGATGAAGGAACTCGCGCACCACGGCTATCGCATCGGGCCGGGAACTCTTTACCCTCTCTTGCACGGGATGGAGCGCAGTGGATTGCTCAAAACCATTCCAGGTCAGGCGGGTGGCCGCGCCAGGCGCGTTTATCGCATTACGCCGGCAGGAAAGAAGGCTCTCGGGAATGTTCGCGAGAAGGTGGACGAATTGCACCGCGAGCTGCACGAGGCGCATCCGCGCCGGGTTGGCCGGGCGTAGTTTGTACCAACGTTTTCAATTGGCCCGGTTCACGAACGGGATGTATTCTGATTTTCCGGCGCTCGAATTCTGAAAGGGAGAATGGTGTTTACCGTCGACGGCATTCTGAAATTCCATTTCTGGACGCACACGTGCCTTACACTCGTGCTCGACCACTTGTCCACAATCTCCGCAAGGGACGATACAAAGGAAATCCCGGGCTTCGGGTTTCCCACGCTCCGCGGGCAAGTGATTCACATTTTCAACTGCGAAGGATTCTGGATCCACACGATTCAGGGACTGACGTTTCGCGACCGGCATCCAGCCGACTGTCACTCCGTCGCCGATGCCAGGCTCTTGCAGCGACAAGTCGGTGAACAGACCTTTGCATATTTGTCAGGCTTGACGGATCAACAGTTAAACAGCAATACGGAGCTTCGTTTTCCCGACGGAGACATTGCCATCCGTACTCCGGCGTTCGTCTTGCATCATGTGCTGACGCATGCCTTCCATCACAAGGGTCAGATCGTGGCCATGTGCCGAGTGCTCGGGCATCCCGCACCGGACACCGATTTGAGTCAATTTGAGTGAGGCGCTGCGACGCCGTATTCAAGCACCCTGAACGCTTGCCAGCTCAATGAGCAAAGGGCTTAGCGGCGGTGATTTCCGCCACTGGAATGGCTCATTTTGGGTGCGCTCATGTGTCCGCCCCCGAAGCTTTGGTGCCCTCCACCAAAGCTCTGGTGTCCTCCGCCAAAACCCTTCGGCGCCTTGTAGGAGTACTTCGGCGCGCGCGGGCTGCTGAATCCCCTCGGCGTCCCACCGCCAAAGAGATGGAATCCGCCAGACCGCTCGTTGCGCGCCGCCGTATTGCCGTAGTTTTCATAGGAGCGGTTCGAATATCCGCGCGAGTAGTCGGGCTGCGGTGCGTGATAGGATCTCGACGGGTTGGAATAAGCGAAGCTGGGGCGCGTCGCATAGTTTTGCGGCCCCGTGTATCCATAATTTGACCGGCCAGTGTAGCCGTAACTGTAACCCGGATTACTGTAACTTTGCTGCCTGGTTTCGTATCCCCGATTCATGTAGGTCTGTTCGCGGTTTGGGTAAGTCTGCGGGCGATAGCCGTAGTTCTGCTGTGGCGCCGTACGTGAGTACCCCTGCGGGGAGCGGTCGAGTCGTCCAGGCTCCGGGAATCCCTGCGCGGGACGGACGTAGGACTGGGCACCGCCGCGATTATTCGAAAATCCGCCACGCTGGTAATTGCCACCCTGGTCATATCCCTGTCGTCCGCCATTCGCCTGGTATGTATTTCTCCGCGTATTCCACGACCCACCACGGCCGTAGGCGCGAGGTCCACCGCGCGGCAGGCCCCAATCGGCAACTTGGTTGCTGTGCGTGTAGTAGCCGGAGTGGTCGAACATCAGTGCATGACTAACCCAGTCAAAGCCCCAGGCCATCCAGCCGAAGGGCATGCGATCGAAAGCTCCCAGCGCAAAGCTGAGTCCATATTGAATGGGATTGGCGCCGAGAAAGTCGCCCAGCGCGCCGATAAACGAGAAGCCCGGATAGGGCGCGATGGGCTGTCCATAAACGTCCCACGGATCGTAGGTGGGTACATACACAACCTGCGGGTTCGTTGGGGCGAGATCAATGTAGCCTTGGTCGTTCTGCACTTCTTCCTGCGGAGTCGATTGCAGATTGCCGGCTTGCTCGGCGCGGTCGCGCAGCACCTGCACCGTCTGCATCACATCCTGCGGCTGGTTGTAATAAGCGTTCCCCAGGTTCGTGGTCCATTCCAGATCGTGGTTCAGTATATCGAGCACGTCAGGAAACGCTGTGAGGGCCTTGATGCTTGGGTCCCAATTGGTCTGTGCGTTGGCTCCGGCGGCAATCTGATCGGGCGATCCATAACCCGCCGCGCGCATTTGTTGCACCCATTGGTCGGCGATAGCCACCTCTGCTGGATAAGTGGACGCGGCAAGAATCTGCGCGAGCAAAGAATCCGGATAGAGCGCGATCGGCGCCAGCAACTGCTCCAGATCCTGGGCGCTTAGCGACTGAGATGGTGCAGGAGCCCAGCTCTGATCGGGTTGCGCGTACGGCCCTGGCGCCTGACTCTGGTCCGTATAGGGCTGCGGCGCGTAAGGTTGCTGCGGAGCCGAGTATTGCGGCGCGTAGCCATTTTGAGGCGCGGGCTGCGCGTATTGGCCGGCTTGGGGAGGATTATCGTTCGGCGCTCCCGGGTACGGCTGTTGCGCCGTCGCATCCGCTGCCAATGCGAGTGCGGCGATCGCAAGCGCTGCGCAGGGAATCAGCCAAAAGGCGCTCGTTCTATGCCGCGCTGAAGATTCGTCGAGAATCGATTCGCTGGGTGAATGGTTCAGTTGCGGAGAAACCGACGCTGAGGATAAAACACGCAGATTCGTTTGGGGAGTCATGGTCCCTCTCAGTCCATTCCGAGCCCTTGCAAATGCCGGATCCCATTCATCCAAACAAAATGGAACCCGGCAGCCCGGGGGGAGGGCTTACACATAAGACCCAATCTGAGGGGATTAGTTTCGGTTGCAGGGATAATCGTCCCTGGCCTGCCACGGCTAGACCCGGGACCGAAATGCGCCGCCGAATCGCCGAACCGCCTACCCAGCTAACTCCTTCTTTACCAACTCGCTCACCAGGCGTCCGTCGGCGCGCGAACCCGCCGCCTGCAGCTTGCCTTGGACGGCCTTCATTGTTGGGCCCATCTCCTTCACCGTCGGCTTGTGCCCCAACGTCGCAGTCAGCTCGCCAATCGCCTCCGCTACAAGCTTCGCCAATCCCGCTTCATCTAGCGCCTTGGGCAGAAACTCCTCGATGACCACGATTTCGCCTTGCTCCTTGGCGACCAGGTCTGGCCGGTTGCCCTTGGCAAACTGCTCAATCGAGTCGCGCCGCTGCTTGATCATGGTGGCCAGCGCCTGCTCGCTCTCGGCCTGCGTCAGCGGCTCGCGCTTCTCAATCGCTTTGTTTTTGAGTGCGTTCTTGATCAGACGCAGCGCGCCGGTGCGCTCCGCGTCGTGCGCCTTCATGGCGGTGACAATCTGTTGGCTGACAAGGGCTTCGAGTTCGCCTGCGTCGGTCATTCTTTCGCTCCTGATGGTGGGCCGGAACCCTCCCGAGTCTGCCCCGCCTAACGGAGCATGCCCATGAGAGCCAGCCAAACTTGAATTGTATCGACTTTGGAACTTCAGGGCCAAAAGGGCACCATTTTGCCCGAATTCCGGCCCCGTGTCGATATTTCCACAAAACAAAAACCACAAAAATCACAAAAATGTGTATTATGTGATTGCTGGCTTGCCTCAAATCTCAGTCCAAAGCGAGGAAAAAATGATCCGCAAGACTCGCCTCTTTACTCCCGGTCCAACTCCCCTCCTTCCCGCAGCTCAATTCGCCATGGCTGCGGCCGACATGCATCACCGGACCGCTGAGTTCCGTGCTCTCTTCCAGAAGGTGCTCGCGCAGCTCAAGGTCTTTGTGGGAACCAAAAATGACGTGCTGCTCCTCTCTTGCTCCGGCACCGGCGCCATGGAGGCCTCGGTCTCAAATCTGACGTCGCCAGGCGACAAGGTTCTGGTGCTCACTGCCGGTAAATTTGGCGAGCGCTGGACGGGGTTGGCCAAGGCCTTCGGCTGCGAGCCTGAAGTGTTCACTGCTCCTTACGGTCAGACCTTTGACCTGGCAGCGGTGCGTGCCGTGCTCAAGCCCGAACACAAAGTCATCTACACGCAGGCCACTGAGACCTCGACGGCGGTCCGCCACGACATCCAAGCCATCGCGAAACTCCGCGATGAGATATCGCCCAACACGCTGCTTGTCGTCGACGGCATCACCGGTCTCGGCACCACGCATTTTGATGTCGACGGATGGGGCATCGACGTAATCATCGGCGGCTCGCAAAAAGCTGTCATGATTCCTCCCGGCCTCGCCTACTTAAGCGTCAGTGATCGCGCCTGGGCGGCCATGGAAACCACCAAGAATCCGCGCTACTACTTTGACCTGCGTAAAGAGCGCAAGAACGCAGTCAAGGGCGAAAGCGCCTACACGCCGGCCGTTGCGCTGGTTGCCGCGCTGGGCGCTGCGCTCGATTACATCGCCGGGCAGGCGGGCGGCGATCTCGAGAAGGGCCGCATCGCCCTGATCGACAACGCACAGGTGAACGCCGCGGCCACGCGCGCCGGCCTCGTGGCTCTCGGCTTTACTCTCTTCGCGCCCACTGCTCCTGCTGCCGCCGCCACAGCCGTTGCTGTGCCTGAAGGCATGGACTCAGGCGTTGTGGTCAAGGCGCTCAAGTCGAAATTCGCGGTGGTCGCCGCAAACGGTCAAGGCGAGATGCAGGGCAAAATCTTTCGCGTCGCACACCTCGGCTTCTTCGACTATCTCGACACCATCGCGCTGCTAGGCGCCATGGAGCATATCGCCAAGGACAATCTCGGACTGCCCGTGAAGTTCGGGCAGGCCGTCGCCGCGGCGCAGGAAGTGTACGCGAAGGCCGTGAATCGCGAGCCGTGATTCGTGTTTCGACAGTGAACGCGATTCACGGTCTACGATCCACGCCTCACGATCGGGGACTTATGCCTAACCTGACCTTCGGAGAAAAGCTGCTCATCGCGCGCAAGCAGCTCGATCTCTATCAATACGAAATGGCGGAGCGGCTGGGGGTGCATCCCAACTCGCTTACCAAATACGAACGCGGCGAGGGCAAGCCGCACGCGGCGGTGGTGCGCATGTTCGACCTGCTCTGCGAACAGCAGGGCATTCGCTTTGACGAATACACGAGCGCGTCCGCCGTGGCGGACAAGGGAGCAGCCATGAAGATCGTACTGGCGGAAAAAGTTTCTCCGGCCACCTTGGCAGTCTTTGCGGCCGAGCCGGGATGGGAAGTCAAGACACACGATCAGTTGCCTGAAGGCTTGCCCGCCGCGTTGGCCGACGCCGACGCACTCGTCGTCCGCAGCGCGGTTCAGGTGGACGATGCGCTGCTGGAGCACGCGCCGAAATTGCGCGTGATTGGCCGCGCAGGTGTGGGCGTTGACAACATAGACGCCGAGGCAGCCACGCGTCGCGGCATCGTGGTCATGAATACGCCGGGTGCCAACGCCGTGGCCGTCGCTGAACTGACTTTGGGACTGATGATCGCCCTGGCGCGCAAAGTGCCGGCTGCCAATACCACCATGCACGCAGGTAAGTGGGAGAAAAAGAATCTGCAGGGAACCGAGCTGCGCGCCAAGACGCTCGGCATTCTGGGGTTGGGGCGCATCGGTCTTGAAGTGGCTAAACGCGCGCGCGGCTTCGGCATGGAGATCATGGGAACCGATCCATTTGTCTCTCCATCTCTTGCACGGGAAAATGGAATCGCTCTCGTTCCGGTCGAGGAACTGCTTGCCAGTTCCGACTACATTACGCTGCACGTGGGTCTCACGCCGCAGACGCAAGGCATCATCAATGCCAAGACCATAGCCACGATGAAGAAGGGCGTGCGGATCGTCAATTGCGCGCGCGGCGAACTGGTTTGCGATGCCGACCTGGCTGTAGCGCTCAAGAGCGGGCAGGTAGCGGGAGCGGCGCTCGACGTATTCGCTGTCGAGCCGCCCAAAGATTCGCCTTACTTCGGCCTCGACAATGTGATGCTTTCGCCGCACATCGCCGGATCCACAGCCGAGGCGCAGGAAGCCGTTGGCATCCAGATTGCGCATCAGGTTTGCGAGTACCTCAAGCTAGGTGTAGTGCAGAATGCCGTAAACGTTCCTTCGCTGAGCCGCGAGGAATACGTCCAGCTTGCGCCCTACATCGATCTGGCCGGGCGGCTGGGATCGTTTCTTGCTCAGGCGGGCAAGGGCGGCGGCAAATCCGGCATTGACTCGATCCACATCGTTTACGGCGGCACGCTCACCGATGCCAAGACCGACCTGGTGCGCAACGCGGCCATCGCAGGCCTGCTGCAAGGCTCAGAGAACGTGAATCGGATCAATGCGGCAGCCGTTGCCGCGGAGCGTGGCATTCGCGTGCACGAGGAAAAAGAAGAGAGCCATCGCGGCGGCGCAGCTACGGTGCTCACTCTGGTGCTACACACCGCCGAGGGCGAGAGCCGAGCCAGCGCCACCGTGATTCACGGCGAGCAGCCGCGCCTGCTGGCTTTTGATGGTATCGACGTCGAGGCTCCGCTTGAAGGTACTTTGGTGGTCTGCCGCAACCTCGACGTGCCTGGCGTCATCGGGCGCATCGGAACCATCCTGGGCGAGCAGGGAGTCAACATCGCAAATTTCGCGCTCGGACGGGAGCGGACAGGTGCGCATCGCGCCGGGGAACTCGTCAAAGCGCTGGCCGTTGTCCAAGTTGACGAGCCAGTCGCTGAATCGGCGCTTGAAGCGCTCAAGGTCATTGAAGCCTTGCTCGAAGCGCGCCTGGTCAAGCTGCCGGACGGGGAATAGCTTTCGGAATCTCTCCTATCGAGTGGGGCCAATCGACGGCGGCTGTAGCTCTATTTCGTCGGGTCGGCGATTCGGCCAAGGAAGAGCATGCTTCCCGATCGCGTGTCGAGCAAAATGAACAGGAAGGGATGGTCGGCGCGAAAGACGACCGGTGGAGGTTCGGGAGCCTCACGGCGCATCGCAGTCGCATACATCACAATCGCTGTGGCTGCCGCGGCTTCCGTGCCCTTTTCGTTCACATCGATGTAGGCCTTATGGATCGCTGCCGAAATGCTGAAGTCCGGCTTGCCCGTCATACCCGAGAAATCTGCCGCGCCGCTGAAGGCCTGAGCCATGCCCATCGCGCTCAGCGTACTGCTCAGCTCAAACTGCTGTGTCATGGTAAAGCGCGGCAGCGTCAGAATGACCTTGTCCACGGGTTCCAGCTTCTGAATCCATTCTCCTGCCACCCCTGAGGCAAACGACTTCTCGAGCGCCGGGAGGCCATCGGTCTCCTTCGGCAGCAGAACCACCATCGATATCTCGTTGCCGGCGTAAGGCAGCTCCAGCGCCTGAAACGTTCCGCCATCGTAGTAACTGTAGCCGCCGGTGCGGTGCATCATCGGCGCCATCGCCCACTGCGTCGCGGAGAGATGAAACTCCTCTTTCTGCGTGGCTTCGGCGTCGAACGGGTCCTGCCAATCGCCTTTGAAGTAGATGGCATTGGTGAGCACAAGACGCGTCGTTGTGTTGAGAGCGCCCTGGCCGATCAGGTCCTTGATTTTGTCATTGGTCTGTTTTTCGACCCACGCGTTGATGGTCGAGCGCACGCTCTCGGGCGAAATCGTGAAGTTGACGCGGTGAAAGCCGGCGCCGTAATCGGATTGAACAAGCTTGAGGTAGCTCTGTTCGAAACTCGCGTCTTGCTGCGCCCACAGCGCGTCGGCCACATGCAGTTCGTAGCCCTTGTGCTGGGAGTTCATTGCGGCGAGCAGCGCGCCCATCGCAGGGTGCAGCCGATCTGGGGGCAGCGTGAAGTGGAGAACATGTTGCATCTCCGTCGCTGTCTCGCCGCTCGCGCCGGCATACGCCATTCCAAATGCGGTCGAGATGCTCTCGGGCGAAAAGAAAAGATTGCCCGGCTGCTTCGAAAGCTGCGCGTAGAGATCGACGGCGAAGGCGTTGCTGCCGTTCACGGCTTCTGCCTGATCGGCTGGGGGCGCTGAAGGCGAAGCGGCCATAGCACCCTGAACGAATAACAGCGGGAAAAGGAGATAGAGAAACGACTTCATGCGAGGCTCCTCGATCGGCGTGCTTCCACGCGACAACTATCCGTAGAACGCAGCCCAAGGTCTTTCTTGCATCGAAAATCGTGGCCAAACGACGTGACAGTGCGCCTTTATCCCATCAGGCCTTTGTGACCCAGCCAAGAGCGCAGATAGGAGGCCTGGCCCAGATGGTAAGTCTCGTGAATGGCCATGAAGTTGACGATACCGCTGACCTTGCCGTTGGTGCTTGGAGGACCTTGCGTCGCGGCCTGCGCCAGTAAATCGTCGGAGACACCTTCAAGCGCAGCGGCAAGTGCCTGGCCGGACTCCCGCCATGCGCCAACCAGCGACTCGGGCGAAGGGTAAGCGGAGTCTTCCACGCGTTTCTTGCCGCGGCCAAAGTTCTCCAGCATAGGCTGCGACCATTCAGTGCCGATGAAGTGCAGGGTCCGGCCACGGCAATAGGCCAGGTGCCCCACAATCCAGGCGATGTGGTTCGTGCTTTCACCGGGGTGCTTGAGCCACTCCTCGGGCGAAAGGTCCGCGACCATTTTCACAAGGAAGTCTGAGTTGAAGCGATAGTTTTCAGCGGCAGTGGCAATAACTACGGGGATTGGCATGGCTCCTCCGAATGTTGGCCGCGTGCGAGAGCTCTATGCGCGGCTCAAATACGCGCCCTCGCTGGTATCGACGCGTATCTTTTCGCCCTGGTTTATGAACGCGGGCACCTGGACCACGAGCCCGGTTTCGGTCTTGGCGGGTTTTGTGACGCTCGATGCAGTTGCCGACTTGAGTCCTGGCTCGGTTTCGACCACTTGCAGGTCTACGGTTTGCGGCAGCTCAATTCCCACCGGCTCCCCGTCAAAATAACTCACCTTGATTTGCAGGTTGGCGGTCAGGTATTCGACAGCGTCGCCGAGCGTAGCGCTCTTTAGAACTGTCTGCTCGTAGTCAACGGGATTCATGAAATAGTAGTCGTCGCCGTCGGCGTAGAGAAAATCCATGGGAATCTCGTCCACAACGACCTTCTCAATAGCGTCGGCGGAGCGGAAACGATGCTCGAACATGGCGCCCGATTTGAGGTTGCGCAGCTTGGCCTGAATGAAGGCGCGAAGATTGCCGGGCGTGCGGTGCTCGACCTTAAATACCGTGTGAAGCTGGTCGTTATGCTTGATGATCATGCCCGGGCGAAGTTGAGTGGCGGGAATCGCCATAGAAGTTCGAGCTCCTTGCTTGACTTGCGCGCAATGCGCAAAGAATATGACCTTCGGCCTATATCCAATTGTAGCCGAGGGAAGGGAGTCGATCGTGCCAATGGAGGCGATCGGAGACGGCTCTGGGACGGCGGCCGTTATGCGGAAGGAAGGAGCGTTAGCTGGGAAGATACGATTGCAACCAAAGCGTCACAACCGGTGGATATGCAGCAAGATAGAATGTCGATGAGCCGATGATTGGCTGGAGCTATCGCGGAGCTGCCGGATTCGCGAGCGGGCATTTGAGGGAACGGCACACGTCGATCACCGCGCCGATGAAACGCGGCGAAGGAAAGCAGGGAACGGATGTCGGAGCAAGTATCAATTTGCGTGATTGGGTCCGGATACGTTGGGCTGGTTGCGGCGGCCTGCTTTGCGGACATGGGCCACAAGGTCGTGTGCGTGGACAACGATGAAGCCCGGGTTAAGCAACTCTGCGAGGGCGGTGTGCCTATTTTTGAGGAGCATTTGCCCGAGCTGCTGCGAAAGCATCGCGGCAGCAGAATTGTGTTCACCTCGCAACTGGCAGAGGCTGTTGAACAGAGCGAAGTCGTATTCATCGCCGTGGGCACCCCGCAGGGCGATGGAGGCGCAGCGGACCTGTCCTATGTTGAAGCTGTTGTGGCAGAGATTGCGCGCGCCATCAAGAGCTACAAGGTGATCGTGGAGAAGAGCACCGTTCCGGTTTACACCAACGACTGGATACGCCGTGTACTGCATCGGCACGGAGTTGCACAGGAGCAATTCGATGTCGTCTCCAACCCTGAATTCCTGCGCGAAGGCACGGCGGTCGTGGATTTCCTGCATCCCGACCGGATTGTCGTGGGGGCAGGCAATGATCGCGCGGCGACCATGTTGCGGCGGATCTATGAGCCAATAACCGGCGGCTCTTACTACGCGCAGCCGGGAGCCGTGGCTGGAGCGTGCAGCAAAGCGCAGCCGGCGCGATTGCTGGTTACGTCGACGCAGAGCGCGGAAATCATCAAGCATGCATCGAACGCGTTTCTTGCCATGAAGATCTCCTTCATCAACGCGGTCGCGAACCTCGCCGAGGCAATCGACGCGGACATAGAGGACATCGCTGCGGGCATCGGTCTGGATAGCCGCATTGGTCCCAAATTCCTGCGCGCCGGACTCGGATACGGAGGTTCCTGCTTCCCCAAGGACGTTGCCGCGTTCCATTGGGTCGCCCAGGAACGGGGCGTTAATCTTCAACTGCTTGAAGAAGTCCGCAAAATCAACGACACGCAACGCGATGTGTTCTTCAACAAGGTGCGATCGGCGCTTTGGACGCTTCGCGGAAAGCGTCTTGCGGCGCTGGGCCTGGCCTTCAAGGCAGACACGGACGATATTCGCGATTCTCCCGCTATCGCGATCATCAAGCAACTGCTGCATGCGGGCGCCACTGTAACGGCGTACGATCCCGCGGCGATGGAGCGCGCGAAAGAGGCGCTGCCGCCCACCGCGAATATGAAGTATGCGGACGATGTGTACCAGGCGGCGCAAGATGCCGATGCTGCGCTGATCCTGACGGACTGGAGGGAATTTGCCGCGATCGATCTGGCGCGATTAAATCGGGCACTGCGTTTCCCAATCGTCATCGATGGCCGCAATTTGTATAAGCCGCAGGACATGCAGCGCAGCGGCTTTACCTATGTAAGCGTGGGCAGGCAGGCGAGCTACCAGGCGCAGGAAGGCAAGCCACGCAAATTGCCGGCGTGAAGGGGATTCTTCCGCACAACTGAAGGCGAAGCATTGTCCTTGCACGCCCGACGGTCATCTGATGTCACCATGAGCTTCAGTTCTGGAGAATTGAATTTTGCCAAAGTCCGCACTCGTAACCGGCGCTGCCGGGTTTCTCGGCTCTCACCTGACTGATCGCTTGCTCGGCGAAGGCTGCCTGGTGATCGGTGTCGACAACCTGAGCACGGGCGATGCCGGAAACCTCGCGCATCTGGCCAATGACTCCCGCTTCCGTTTTGAGCAACAGGACATTTGTGCGAGTTTCGATCCAGGACACGTCGACTATGTCTTCAATCTGGCGTCGCCGGCCAGCCCCCCGGAATATTTACGCCTGGGCATTGAAACGCTTCGCGTTGGCTCGTTGGGAGTTGAGAACACACTAAAGATTGCAGCAAAGTATGGCGCCGGATTCCTCCACGCTTCCACATCCGAGTGCTATGGCGACCCTCTGGAGCATCCGCAATCCGAGACCTACTGGGGCAATGTAAATCCGGTGGGTCCGCGTTCGGTGTACGACGAAGCCAAGCGGTTTGGCGAAGCCATGGTGATGGCCTACCACCGCACGCGCGGTGTAAATACGCGCATGGTGCGCATCTTCAACACCTACGGCCCGCGATTGCATCCCGGGGATGGCCGGGTCATTTCCAACTTCATGATGCAGGCGCTGCGCGGCGAACCGCTGACCATTTACGGCGACGGAAGCCAGACGCGCAGTTTTTGCTATGTCGACGATTTAATCGAGGGGATCGTCCGCCTGTCGCGGAGCGAAGAACATCTCCCCGTCAATCTCGGCAATTCCGAAGAGTACACGATTCTGGAATGTGCGAAGGCCGTTCTGGAAGTCACGGCATCGAAGAGCGAGTTGAGTTACGTCGAGCTGCCAGTCGACGATCCCACGCGCCGCAGGCCCGACATTACAAAGGCGCGCAAGCTGCTGGGATGGGAGCCGCGCGTTGGCCTGAAGGACGGGCTGAAGAAATCGCTCGCGTATTTCCGGGACTGGGCGGCTTAAAGTAGGAGGCTTGTACGATCCCTACGGCTTGCTTTTGTGAGATTCGGCTCTTCGGGGCCAAAGAGCGAGATCTTCCGACAAACTGAGGACAGACTCCGGGGCACTCCTAGTTTGCGGTAGAATCGCGGCCTACTCGCGCACCAAAATAGCAGGGAACGCTCCGTCTGTCCCGGTTTCCCCCCATTAAGCAAATTGTCCGCGGGAACGAAAATGCGCTCAGTGAATCGCCCCCAGTATCACTGTCCTTAGGGCTCCGTCGGTTTCGACTGTGAGGTGGCTGCGTAGGGCATCTCGCGACAGCGGCGAGTTGATGTTCACGAGCACCAGCGTTGCCCGCCAACGGATGTCCTTCCTCGGGCTCTCCAGGGCGCGGGCGACAGCCGGTACTGCGGGGTCACCGATTTCGGCCAGAGCCTTACCGGGCGGATCCGTATCAAGGCGAAACTCCTCTGCAAAGGTCAGGGTTCCGCCCTTATTGTTTTGCCCAAGCGCAGCCACGAGAGCGTCTACCGCGCTGACGATCTTGAGGTCACCGGCCAATCGGACCGAATTTAGCCACACAGGGCCGACCGCCCGCTTTTCGATCAGCATGGGCAAATTTGCGGACAGATAATCCAGTACGCTGGCATCCGACTTCGCCATTGTCCGAAGTTGGGTCGCCGCTTGGTCTGAGTATTTCTCATCCTGCAGCCGAGAAAAGGCTTGCTCCAGCTCAGACTGACCATGAGCCGGTCGGCTGAGAGCGGACGCCCCGCAGCTCAATAGTGCTAGTAGGATTGGCCAAGCCATTTTCATAAATTCACCTCAGAAGTTCGTTGACGTTGATCCCAGTCCCGCGCTGCTCTTAGCTGCATCGAGATGTGATCCCGGGTCTACCACAAGTTTCAGGTACCAGGTTATGGAATAGCAGTCATTCGATGTTGTTGTGCTACAGAATTTAGTCGTGAAATTCTGCACCTGTGTAACCGAGTCAACTGAAGAACCCCCATTGGTGTTTCGGGAGCCGGGGCCATCTATCCAATAAATAGTCTTTTGTCCGGATGGCTGCTGTAGATAGACAAATTGGGGGCCATCGTTCGGCACGTTGAGCTGGATGCTGAAACTGGTGAGGTTCCCGCCGGAGTCCTTGTAATAGCCCTTTGCTAGTCCAGTGTAGCTTTGCTGTACGGTCCAATTAGATGCGTCGTCGCTGACGACTCCCTTGCCTTCAATATTCCACTCCCACGCACTACTGCAGTTTTGCAAACCGAGGCTTTCGGAGCAGTCGGTTGAGGAGATGGCGAAGCTTAGCATATCTCCCGAGGTCTTTGAGCCCGTGAAGTCAATCGAGACGCTAGCCGTGGGACCGCTCGCAGCGACTGTTGCCGTAGCGTTGCCAGTTTGGGGGTTCCCGCCCGACTGGGGAGCAAATGAATTCCCCCCATAGCCATCGTTGGTGACAGTAACCGTGACCTCTTCACCATCGGGAGTTCCCGAGGGGACGTTGACGTTCGCCACAATCTGCGTGTCGCTATAGCTTGAATATGATGTGACGCTGATGGTGTTGTCGGAAAAGCCGAGCGCAGGTTGATTCGAACCGAAGTTTTGGCCCGTAAAAGTCACCGTTGTCGTGGTTCCAGCGGGCCAGATGCTTGGGCTAATCCCCGTGATCACCGGCGTCTGGTCGCCCGTCACCGTCATCGGCGCTGACGTACCCGCCTCGCAGTAATCGCCGGAATCGGCATCTTCAACGTTGCCCTCAATCGATGCAGTCCCAGGCGACAACCCCTCAACACTTACGCTCGAACCGTCTGCGGACCCGGAGATCGCAGCCATGGAAGGGTCGAGCAAACTCCAGAAGTAATATTCAGCATCGCCGTCGCCAACATAGTCTCCACTGCACCCACCGTAGTCTTCAGTCAGGCCGAATTGTGCTTCAATCTCGCCAAAGTCATTGGTCTGCCCGTCGGACTCGCTCGTGTCATTCGGGTAAAAGTCCGCGCCGAGGATCACGCTGTGTTCGCCGCAACTGAAGCTGCGCGCCGAGTACCGCTCCGGATTCGATTGCAACACTCTCCCGGTGCCTCCGGATTGCGGCGTCTCGTACCAGTTGGCCTGGCCGCTTTGTAGGCTCTTAGGAAAGACGTAGCCCTTGTCGTCCTTCACCTGGTCCGCGATCACCTCGTTGATGTCGATGGCCTTCGTTGCCAGCGGAGCCAGCGAGTATTTCTTGCTCCAGACAGCCTGGCCGCTCGAAACCAGAACCGGGAAACTCTCCGTCGCTGAGGTTTCGTTAAACAGCAGGATCGTCGAGTCCGTGCCGTCCGCGACGGTCCAGGGGTGGTTGCCCGCATTATGGGAGTTATCCCGGTCCTTTCCGGGCAATGACACCCGCCGGATGCCCGTCTCGCTGTTGGAAGAGATGTTGTCGAAGACCTCGCCAGGCGGCTGGTCTGAAACAACCTCAAAAGAATTCTGAAGATCAGGATCGCCCTCGAGGCCGGTGAGTTCGGCGCTCGCAGTGCCGCCAGCCGGCACAGTCAGAGTGGCGACGGTCTTCACTTCAGGCGTGTCGCCCGTGGTTTGGGAATACTGCACGGTGATCTGAGCAGGCGAACTCGAGAAATTAGCTACCGACAACGCGGGCACGTAATCCCCTCCGGGCAGCAGTGCGGCGCTGCCTACAGGGAGGCCCGCGAAGACCGTCGTGGAGGTCTTCGCGCCAGCGGGGTCGGAGAACATAATCCCCGTGAGAGATACACCGTCCCCAGCTTGGTGCGGGGCAAACCCGGCAGCGGCGAACGATCCAGGCGGCGCATCGGTGGTCAATGAGATTCCCTCTGCTTGAGCTTGCGCTCCAGGGGCAAGCGTAAGCAAGTTTTCAAGGGAAGCGGAAGCGAGCGGGTCACCTCCCAGGCCGTTGCAGGCTGTCGTTACCACAGTCCCCATAGCCGGGACGGTGACAGTCTTCGAGAAGGCTGGAATGCCCGTACCGAAGCACTGGACCGTCACGTGCTGCGCTGTCGCTGCCACGCTGGAAATCCCAACGATCGGCGAACCCTGACCCGCGTCGGCCACTCCGCGCAGCACAAGGGAACTGCTCGGTCCCGGCCTCGCGGGCTCGTAGTCGATATTGCTGGGCACCGGCGAGCCGGAGTACGTGATCGACATCTGGCCGATGACTCCAATGCCCGTGTCGTCGGTTGCCGGCGCGATCTCCACGCTGCCTGCGGTCGCACCGGAATTACCAGCGGCCAGCAGCTCGCCTATATCGATTTGAACCTGGTTGCGCGCGGCTATGGGGACGCGCTGCTGGACAACTACATTGCCGGCGGCATCGTGCAGGGTCACGTCGGCATACGTTGCGGCCGGATGGCTGTTCACCAGTACCGCTGTGCTCTTGAAGCTGGCATTTGAAATGAACAAGGGCAAGAGAAACGCCCGCAACGCAGGATCCGGGTTCGCCTGGCATGGACTGCCGGGAACGCAGGTCGCTCCATGCGACACGATCGGCGCGGAGGTTGAGCTGTTCGCGCTGGTCTGGGGCGATTGATTCTGCGCCTGCGCATCTGAGATCACGACGGAGAGTGCCCAAAGGACCGCAATGAGTGACGCTAGCATTAGGAGCGGGTATCTACGCATAAAACGCCTCCCGGGAGATGATCTGTACCCCGAACAGGTTACGGACGAATGATGGCGCATTAGGCGGAGCCATCGCTTCTCTGCCAGCATTTGGAGTTACTGCGGACACACAGGTTACCCAACGCGCGGTTTGATTGGCGCGCGCGAACTTATCCGGGGTGCCGACGAGCTTACTTAGTGACGAGGAATTTTCGCGCCGCGCAAGTAACTAGCTGCGCAAATTCGAACTTGGGGAAATGAGACTTGGAAGATTGGCGGCAACCACTCTTCTGCCGCGTTTGAGAGGGCCCAAAACCTCTGGATGGGAAGCTAGCGCAGGTGACGGATGATGTCAAGAAAATTTCTCGCTGATTCGATTTCTTAGGTACAGGTAACCGGTGTAGTTGTTATTTTGCAACTATCGCTCCCACAGTGCACTTTGAAGATAGGTCGAATAAGTGCGAAGGTTTGGATCAGTCTAAGTAGGCAGAAAGTCCGAATTGGAGTTAGCCGCCTCTCGTGTGCGCCTACCGACGGACTTAGGCCGAGAAGACGGTGACGAGGAACGCGTGAGTCGCTTTTCCACAGACAAGAAAGCCTACCTTGGCGGTTCGTAGGGCTCAGCGCGCAACAGATTGGCGAGGATGCCGCGCTCGTCCGGGCTGAACTGGCTCTGGTAGCGAGCCGAGTTGAGCACCGTGGCGCGTTGGTCGAGGGGCACGGAGCGCAAATCCTGGAATGCGCGCTTGACCACGGCCTGGCGATCGGGCGTGAGCGCCATGAATCCGCGGCCCGCTTGGCGAACCTGCATTTGTTCCTGCGGCGACATACGCTCCAGCATTTCGCTGCGCGCAAGGCGGCGCTCGCGCTGGTCTTCTGGCAGCTGATTCAGTTGATGCAACTGCTGCACCAAGCGTTGCTGTGTGGCTGGCGGCAGGCGGTTGAAGCTGGGGTCGTTGCGCAGCAAACGTTCCTGGTCCTGAACGGGAAGACCCTGATGCCGATTGAGCCAGTCCCCTAAATGTCCGGGGGGCGCGGCGCCCGGATACATGTTTCCGGGGCGATTCGCATCGGGATACGCCGGGCGCGTGTAGTTCGGTGCGGGATTACCAGGCCGCCCGCCATATGCCGGGTATGCGGGAGCCGGCCGTTGACCTCCGCTATATTGTGGAGCCGGCTGATACGGCCTTTGCTGATTTTGATAGGGCTGCTGCTGCGGTTGGTTCGGTCTTTGCTGATTCTGGTTGCGGCGCTGCTGGTTCTGAAACCGCTGCTGATTCCGGTACTGCCGTAAATTCTGTTGACGATTCTGCCGCGTCTGCACCTGAACATAACGGAATTGCCCCTGCGGAGCACGACGGTCGAATCCACGCTGGCCAGGCGCCGCGACAACGCTCAGGCAGAGAAACAGGACCGCTCCAGCCATTGCCGCCGGACGCATTCTTTCCGCGTTTGAAGTCCAGTTCACAAGTCTTTCTCCCGGCAAGCGGCCGAAATGGTTAACCGTCAATCTCCGTTCTGGTTGCCGGTAAGCGCTTCCATTTGGTCCAGCACCTGGGCATTGCTATCCAGAGTTTGCAGGTCATGCACCACAGCAGCATTCTGGGTAGCCGGTTGCGCGGGCTGCATCCAGTCCGTCACGCCCAGATAAGTTCCACCGCCCACCAGCAACATCACAGTAAGCGCAACAGCCGCCAGCGGACGCACGTGCAATCCCGGCCCATACGCAACGGTCGCGCGTAGTCTCGCGAAGGTCCCAGCCAGCCAGCCGGCCGGCGGGGCCTCGCGCTCTTCACGCATCCTGGCCCCAAGCCGTGTAAGGAAATAGGGGCTGGGCGCGGGAGCCTTCCAGGCGTCCAGCATCTGCATGGTCGCCTTCAGTTCCTCGAGCTCGCCCTGGCAACGCTCACACTGCGCAACATGCGCTTGAACCTTGGCAGAAGCGGAGCCAGGATCGAGCAGCACTCCGGCCAGCTCAGCGTCCATCCCCGCGCAATTTGTTTTCATCCGTTTCATGATCTCCACCCCATTTTTCCGCCGGTCGATTCGCCTTCCTTGAGGCTCCGGCTTCTTTTCACTCATGCCTTCAAACAAAATCCTTCAGCTTGTCCCGCAGCGTCTGGTAAGCGCGAAACAGCAGCGATTTCGTCGCCGACTCGCTCAACTTCAGCACGTCCCCGATCTGCCGGTAATCCATCCCCTGGTACTTGTGCATCAACACGGCCGTCCGCTGCCTCTCGGGCAGCGCCATCACGTGTAGCCGAATCGCGGCCATGCGTTCATTGCGCAGCAACTGCTGCTCCGCCGTGGGCTCATCGTCAGCCACATCGGGAGTCGTGCCTGTCTCCTCGTCCGGCTGATCCAGGTACACCGTTTGCGCCGACCGTTCATGCCGCGTGTCCCGCGCGTGGTTCACCGCCAGGTTGGTCGCAATCCGGTAAAGCCACGTCGAAAATCTCGCTTCAGCCCGATAGCTGCTTCTGGCACGATAGACGCGAAGAAACACTTCCTGGGCTAACTCTTCGGCAACTGCCTGGTTCCCGACCATCCGGTACAGGAAATGAATCATCGGCCGATGGTACTTTTGCGCCAGGTAGTTAAAACCGGCTTCGTCCCCCTCGGCCACGCGCAGCATAATGGCCGCGTCGCTTTTGGGGTCCAATTGCTCCCTAAAGCCGGCATGCGGCTCGCCCGGCTGAAGAGCCGCGCCCGCACCCAACGCCGGACCGTTAAGGACCATCGTTGCCATATCTTCTGGAACCCCATCTGGGCCGGAAGGTTGCGGCCCGTAAGCGGTTTCATCGCCGGAATTTCCGTCTTCTGAGCCCTCGTCGCCGGCCCCAGGTTGCGCGCTCTGGGCGAGGGCGTCGGCACGGGCTAAACCAGAGGGTAATCGGGGGCTTCCGATGCCGGAAATAGGCCGCAGCGCCGCTTCCCCTTCTGACGGGAGCTCGCTCTCCGGGCGACTTGAACGCGCTCTCCTGAGCATGTTTCTGAGCCTGTTTTTGAGCCTGTTTCTGAGCATCGTCCGATGCGCTTTGGGCGCCTCGGGCTACTCGCGGCGAAACGGGTGCCGGCAGCGTGCGCGGTTTGGCCGTAAAGCCCTGCTGGTGTTACTCTACCCTACGGGATGGCCTTTTTGCGCGGCTCCTGTTGACGCCAATCTGAAACGGTTCGGCCAATGGAATCGAGCGCGAAAATGACCCTCCGGCTGGTCTGTTTGGCTCCGGGTCTCAAAGCGGGGCTGGGACGCCAGGCGAACCCCTTCCGATGCCTTTTCTGGGCGCTTAACTCAGCGGTAGAGTGTCACCTTCACACGGTGGAAGTCGCAGGTTCGAATCCTGCAGCGCCCACCATCCTTCGGTTCTCCCAATGATCAGGGTGCACCCGGTCCCTTGCTTTTGGGGACCGGGGATCCGCACTAGTTCGACTTCTTCGTAAATACATCTCCATCGACCGTGATGGTTGTCTGGTTGACCCAGACCACGCTCCAGCGAATGTGGCCGGGCGCGAGAGGCATGGGATACGTGAGATCGAGAATCCCTCCTCTGGCCGAGGGGGTTTCCCAATAGCAGGTTCCGGAGTAGCGGACCTTGCCATTGACCAGGAAGCCGCAGGTTCCGCTCTGCTGAACCACCAGGCCTTCCGTCTTGTTGGCCCAGGTGCCGATCGGCGGGGGCGCGGCCTGCGCTCTGGCCGTCTGGATACTCGCGACGCCCAGCAGCATGCATACAAGAGCCATGCAAAGTGCACTCAAAGAGAAGGACCTGCGATCGCTTTTCATTTTCTCGAATAACCTCCATTGCGGCTGATGAAACCTGCACTTGGGGGGACGTGATGTGAATCTACCACGACGAGGCAGATCGAGGCTCTATTCGCTCGGCCCAACCATGCCGTGCTGAGTTCAGAGCCCAAAGTCACTTTAACCGGCCACCCGCCCGCATCGAGTAGACCGGAATCGACTCTAGAAATCCGGCGACAAATAACCGCAGCTGATCGCGGTGCGCAAGTTCGAGGGGCCGACGAGGCCAGCGTCCGTGCAAGTGGCGCCGTGATCGATTACATCTTGTTGTTGCTCCATTGCGTTGAGATACATTTGGACCTCGGCCGGATCGCTGGGCCCCTGGTTAGGTGATGCCGAGGCGGGGGCTGTGAAGAGAGCAAACTTTTTCTGCAGCCAGGCAGGAGGTATCTTGAAGCTCTTAATGATGGCCGCAACGGTGGGCGCATCCTTGGGTGCTATGGCGGTCGGGGCCGATCCCATCGACAGGAAGCACTTAAAAAATTGCTCGGAGTCTTCAGGGAGCGAGCAGAATACGCCCAGTGCATCACCCGGGTTGGCGATCCCGGATTCGGAGATAACAAACACGCCGCATTGGAACCCAGCCGGTAGCGATTGAAGAGGCGCCGCGTAAAGGAACTTAATCTGAGGGGTCGGATTTCTGTTGAGCGCGGCACGCTGCTGGAGAACCATGGTGAGCTTGTCACTAAGCTTTGCCGAGTACGGCATCGACATATTCGAGCCGTCGGGTCCCGTCTGTCCCAATTGAAAAGGACCGTTGTGCGCGACATACCCTTCTCCAAGGCCGACGAACTCGCCTTGTGGCCCGGCTATTTCGATATTCGTCCCCGTGGCTGATGCAACTTTCCATCCGGCGGGCACACCGGCAGAGGCGCTTTGGTCAGGCGCAGTGTAGGTCTGCAACTGGACTGGCGGAGCCGCCGAGACGGCTGGGGCAGCAGGAGGCGTCGCCTGCGCTGGAGCAGAGACACAGGCTGGAACTCCGATGATGATCGAGATCACCGGAACGGCGGCGATCCGCAGAAATTTCATGGCATGCCACATTTGCATGGTTAAGTTCCCTCGTCGTTGGATTTGTTTGCCTTTGCTTTGGGCGAGGCTCGAACCGGGGGGGAATTCTGCGCTTGTTTCTGCACCTCGATCTGCGTAGGGTAGCATTCGCCGATGGCTGATGGATATCGTCTTTGATAGACGCAGAACACAGAAATCAGGACTCGCAAAATTCACACTTGACAGGTACAGAAAATCCACTACCATATGGTTGTGGATAGATTGGGTACAACATTTGCGGCTTTTTCCGATCCAACCCGGCGGGCGATGATCGAGCGGCTCAGCCATGGGCCTGCCTCTGTGCATGGATTGACGGAACCGTTTGCACTCTCGCAGCAAATGATTTCAAAACATATTGCCTGCCTGGTGCGGGCGCGGGTTGTGATCAAAACGAAGCGTGGACGGGAGAGTGTCTGCACGCTGAGGCCAGAGGCGATAAAGACCGTTAGCGACTGGGCTGCATATTATCGCCGATTCTGGGAAGAGAGTTTCGACAAGTTGGATGTGGTGGTGAAACAAATGAAAAAGACGGAGGTCAGAGATGACAAGAACGGTTAACGAGACAGACCGGATGGTCGTTACAAAAGTTTTTGATGCCCCACGCGAACTGGTTTGGAAGGCGTGGACAGACCCGAAGTACGTGATGCAGTGGTGGGGACCGAAGGGCTTTACTGCGCCCGTTTGCAAGATGGATTTTCGCGTGGGAGGAAAACTCCTCTGCTGCATGAAGGCGCCGGATGGGCAGGAGTTCTGGAATGCGGTTGAATACCACGAGATTGTTCCGCACGAAAAGATCGTTTCCTTGATGTACTTTTCCGACCCGGAGGGAAACAAGGTTGACCCCGCGCAATATGGAATAGAACATGAGGCCATCGACGGCGCGTACGACGTGGCTCTCTTTGAGGATTTAGGAAACGGCCAGACGAAACTCACCTTCATTGGAAATGAACCCATGGAGAGCGCAAAGAATAGCGGTCAATTGGAGGGCTGGAACCAGATACTCGATAAAATCGCGGAGGTCGTTGCGGAGCTGGCGCAGGCGAAATAGGAGGTTTCAGTTTCGGGGATCGCACTCCAGCCAATTTGTCATCCTGAGGAGCCGGCCCCATCGGCGACGAAGGATCTGCGGTTGCCTTTAGCGATCTCCACTGAGCACAAAAATCGGGTGCCCCAGGTCTCGCTTTTGAGACCTGGGATACCGATCACATCCACCAGCCACTGTAGCCATATAAGCTCACACCCATGGCTCGCAAGGGTGGCGGACTCGCGCCTTGAGCGTGATTCGGCTAAGGTATTAACCAATGAAACTCTTCTTCTGTGCCATTTTCCTGCCTTTCACCATGAGCGCTGCCGCGCAAAACACGGTTCAATTCGATAGCAACGCGGCGCAGCGGTTTGCGAATCTTGCCCTCAGCTGCGTACACAAGGAGTATCCAAATCACATAAGCCACACGCTGAACAGCGATGCGGATGTGGCGCCACCCCGGAAACTGACGCCTGCGTTTTATGGCTGCTACGACTGGCATTCCTCTGCGCACGGGCACTGGCTCCTCGTTCGGTTGGTCAGAACTTTTCCAAACGCCCCGTTCGTTCAGAGCGCGCGCGAAGCACTCGAGCAAAGCCTCACCGCAGAAAACATCACGCAGGAGACCGCATATCTCCGGGGAGACGGACGCGCCAGTTTTGAGCGTCCGTATGGGTTGGCATGGCTTCTTCAACTGGCCACGGAACTGCGGGAGTGGAACGATCCGCAGGCCAAAGACATGGCCGCTAATTTGCATCCGCTTGAGGAAGTCGTATTGGAACGTCTGAACAACTGGCTTCCGAAGCTCTCCAACCCTGTACGAATCGGCGAGCATGACCAGACCGCTTTCGCGCTGGGTTTGATGTTCGATTACGCGCGCAGCAGTGGCGATCAGAAATTTGCCGAATTGATTGTGTCCAAAGCAAAGCAGTTCTACCTCGGCGACAAGAACTGCCCACTGAACTACGAGCCGTCCGGCGAAGATTTCTTGTCACCCTGCCTCGGCGAAGCCGACCTGATGCGGCGTGTCTTGCCGAGCCAGCAGTTTGCTCGCTGGCTTCGCGCCTTTATGCCGCAAATTCCTGCGTCGGGCAATCGCGTGTGGTTGCAGCCCGTTGTGTCGCCTGATCCGGGCGATCCCAAGCTGGCTCATTTAGAGGGGCTCAATCTCAGCCGGGCATGGATGCTGGAAGGTATCGCTCACGCTTTACCGAAGACCGACAACCGGCTGCCGTCAATCATGGCGACTGCCAAGGCGCACAGGCGGGCTGGTTTGGCGGCTGTGACGGAGAAGCACTACGAGGGTGGACACTGGCTGGGAAGCTTTGCAGTCTATCTGGTCACCAAGCGGGGCATTTCAACGGAGCACTAAAAAGCGTTCAATGCAGCACCCCATTTCTTGCTGAATGGAGAGCCCGGGAACTTTAGGATGGGCCACTCGCCGAAACACGGCACTAAACCTGACGACTTACTTATCCGGCACAAAAAAACAAAGCTGACTCGGGAATCTTCACGGAGCTGTATTTGACCCCTGCGGCAAATCGGGTACTGCAACCGTCACTCCGGAAAGTTCACCGGTTACGCGGATCGGCTGATCCGCTGCTCCGTATCGGCGTATCGTTCGCGTCTCCGTCTGGGTTGGCGGCCAAGAGTCGGATTTGTTCGGTACCTCGCGATATTCGTTATCGGATGCATCTTCGACATGTAAGACATAGTCTCCTTCAGGAACAAAACTGAAGGTAAAGGTATCAGCGTCCTTCGATAAGGATGTTTGGCCAATGACAGACTTGTCATCCGAACTTAAAAGCGAAAGCTTCCCACCGTTCAGCTGGTGACCGTCATGGGCAGAGACGATATAGCCGCGTACAACGTGCAGCTTGGTAAGAGGAATCTCAATGTCTTCTCCGCTCCTCTCCTCTCCAGTTCTGACCGAAAAGGGTGTTCCATCCTTGAGCCGTGTACTACCACCGGAGTAAGTCGACAATGAATAAACATCGTTCATCGAAACGCTCGTACCGCCGTGATCATCGACTCTGTATATCGTCTTGGAGATGTGAAGCGTCGCTTCGAGCATGTAATCTCCTCCGGGGAGTCCGCTGATACGATAGTGCCCCTCATCGTCGGATTGTCCATAAAAAGAAGTTCTTAAGATTGGATTAGATGGGGGAGAAATCCATTGCCCCTTTCGGTAAATCAGCAATGAAAGACGAATTCCACTGGCCGGGCTTCCATCATCGTACAAAACTGTGCCACTGACCACGGCGCCGCGGTAAATCGTCACATTCACACTGACCGGGAGATTCGGTTCTACGCTGATTCGTGGAACGGACTTAAGAATGTTTTTGGCGCTATTGTCTGCCGAAGAGGGGGCTGCGTTTTCGTGCACATACAACGGAGCGAGAGGAAATACATAACCAGGTTGCGACGCGATCACATAGTACGTGCCCGGCGCAACGTGTTGCATCACAAAGCTGCCGTCCAGTAACGTTTCCACTGCCTCGCCGCTGAAAACCGCGTGCTGTTCCTCGCCGGGGATAATAGATTCAACAATTCCGGCGGGTTCAAGCACTACAGTCGCCATGCGAGCAGGCGCATTCGTATCGTCACAGTAAACATGGCCGGATACAGTGTCGGCTCCGAGCGGCCTATCTGAACTCTGTTGCTGTGCCGAACCTTCTGCTACCGATGAGAGACAACACACAACGATCAACCATTTGAACTTCATGATGAGACACATCCTGGTCGCAATCGAGAATTGATTCCGTAATCTCCATCACGATACTGTTCCGGAGGGCATGGAACCCGGGGACAGACGGGATGTTCCCTTGTTCCCTTGGTCCCTGCCTTTCCTGTCAAGAGTCCACACCCCCCGCGGCTCCCTCCGCACCCCACCTAACTCCCTCCACTTCCATCTCTTGCGCCCTTGCAAATAAATCCCCCAAGTTTGCCGATTAAATCGACCAATTCGCTAGCCTTGAAGATGAGAAGAGGATCCTCCTTGACATCCAAAACCATCGCCGTGTGCAACGTCTGCCAGAAGCCAAAACACGCCCAAGAGGACAATCCCGGCCGCCCAAGAAACTCCCCGCGCGGAACGGGTGAAAATAATTAAATAAAAAATTTGGGATGTTTCGCCTGTTTTTCGCTAGCTAACTCGTTTGGAATCAACAAACCGTCTTCAGAATTGACGAAAATGCGCGTCCAATTACCCCACATTTGTGCCCCATAACTCCCTTGGAATCAACACGCAATAGGCTCATTTGCAACCCGTGCATTTTCACTCCTTAACTCTCTCATTCCCTTACTCTTGTTTCATTTTTCACTCCCTCACTAACGGCCTTCGCCCCGCCGTCCCGAGTCCCGGTACACCGCCCACTGTCCACCGTCCACCGTCACGCAGCGCGGGCGCGATTTGGGTTCGCTCGCCCATTCAGATATATTTGCCGGGGAGCGTTTCTGTCCCGCGATCGCAACCTGAATCCGGCGAGCGCATATCCGCGCCGGGCTGATTCAATGTCGAGTTGGCGCGGGAACTCGATCACAAAGAGGTAACCTGTGAAACCTATCGTTCACGTTGTTGCAATCATCATGGCTGTAGCAATGGCCATTCCGGCTATTGCAAAGGGAGAAACGAAAATGGCGGTTTTTGGAACGATGCTGGACGGAACCACCGTCCCGATCTACACGCTGACCAGCGGGCAGATTGAAGTGAGAGTCACGGCGTACGGAGCGCACCTGGTGAGCGTAAAGGCGCCGGATCGCGCGGGAAAGATGGCGGACGTTGTTCTTGGATACGATTCGCTTGCAGGTTACCTGGCCGATAACAAGACGTACCTGGGCGGCATTGTAGGGCGCTACGGAAACCGGATCGCCGGCGGAAAGTTCACGCTCGACGGCAAGACCTATCAGATTCCGCTCAATGATGGCCCCAATGCGCTGCATGGCGGGCCTAAGGGATTCAATCAATACGTGTGGAAGTCCGAGGAGATACCCGGCGGAGTCGAGTTCACGCTCGTCAGCCCCGACGGCGATATGGGATTTCCTGGAACGCTGACTGCGAAGGTTCGATATACGCTCAAGGGCGATACCCTGCGCATCGACTACACGGCGACCACCGACAAGCCCACAGTTGTAAACCTGACCAATCATGCGTACTACAACCTGCACGGCGACGATCAGGGCAACATTCTGGACCAGAAGTTGGAGATCGCAGCAGACCGGTTCACGCCTGTAGACAAAACGCTGATTCCAACCGGCGAATTGGCTCCGGTGGCGGGCACGCCGCTCAACTTCACAAAGCCTGAAGTGATCGGCGCGCGCATCGGCGATGACTTCCAGCAACTGAAGATTGCCGGCGGCTACGACCACAACTGGGTGCTGAACGGCAAGATCGGCACGTTGCACTTGGCCGCGATTGTCACGGATCCCGCGAGCGGGCGCAAGCTGACCGTGGAAACGACAGAACCGGGTGTGCAGTTCTACTCCGGTAACTTCCTCGATGGCTCATTCACCGGACGCCACGGCGTGAAGTACACCAAGCACTCCGGCCTGTGCCTGGAGACGCAGCATTTTCCCGATTCGCCGAACCAACCGGACTTTCCCAGCACGGTTCTCCGTCCGGGCGAGACCATGCACTCGACGACGTCGCTCACATTCGGAGTTGTGAAGTAGGCATCATCGTTGCGTTGCCCCATCCTTTCGCCGGCGTTTTGGCGGAAGGGTGGGGACGCTCGACTCTCTCATCGCGGGGTCTTCCACTTCTGAAACCAACCGAGGCCTGCCGACGTCGCCCCGGCCGGAATGTACTCGCAGCCGATCCAACCTTCATATCCCAACTGATCGATGAGGTCGAACAGGTATAAAAAATTTACTTCGCCGGTGTCGGGCTCATGGCGCTCAGGCACTCCTGCAATCTGGAAATGGCCCACGCAAGTTTGTTTCGCGTCTGCAAGGTACTTCCGAATCCTGATTGTCAAATCGCCTTCTTCCACCTGGCAATGAAACAGGTCCATGAGGATTTTTAGGTTGGGAGCCCCGACTTCAGCCGCGATGGCGTGCGCTTCTTCCTGACGATTGAGGAAAAAGCCGGGTATGTTGCGCAACGCGATAGGCTCGATCAGCAAATCGACGCCTGCCGCACGTGCCCGCTCCGCGGCCCACGCGAGATTCGCCGTGTACACGCCGAGCAAGTGTGCGCGATCGGCTCCCTTAGGCGGAATGCCAGCCATCGCGTGAACCCGCGGACATTGCAATACTTGGGCGTACTCCAGAGCCAGTGAGAAACCGTCGCGAAACTCCTGCTCGCGGCCAGGCAATGCCGCAATGCCGCGCTCACCGGCCTTCCAATCGCCGGGAGGGGAGTTGAAGAGCACCTGGCGCAGGCCATGCTCCTTAAGCTGCGCAGCCAAAGTCGCGGCCGGAAAATCGTAAGGGAAGAGATACTCGACAGCCGTGAAGCCATCGCGCGCTGCGGCTGCAAAGCGCTCTTGAAAGCTGTGTTCCGTGTACATCATGGTCAGGTTGGCGGCAAAACGAGGCATGGCGTTCACTTCGTTTTTCAGGCGCTGTAGAGCGCCGCAACTTCGTAGTCATTCACCGACGGGATCGTAAACTCAACCGAACCGCCCTCTGCGTGAAAGGGAATGTCGCGCTCGGCGCGGAGCAACTCGACGCGCGTGACGCGGCGGCCCGCCGGAAGGTTGAAGCGAACCTTCTGTGCCCCGATCGGATAGAATTCGCTGAACCATCCATGATGCGCGTTGGGATTGGTGTAATTCAGAACGTGAACTGCGAAGCCCGGTTCCGTTTCCCACACGAAGATCTCGACCAACCCTTTGCCCTCCACGGTGACTGGAGCCGTCGCGCCTGCCACCCAGCGAATCGAGTTCACAAGCAGACGGCTTAGATCGCCTTGGCCCGATAGCCACATTGTCGGCTCAATGTCGCCGGGGAGGTAGGCAAGGCGGCTCCCACCGCGCTCGCTCAGCACGACGGCGGGTTCATTGGTGTGCGAAATGGGCGGATAAGAAAGCTCCGGCGGATATGCTGTGTACCCTGGGACGACGGTGAGCACGGGATTCTCGACCGGTTTGAGAGGCAAGCGACTTTCAGCACCCGCAATCCAATGAGTATCGGCGAATCCATCGAGAATCGGGTGCGGCCGCTCGATGCGCGCCATGAAGGGATTTGCGTTTCCCAGCCGGCCGATGACTGGACCGGCCGTGTGGATACCGAAGACATCAGCCAATCCGAAATCCGAGCGGCGTTCATTTCGTTCGTCGTACATGCTCGTCTCAAAAGTAGCCAGCAGCGAACCGCCCTGGTTTACATAATCGCGCAACTGCTGGCACTGCTCGTCGCTGAGCAGCGCGATGTTGGGTAGAATGATCGCCGCATACTTCTTGATCCGCTCCAGTTGCAGGCGGTCTTCGTGAACGAAGTCGAAGAGGAATCTCCCTTCGAGCAGCGCGGAATAAATCGCATCCGTATACTGCTGCATCGAAATGTCGCGCGGCGGCGCGTAGAAGAGTTGCGTGCGTTGCCCCATCACTACGCCGATGTTAGCGATGGCGCTCTTGTTCACCCAGTGCCCGTCGTGCCGCGCCGTCCACAGGAAATAGTCGCGGCCGATCTTTTCCCACCGCAGATCTTCGCCAAGGCCATTCTCTCCTCCTACAACGTGATAGTAGGGAACCAGGCCACTGGCCAGTGTCTGGCTGGTCCAGATGACGGCTTCGGCGGCGGACTTGGTCACCTCGCGCCAGCGAATCTGGCCTGTCGTGTATGCACCCGTCAAGTTCGTCGCCATCTTGCCGTCGAGCACTGCGTTGCACACGCGCCCCTGCTGCGCGGCGCCCCAGACCGGCGCGTCCCCCCGGTTGCGGCCCTGGTTGTCGCCCTGGAACCACTGGCAAAACTCGCCGAATTGCGCCAGGTTCGGAGTCGAATGCACGCCGCCGCCCATATTGTTGATGTAGAAACTCGAGGCTTTCTTCTCTTTTGCGATCGAATCGTAGAGCTTCCAAAGATACGTGAACCGCTCGTTGAACTTGTCCCAATAAGCTGGAGTCTTTGGTGGCGGCAACTGGCGGCACTGATCGCAATAGCAGACCGGCAACGTAAACGATGGCCACCCGTTTGTGTAGTGCGCGTCCATGTCGTAGCGGGAGTTGACCTCACGCATGACGGCGGGAAAATAATCGGTCATGTAAGTCGAAAACATGCAGGTCTGAAAAAGCTCAGGCGCTTCGACCGAAGCGAGCGGCAGGCCATGCTCGTCGCGCATAAACCATTCGGGGTGCGCGGCCAGCGCATCTCCCCAGTTCAGGTCTGGGCTGTAGCGCGCGACTGTGCGCAACCCGCGCTTTTTTGCCGCATCGTGCAGCTCGCCGGTAAAATCGCGGCCATTTAAGTACTTCGCGGGCCGATGAAACGGGACTTTGCTCGGATAAAACGCAACGATCCCGGTAATGCTGATGAAGACCGCGCCAACCTTGGCGCTGGCCCAATAATCGACCCACGCTTCCACGTCGAGAACCGCGGGATCATGCTCGGTGAAGTTGGTCTGTCCAATGCGGCGCAACGTCTTCTGCCAGGGCACATTCGCAGCCTGATGCGATGCCGCAGAATCCGCGCGTGCGGCCGCTGCGGGCTGGGCCGAAACAAAGGAATCTCCCGCGCGAACCAGCGGCACAGTGGCCGCGGCGGTTTTCAGAAATCTGCGCCGATCGATAATGAACATGGGGGGTGACCATGACCTCCGTTGCAATGGATTTCCGTGAATGACGTTGGAAAGAACGGGCGCTATTTTCCGTGCGCGCTCAGTTCATCCAGCACTTTCTTCAGGTCGTCGAGTTTCTGCCCGGCCTCGGCCAGCTTGCCCTCCGAGGTCAGGCGCTGATAGTCGGCGAAGTCCTGGCTTGCCTGGCTAATGAGCGCGTCCGTGCTTCTTCCAGGCTGGGCAGTGCTCGGCGTCGTTGCACCAGTCCCATTACTCGCCGTTGGCTGTTGCGCTTCGCCGCCCGAGAGCGTCGGCGCTTCGGCTCCAAAGAGCGATCCAAGTGCCACCTCAAAAGTCGGGCCATAGGCGAGACGATCCTGCAGCGCCAGCACCACCAGCCGCAGCTCCGGCATGGGGCTGTGCGCTGCTTGAAGATAGATTGGCTCGGCGTAAAGCAGCGCCTGGCCGCAAGGGATCACCAGAAGATTGCCGCGGATCACGTGTGAGCCCTGCTGATTCCAAAGCGTGAGCTGGCCGGACAGTTGGGCGTTCTGGTCGATGCGTGCTTCGATCTGCTGCGGGCCGTCGACGAGGCGCGTTTTGGGGAAATCGAAGACCACTGCTTTGCCGTAATTGGCGCCATCGCTGCGCCCGGCAATCCAGCCAATCAAGTTGTTGCGGTTGATGGGAGTAAACGGCAAGATTTCAACGAACTCGAGGCCGCCCGATTCGCCTGGCAAGGTCATCAGCACAAAGTTCGGTTGCATCTCCTGTGAGGATTGGTCGCCTTGGCTCGAACCGATTTGCGTGGCCACGCTCCACTGGTCTTCGCGGTTGTAGAACACTTCGGGATCAGTCATGTGATAAAGGCCATACATCTCGGCTTGTTTGCTCAGGAGCGTTTCCGGATAGCGAACGTGCGCGCGCAGCCACTCAGGCATGGTGGACGCATCCTTGAACAATCCCGGAAAGATGCCTCGCCAAGCAGCCAGAATGGGATCCTTGTTGTCGAAGACGTAGAAGGTGACTGTGCCGTCGTACGCATCCACCACAGCCTTCACACTGTTGCGAATGTAGTTGACGGGTTGGTTTTCCAGATTGACCGGCGCGGAGTAAGGATAAGTCGCGGAAGAAGTGAACGCGTCAACGATCCAGGAAAGACGACCGTCCGCACCCACCACAATATAGGGATCGTGATCGAATGTCAGGAACGGCGCCAGAGTTGAGACGCGCAACAGCACGTTGCGCCGCATCAGGAGGCGGCTGTCGGCCGTGATGTCGTCGCTGAAAGGAACCTTGGTCAGGTCTCCGCGATCGAAAGCCAGCAGAGCGCGGCGCAGGAAGCCGCCCATCTCCATGCCGCCGGTGCCTTCGTATGAGGAAAGATTGTTGCTCTGACCCTGTGGGTAGTTGAACTCCTGCTGATGCGTCTTCACATACACGTCTGTGTCGGTGAGTTCGCCGAAGTAGATCTCCGGACGCGTCACCTGAATGCCCGGCACGGAGCTTTGCACGGGCATATTACTAAGGTAGAGGACCGGCAGGCCCTCTGACGAGAAGCCGTTCACCGGGTTCATCGTGATGCCGTAGCCGTGGGTGTAGATGAGCTTGTCGTTGATCCAGTTGCGGCTGCTTTCAGGCAGCTTGTCGACGTTCAGCTCGCGCACCGCGAGCATCACCTGGCGCTGCGAGCCGTTGATCTGGTAGCGGTCAATGTCGATGTCGGGGAAATCGTAGTAGGTGCGAATCTCCTGCACCTGGCGCAGCGTGTCCTGCAGCGCGCTCACATCCCAGAGGCGGATGTTGTCGAGCGTTGCCTGATTGTGCTCGGGATCGACAGCGGCGACCGTGGTTTCGGCGGGAAACTCGCGCTGGGCAAAGCTATCCAGCCCGTATGCCTGCCGGGTCATGGCGATGTTGTCGGCGATGTAAGGCTTCTCGCGGTCGAGCTGGTTGGGTTTGACGATGAACGTACTCACATACCACCCGGCGAGGCCGGCAACAATGTAACAGAAGATCGAGGGAGCGATCCCCGCAAGAAGCCAGCGCGCCCGTGGCTGAATGACTCCGCCGGCAATCGCAATCAGCGCGCCCAACGCAAGAGCTACGCTGATGAACAGCATTCCAACAAGCGTGATGTGTGCATCCGTGTACGTCACGCCGTCGAAGATCGTGTGCTCCTCGAAGAGCAGATCGAAGCGTCCAACATACTCGCGGATGGCCAGCGCAAAGAGCAGAAAACAGGCGGCGATCGAGACACCGCGCCAGGGCAGGGAAGCGGCCCCGCCAAAGCGTCCGCCAAGTGCGCGCCCTCCGCCCGCGGCGATGAGGAAAAGCACAGCAAGAACGCACACAATCACCGCCAGTGTCAGCAGCCATCCCGCGATCATCTCCCACGCCGGCAGCGTGAAGAGATAAAAGCCGAGTGACCGGCCAAAGATGGGATCGGTGACGGAAGCGGTGCGTGGCGCATACCAGTAAAGCGCCAGCGTTGGCCACTGCGCCTCCATTGCGAAACCGGTCACGAGCGATATCACGAGCGCTCCAACGACGGCGATGGTTCGCAAAAATTTCTTGATTGGCAGCTCGATCGGCCGGCCCCCGAAAAAAATCGTATGTGTATCGGGCAAGTCGGCCGCATGGCTGTGGCGCAGCGCGAGAAACGCGGTCAACAAGATCGCGAAGGTCAACGCAGCGAATACCGCAAAGGTTCCCCATTCGAGGCCAAAGCTCTTCCAGAAGACGCTTGCATAGCCGAGCGAGCCGAACCAGAGCAAGTCAACCCAGTAGGAGACGGCAGTTCGGCCGCCGACGAAGATCAGGATGACGATGGCGATGAGGAGATAAACCACAAGGCGCGGGCTACGGCGTTTTCCGCGCATCGGCCAATCAATCGTTTCGGGCATTTTTCACCCCACTCAGGCGATTTGTCCGCGCTGAGTTACCCAAGAATTGTACAGCGGTCGAGTAGGGTGGCCGCGGTGGGCTGCGGCAGGCGTATCGAAACTAAATCAAATCATTGCGCCCGGTGATGCTCAGCTCTTTCACGATCTTGCCCACATCCTGCGAGTGGTCGCGATGAGCGATCAGCAGTGCGTCTTCAGTATCCACAATCACCAGGTTTTCCACGCCGACTAATGCGACAAATTTCCGCGGGCTGAATATGTAATTGTCGCTGGCCTCGATGGAGATGTGCCCAGTGGTGTCGGCAACGTTGCCTTCGGCGTCGCCGCGCAGCCGCGTCTCCACTTGATACTCGTAGAGCGAAGCCCAGGAGCCGAGGTCGTTCCAGTTAAACTCTGCGGGAATGCAATACAAATGGGAAAGATGCTCTCCCTTTGCCGATCGCGGCTCCAGCACGGCATAGTCAACTGAAATGTTTTCGCATTTGGGATACGCGGTGCGGAAGACCTCGTCGAATTGTGGCGTGCCCCATGCTGCGGCAATGGCCTCAAGCAGCGGAGCCGTTTCCGGCACATGCTCGCGCACGGCGTTAGCGAGTGTCCGCGCCGACCACAAAAACATACCCGAATTCCAGTAGTAATTTCCGGCAGCCACGAACTCTTCCGCGCGATTCTGGTTCGGCTTCTCGATGAAACGCCGAACATGCAGTGCCTGGTCGTCCCTGGTCAGGTCGCCGGTTTCAATATAGCCATAACCGGTTTCGGCGCGAAAAGGCTCGATGCCCAACACCACGATGTTCTCGCCCGCCGCAGCCACGGCAATCCCCTTTTGCAGCGCCTTCAAAAACCGCGGCTCGTCGGCGATTACGTGGTCCGAGGGAAACACTCCCAGCACCGCGTCGGGATTTTCGCGCTCGATGAGAAATGCGGCGAGGCCGCATGCCGGCGCCGTGTTGCGCGCCACGGGTTCCTGCACAATCTGCGCTGAGGGCAGGCCGGGCAACTGGTCGGCGATCTCGTGAGACAGATACTCGTTGGTAATAATCCAGGTCTTATCCAGTCCAGCAAGCGGCTTAAGCCGTTCCACAGTCTGCTGAATCATGGAGCGCTCCCCGTCCAGGGCCAGAACTTGCTTGGCGTGAGCGCGCCTTGAGCGCGGCCAGAACCGTGTACCGCTACCCCCGGCCAGAATCACGGGTCGAAAATCGATTTGGTCTATCATTCGAACAACCATCGTACTCGACAAAGACAACGTTTGCACAGAGAGGAACGAATAAATTTCCCGTTTGCCGGCCCTATGCCCGGCACGTTTGCCACATTAAGGGAAACGCTCGTTCGGCGCGGTCGTTTCCGGCCATTTTCAAATCGTTTGCTCCACTTGCGGCGTCCCTGCACACAAGGCATGCAGCCGGCGCCCATCCAGCAACTGGCGTAATCTATCTGGAATGCCCTTCCTGCGTCAGGGTTCCATCCATCTCGGCCGCGTTGCTGGTATCGATCTTTACCTGCACTGGTCCTGGTTTGTTGTCGCCATCATTGAAATAGGCAGCCGCGAGGGCCGGTACAGCTCGCTCGTTTGGAGCGCTCTCGAGTACCTGGCGCTCTTCGCCATCGTCCTTCTGCACGAGTTCGGCCACGCCCTGGCTTGCCGCCAGGTGGGTGGAACCGTCGACCGCATCATGCTCTGGCCGCTGGGCGGCGTCGCATTCGTCAATCCGCCGCAGCGGCCTGGCGCCACGCTCTGGAGCCTTGCCGCAGGGCCTCTGGTCAACGTGGCGCTCCTGCCCGTTTTCGGTGCCGCCTATCTAGTGGCTGGCGCGCTGGGATGGGCCAACTCCATGCCCAACGCCTACACCTTGCTCGAGTGGATTCTCGGCATCGACATCGGCCTGTTCGTGTTCAACATTCTGCCCATCTACCCGCTCGACGGCGGCCAGATCCTTCGCTCCCTGCTTTGGTTCTTCATCGGGCCCGCGCGCAGCCTTTACGTGGCCACCGTTGTCGGATTTGTCGGCGCGGCGGGATTGGTCTGTCTGGCTTTAAAGTTCCGCTCCACCTGGTCATTGCTCATCGCCGCCTACATGCTGCTCACCTGCTGGGGCGGATTCAAGAGCGCGCGGGCCATGGTCCGACTGGAAAAACTGCCGCGCCGCGAGGGCTTTGCGTGTCCCAGTTGCGGAGCCCACCCTCCGATCGGCCCTCTTTGGAAATGCGCGCAGTGTAACCGGAACTTCGACACGTTCGAATTCTCGGCAGTTTGTCCCTATTGTGGAGCTCAATTCCCAAACACCATGTGCGGCGAGTGTCAGAAGATGAGTCCTATCACCGAGTGGGCCGCTACGGCGAACGCAAAGCACTCCGAGACGATCGGTGCGTCTGCCACGAATCGCTAGATCCGACTGAATAGACTTGCTGCTTAAGAGCCAGGAGACCTGCGGCCCACTTGAGCACTGACCACAGACCGCTGCCTACCGCAACGCCGTCAGGAATTCGCCCATCCGCCTCGTACCTTCGTCGATGTTCTCCCGGGTCACTGGGTAGGAGATGCGGATGTGCTCGCCTGTCCCGAAGGCTTCGCCAGGAACGGTCACCACATGCGCCTCGTGCAGCAATCGCGTAGCCAGCTCAGTCGCGGTGCGGATGCCGCCCTTCCCAAGGTACGCCCCGATGTTCGGATATACGTAGAAGGCGCCCTCCGGCTTGGTGCAGGTGACGCCGGGAATTTTGGCGAGTGCGGCGAGCATATAATCGCGCAACTCGATGAACTCTGCGCGGAACTCCGCCACGCACTCCTGCGAGCCGGTCAGCGCCGCGATCGCTGCCTTCTGCACAAAGCTGGTCGCGTTCGACGTCGATTGCGATTGCAGCTTGCTCAGGTTGGCGGCTAGTTTCTTTTCGGCCAGCGCAAATCCCGCTCGCCAGCCGGTCATCGAGTAAGTCTTCGACAGCGAGCCAAGAATCACCAGATGTTCCTTGGCCCAAGTGAACGAGCCGCCCGAAACCGGCTTGCCGGCATAGTTCAGGTATACGTAGCACTCGTCGAGGAGCAAAAAGATCCCGCGATCGTGCGCCAGGTGGACGATCCGCTCCAGATCTCCCGCCGACACCACCGAACCCGCCGGATTCGATGGCGAGTTGAGGATGATTGCCTTGGTTCGCGGCGTTATCGCCCGCTCAATCGCGTCGGCCGTGATGCGGAAACTCTCAGCCTCGCTGGTTTCGAGGTACACCACTTTTCCGCCCGCGTACTGAATGATGTCCTTGAAGCTCACCCAATAAGGAACCGGCAAAATCACTTCGTCGCCGTGGTCGATAAGCACCTGGATGGTGTTAAAAAGCGCTAGCTTGCCGCCGGCGGTAAAAACGGCCTCGTCGATCGTGTAATCCGATCCAAAATCGCACGCGTGCCGCTCCACAATCGCTTTGCGCACGTCGGGAATCCCCGGCACTACGGTATAGCGCGTGAAATTGGCCTCAATCGCGGCAATCGCGGCGTCTTTAATGTGCCGCGGCGTGGCAAAATGAGGCTCGCCGGCCCCAAAATCCACCAGTTCTGCACCCTGTGCGCGTAATTTAGCCGCCTCGGCGGCCACGGCCATGGTCGCGGAAACTTCGATCCGGCCAATGCGGTCGGCAAATACTTTTGCGGGAGAAGCTGTCACAGTCATATCTCTTCCATCTTCTCAGATTTCGTAGTGCGAGCAAAGCTCAGCTTGTGGATGTCGCGGACTCAGTTACCGTTCTTGATTCGCGCGTGCAGCTTCTTGACCACATTCGGTGGTACGAGCCCGCTGATGTCGCCTCCGAAGCTGAACACTTCCTTCACCATGCGCGAGCTCACAAACGAATAGCGCCCCGCCGGCTGCAGAAAGACAGTCTCGACGTCGGGCGCGAGACGGCGATTCATCAACGCCATCTGGAACTCGTGCTCGTAGTCGGAGATGGCGCGAATGCCGCGCAGCACCGCCGACGCGCCAACTTTGCGCGCGAAGGCGACCATCAGTCCGTCGAAGGTAGCCACCGAGACGTTGCCCAGCGGCCCCGTCACCTCTTCGAGCATCTCCACGCGCTCTTCGACGGTGAACAGCGGATTCTTCACCGGATTGACGAGGATGGCAACCGTAAGGTGGTCAAAGAGCTTTGATCCACGCTCGATCAGGTCCACGTGGCCGTTCGTCGGCGGGTCGAATGTGCCGGGATAGAGAGCTTTGACTGGCATTGTGGCTCCAAGTGGATTCTACGGCAGAGGCCACGGAGGCAGACCCCTTCGGCGGGACGTGAGAGCCGTGGACGGTGGACCGGGACTCGGGACTCCGGGCCGCGTGGCGGTGGGGCAAAGCCCGTGAGTGAGAGAGTAAAGAAGTCAAACAAGACTCATGAAATGAAACAGTTAAGGAGTGAAAATGCACAAGTTGGGAAAAAGCCGATTGTGTGTTGATTCCAGGGAAGTTATGGGGCACTAATTCGACGTAATTGGATGCATATGTTCGGCAATTCTGAAAATGGTTTATTGATTCTAAATGGGTTAATTTCATATTTTTACCTCAAAGTGCCCAAATTTTTTATTTAATTATTTTTCGCTGTTGCTATTTTCCTCGTGTCTTGGCCGATCGGGGCCGGTAGTGCCTGCCAGTGTTGATTTCATCCTCTTCAAGGTTAACGATTTGCGCGAATTAATCGGCAAACTTGACAAGAACTTTTTGCGGCGTGTTTTCAGCGGGTTACGGCGATTGAAGGGCTTGTCGAGGGTTGACAACGGGAAATCGAGGGCCAAACCGGTCAACCCGACACGAATGCTCAAAAACCGAGATGAGCGATTCAACTGGAATGGCCAGTTGAATGATGGATGCTTCGCAACGCAAAGCGGAACACTTCACACGCGAAGATTCCGCATATATTCGGCGTCGATGCGCAGCGCCTGCATGGGATCGATGTCAAACTCTTCCTGTTCGATGAAGTACTGCTTGAGCCCGGTGGCAGCCCGCAGGATAGGCCGGTAGTCAATCTTGCCGCGCCCCATTTCAATGGAATGCATTTGTCCGTTGGCGCCCGGGATCATATCCTTCACATGCATCAGCGGAAAACGCTCGGGAGTTTTGCTCAGGTAGTCGACCGGATTGTGCCCGGAAGCGTAGACCCAGCCGCAGTCCATTTCGAAGACGACGAATTTGGGATCGGTGAGCCGCAGCAGTTCGTCGTACACCAGCACGCCATCGATCACGGCAAACTCAGGCACATGATTGTGCACGCCGAAAGTGATTCCCGCCGACTTGATTTTTTCGCCGATACGGTTAAACTCGCCCGCAATCCAGCGCCAATCGTCGAGTGTTGGCGGCCCTTTCGCTGCAGGATCGCGATGCATGCCTCCCGATGACGAGCAGACCATGTACTCGAGCCCAATCGTGTGGCCGTAGTCAAGCCACTGGTCGAGTTGCGTCTCAAGCACGTTGAGCGGATGGTGGGTGCTGATGCAGCGCAGGCCGGCCGTGTCCATGGCGCGGCGAAAATCTTTGGCCGAGCGATCGAAGTAGCCCGCTGCTTCAACGACGGTGTACCCAGCAGAGCGCACGTGTGCCAGCGTGCCGTCGAAATCCTTGGGCAGCAGGTTGCGCACGCTATAGAGTTGCAAGCCGATGGGCAGCCGCAGCCGTTTAGCCTCGAGGTGCGAGGCGGCGGCGCATGCCGCAACCGCTCCCGTTGCTTTCAGGAAACTTCTGCGTGACGTGCTCATGTTCAGTCTCCCTGTGAGAATCGAGTCTCAGCCTTTAATGGTCTTGGTGTCAGCGTCCCAGGATGCCGCGCTGCGATGGAAGTAAGAGTAGTTGGCCATGTGGCAGGCGATGGCCGCATGGTTCCCGAAGATTTCGTCTTCGACCACCGGCTCGCGCGTGTCTACGGCGCTGAAAAAGTTTGCGAGATGGTCAGCGGTATCGTCATAGCCCGGCGTAGCCGAATATGTTTCCAGCTCTGCGAGTGCGGGCGGCGGCGCAGGGTGCGCGTTATTCCAATCGTCCAGATATTGTTCCTTCGCCGCAGCAGTCCAACCGTTCAACGAATAGCCCTCAGGCTGCGGACGTGTATCCTGCGGCGCGATGGTGAGCATGTTGCCGTTGATGGTCATGGTGGCTTCTTTGCCGTAGAAGATGATCGGCTCGCCCTGCGCGCTGTTCTGGTTGCAGTGCAGGTTCAGGGTCACACCGTCGTATTCGTAGAGAGTCGCCAGCAGATCGGGGAAGTCGCGCCCATCCTTGAAATAGGTGAGGCTGCCGATTGACTGCGCAAGTTTTGGCGCCGCGTTAATCCCGCTTACGCATTGGATTCCCGACAGCAAATGCACGTAAAGATCACCGGCCACGCCTTCGCCGTAATCCGCGAAACACCGCCAGCGGAAGAACCGCACCGCGTCGAATGGCCGCTCCGGGGCATCTCGCAGAAAAGCTTTCCAATCGATGTTCTGCTCGCTCGCGTCAGGCGGAATGGGATAGACCCATGCGCCGGAGGGCGAGTTGCGGTCGGAATGACCTTCAATGTAGGTGACCGGGCCCAGCCGGCCCGAGGCGTAAATCTCCTGCGCTTTTTTGTAGACGATGTTGCTCACGCGCTGACTTCCAGCTTGAAAAATGCGCTTGTTGGCCTTCACGGCTTCCACCATGGCAAACCCGTCGGCCACGTTGTGCGACATCGGTTTCTCGCAATAGACATCCTTGCCCGCCGCGAGGCAGTCGACAACGATTGCCCTGTGCAGATGATCCGAGACCGCGACGATCACTGCGTCAACATCTTTGCGATCGAGGAGCGGGCGGTAGTCGCCGGTGGTGAGCACGTCTGCGCCGTATGCCTCGAGACCGGCTTTCCGGTGCATTTCATACAGGTCGGCCGTGGCCACCAGTTCGCCAGTGGGCACCTTGCTCGCGGAGCGCAGCAGGTCGCATCCGCGAATCCCGGTCCCGATGGAGGCAAAGCGGATCTTGCGCCCGCTCCGGCTCGCTTGGGCTTCGAGCGCTGGAGGCTGAAGCAGGGTCGCCTTCGCTGCCGCGCCCGCGACTGCCGCACCCGCGCCGAGCCGCACAAATTCCCGCCTCGTAAATGCTGGAGTTTTCACCGGAATATCCTTTTCGAAAACAGATTCACGCAATTGTAGCGCTCTAACGCAGCGCGGATTGGATGGCCAGGTTCAAGCCCACCATCAACACCGCTGAGACGGGGATCACCAACAGGGCCTTCTTTAGCCGCAGCGCGTCGCCGCCGGCGATGGTGCCGATGATGCGCGAACTGACGGCCAGGCCAATCCATCCGCAGGTAATGACGAAGCCGAGTGCAGTGCAGGTCATGCGAGGGAATGCGTCGCCGACGATGGCCAGCGTGGTGGGGAAGACGGGCGCCATGGAAAGTCCGGCGAGGAAGACAAGCGCGAATGCCGCTGCCGGTCGAATCGTTCGCAGCATCAGAAAAGTCGTAACAGCCATCGCGGCAGATGCGACGAGGGTAACAGTGACTGGCTGTACGCGGATAAGAATGGGCGAGACGCCGACGCGGCCGATGAGCAGGCCGAGCGCAAATCCAAGCGAAAGGATATTGAGTGCGCGCGATTCCGGAACGCCTTGGGCGATCAGATGTCGAGGAAGCCAATTCCATATACCGACTTCGCAGGACACGTAGAGGAAAAGAAACAGACCGAGCATGAAGAGGAGTGGCCGGTCCAGGACGGGGGCCGCATCCGCAAGAACGAAGCGCCCGGCGCTAGTGGGCGATGGCATTTTGGTGGCAGCCTGAATCACCAGCGTGACGACAGTCAGGGATGCGACGGTGTAGCAGAGGCGGACCCAGTTTCGCGAAAAGAGATTGGCCGAGAGGAAGGGGGTTGCCAATCCGCCGAGGCCGAAGAAGAGGTTGACCAGGTTCAGCGCGATTCCGCGGTGCGTTTCACTTACGTCGCTCACCAGCGCGTTCGAGCCAGTCACCACGATTCCTCCGCCGACGCCGAGCAGGAACAAGAGGACCAGGATGCTGCGGAAACCCTGCGAGCGCGGAAGAGCATAAAGCGCAATGGCAATAAAGGCTAGGCCAAGAATGAGGCCGATCTTCTTGCCTTCGCTATCTAGGAGCGGACCCACGCCGACCGAGGCGATGATTAGTCCCAGCGCCTGCGCAAATGCGATGGTTCCATTCTGGGTCGGGGTGAGATGAAAACGGTCGGACAGGTCGGGCAGAATTGTGCCCAACATGGCGGCAATCATTCCATAGACAAAAATGGCGACGATGGCAGCGAAGATCAACAAAGGCGCCTCGGGAACCAGCGCGGAACTGGCCGGGTTCGCTTCGAAGTTCAGAGGGATAAAGGTGCGCTATCCCTTCTTTCCGCGCACCACTTCCTTGGCTTCCGCAGCGCCGCCGGCAGGAGCCTCCGGAACGTCGGCCTTGGCCGCGCCAATGCCCAGCTGCTTGCGCAGCGCCGCGTCGATCTTCGCGTAGATGTCCTTGTTCTCCTTCAGGAAGCCTCGGGTGTTCTCGCGGCCCTGGCCGATGCGCTCGCCGCCGAAGCTGTACCAGGCGCCGCTCTTCTCAACAATGTTGTGCGTCACGGCCAGGTCGAGCACATCGCCCTCACGGCTTATGCCCTCGCCGTAGAGAATGTCGAACTCGGCTTCGCGGAACGGCGCGGCAACCTTGTTCTTTACTATCTTGACCTTGGTGCGCGAGCCGACCACCGTGTCGCCTTCCTTGACGGCGGCGATGCGGCGGATATCGATGCGGACTGAAGAATAGAATTTCAGCGCGCGGCCGCCGGTCGTTGTCTCAGGGTTGCCGAACATGACGCCGATTTTTTCGCGAATCTGGTTAATAAAAATGAGAGCGGTGCGGGATTTCGAAACCGTGCCGGTAAGTTTGCGCAGCGCCTGCGACATGAGCCGCGCCTGCAGGCCCATGTGCGAGTCGCCCATCTCGCCGTCAAGCTCGGCCTTGGGCACCAGGGCAGCCACCGAATCGACAACCAGCACATCGATGGCGCCGGAGCGGACCAGCGCTTCGGTAATCTCGAGCGCCTGCTCGCCGCTGTCGGGCTGCGAGACGAGCAGGTTGTCGACATCCACACCGAGCTTCTTGGCATAGCCGGGATCGAGCGCGTGCTCGGCGTCGACAAATGCCGCCAGGCCACCGGCGCGCTGGGCCTCGGCAATGATCTGCAAGGTGATGGTGGTTTTTCCGGAGGATTCGGGCCCAAATACCTCTGTAACCCGGCCGCGCGGAACGCCGCCTACACCGAGCGCCGCATCGAAGCTGATCGAGCCGGTGGAAATGACGGCTATCGGCAGCAGCGCTTCACGGGAGCCGAGGCGAACAATCGACCCCTTCCCGAACTGTTTTTCAATCTGTGCAAGGGCAAGTTCTACCGCTTTGGCGCGGTCGTCGACGTTGGCCATTGGGAGGGCTCCTCAAAAAAGTGCTCGCCCGCCAAGTCTCATGCTTTCTTGGCAGGAAACGGCGAGGGGCTTGATTGGATTCGAAGGGATTGTAGCAGGATGGAACACAGAAGAATAGGAGAAAATAGCGAAGAAAGAGAGAAAAGTTGATCCGTCGCGCACAGGTGTGCCGGAGCGCACAAAAAGGCCGAAATTATGCATCAATCACTAAGGGTTGCATCATATTAATATATGTGCATCATTTTATATATTATACATTATTATTTAATGCTTGCATTAAATAGAGGATTGATGCAGAATATGGCTATGAGAACCACCATTACACTTGACGACGAAACCCATGAGTTTGCGGCGTATTATGCGCGGTCGCGCGGGATCACCCTAAGCTCCGCCATTGACGAGCTGATTCGCAAAGCCCAGGAAGGGTCGAAGCCGGAGCCCGACATCCGGATTGGACCGAATGGATTTCCGATGCTTCCTCGAACGGGGAGAACGATCACCACTGAAATGGTGAAGGAGCTTTCCGAGGATGAATTTGCGTAAGCAGTACTTGCTCGACATTAACGTCCTCATCGCGCTTACCGATGATGAGCACACACACAGCCGAATGGCGCATCGATGGTTTGCTTCCCTTCGCGGTGATCAATGGGTAATCTGCCCGCTGACAGAAGCCGGTTATATCCGATTTGTGGCCAACCCAGCGACAGGATTCCCTGAGGGAAGTGTCAAGCGCGCCGTCGATGTGCTCGCCAGATTGGCCAATGTGGCCGGTTATTGCTTTTGGCCGATGACAGACAGCTGGGCCCTGCTCACAGCTCCGTTCGCCGCACGGATCTTTGGCCACCAGCAAGTGACCGATGCTTACCTGCTCGGGCTGGCGATCAAGGAAAACGGTATTCTTGTGACCTTTGATCACGGAATCAAATACTTAGCCGGGCCGGACTTCTGCCAGAATCTGCTGATTCTTGAATAACGGTAGTCCTGCTGCTTAGACCCTGAGCACAGCCTTTGCCTCGCGGCCGGGTGAAAAATGCGCCTGATTCAGCCTCCTTCCGGTCTTCTAAGGGGAAATTGTCGTCTTTATATTGACTTCACATATTCTTTATGATTCGCTCATGTCAGCGGGTCTTACGATGACCGCCGCCCGAATTCAGGTCGCTTGCAAGTGGTAGCGAGGGCATCGAAGGAAGGCAGGCGAGCGATGAACAACCTTGATTGGTTCCTCGAGTACCTTGTGGTTGCCGTTTTCGTGTGCGTCGGATGCGCGCGGATCGTGAGGTATCGACGCAGGCCAAAACCGCTTGGAGCACAGTCGGCCGGTCTGCCGTTCGGGCTGCCGTACCGGGCGCTGCTGGCCGTTGGCGTGTTTCAGATTGTGGCTGCGCTGGCCCTGGTCGCGCCAGGCGCTTCCTTTGCTGCTTTGGCGCCATGGGCGGCCGTGGGACTCGCGCTCGTAACGCTGTATGGCGCGCTCTATCACATGCGGCGCCATGAGACATTCGTGCCGAATGTGACGTTGTTTCTTCTCGTTCTTCTGGTGGCCGTCGGCCGCTGGATGTAGCTGAGGCTTCGCGGCCCCCCGCTGAACTGACTCAATCGGCCATTCTCAAACCGTGTATGCGCCTACACGTGTCTCTTTGCTGGTGAGTGCATCGCACTTGCGGTCCAGCACCTCGTATTCGCCATCGTGATCCTTGCGGAAGGCACGAAAAGCCTGTTCGCTGCTCCAGCGGTCGATGGTCAGGTAGTTGCCCGAAACATAGGCGTCGCGAAGCAATTCGGTCCCCAGATACTCCGGCGAGGTGCGAAACAATTGCGCCCAAGCGCCCTCAGCCCCGTAAGCAGCCTCAAAACCGGCCACTTTGTCCTCAGCAATCTCAAACTGCCAGACCACAACAAACATGGGAACCTCAATCTTGTCTTTATGGTAGCGCAGGGGGTCAGAGAGGAAGACACGGCGGCCCGGCTTCAGATCCAGACGGCAGCGGGTTCTTCTCATATTGTGATACATCGTCTCTTTATCAGGCGCATACTGATGATGGTCCGTTCTATGAAGGAGTAACCTTCCCCTTAGGTCTCCTTTTTGCCGCTCCGGCCGCTCGACTTGCTCGACAATTGATAAGGGTTTTTGACGAGGCTTCCTGACGCATGGTCTATGACGCGCGCGCCGCATTTAATGCGGCGATGATACAGGCCAAAGACGCGGCAGGCTCGCTCTCCGCGCACTTCAGCGCCGACGAAGCAAACTGAAAAGATTGAACGGAAAAGATTGAACCAGGATTCAAAAACCAGGATTCAATGTGAGGGAACTATGAAAGCTCGCTACCCAGGCATCCGAGTTACCGCCAACGGCAACCAGCTCGTCAGCTATCACACTGAGACGCGCATCGCCGACGCCGGCGTTTTTTATCCCATCACGCCTTCCACTGAAGGTGGTGAGCTTTTTCAGCAAGCCTATGCCGAGGGGAAGCTGAATGTGTTTGGCAGCAACACCATCGCGATTGAAACCGAAGGCGAGCACGCTGCCCAGGGCGGAGCGATTGCACATTCAGTTTGTGGCAAGCGTGTGGTCAACTTCACCTCGGGCCAGGGAGTGGTCTACGGCGTAGAGCAGTACTACCACGCGCCGGGTAAGGCCTCGACCATGGTGCTGGAGGTTGGCGCGCGCGCTCTCACCAAGCACGCCCTCAATGTCCACTGCGGCCACGACGATATCTATGGAGCGCTGGATACGGGATGGATCATGCTCTTCGGCAAGGATGCGCAGCAGGCCGCCGACCAGGCGCTGATTCTGCGCCGAGTGACCGAGCTCTCGCTCACGCCGGGCATGAACATCATGGACGGCTTCCTCACCACGCACCTGGAGCGTACGTTTTACAAGCATGAGTCTGAGCTGATCCGCGAGTATCTCGGCGCGCCCGACGACATCATCGACTGCCCGACTGAAGCGCAGCGCGTTCTGTTTGGGCCCACGCGCCGCCGCGTTCCCAAGATGATGGATCTCGCCAATCCCATTCTGCTCGGGCCGGTGCAGAACCAGGAACACTACATGCAGGGCATCGTGGCGAGGCGCAATAATTTTGCCGAGCCGATTCTTCCGTTCCTTGAAGCCGCATACAAGGATTTTGGCGAGCTCACCGGCCGTCGCTATGGCCTCGTCAGCGAGTACAAGACCAATGATGCAGACACCGTTTTTGTCTCGCTTGGTTCTGCCGCGGAGAACATCGAGGCCGCGGTGGACTACCTGCGCCAGACGCGCAAATCCAGTGTCGGCTCCGTCCACGTGAACGTGATTCGCCCCTTCCCCGAGGCTGCTCTCATTGCAGCGCTCAAGGGCAAGAAGAACGTGATCATTTTGGAGCGGACCGACGAAGCGCTTTCCGGCGACAATCCGCTTGGCCGGGACATTCGCACCGCTTTCTCAAAGGCACTGCAAGGAAGTGAAGGTTTGCCCTCGATCACCCTCGCCGAAGTTCCCCGCTTCATCGGCGGCAGCTACGGCCTGGGTTCGCGCGACTTCCGCCCCGAGCACATCATTGGAGCCTTCGAATTTGCCACTGCGGGCCGCGCGCGCAAAGACGGCAAGACCGCAGCCGACGGCGTGAACTTTATCGTCCTTGGCATCGACCACCCTTACTCGGTCGTCGCCGATGAAACACCTTCGCTGTTGCCCGAGGGCGCGGTGGCCGTGCGCTTCCACTCCATCGGCGGATGGGGCGCTATCACCACCGGCAAGAATCTGGGCGCGATTCTAGGCGACCTGAATGACTTGCTCTTTGAGCGCGACGGCTTGAAGGATGATCTTGGCAATCCCAAGGAAGTCATTCACGTAAGCGCCAATCCCAAGTACGGCTCCGAGAAAAAGGGCGCGCCCACCAGCTATTTCATGGTCGCCGCCAAGGACCGCATTCGCGTCAACTGCGACCTGCGCCACGTGACCGTCGTTCTCTGTTGCGACCCCAAGGCGTTCACGCACACCAACCCGCTCGACGGCATGCAGGAGGGCGGCTCCCTCGTTTGGGAGTCGGACGTTGACGGCGAGCACGCGTGGAAGAACCTGCCTATCTGGGCCCGCCAGCAGATCATCCAGAAAAAGATTCGCGTCTTCACGCTGCCCGGTTTCGAAATCGCGCGCAAAGCCACAGACCGCGCCGATCTGCAACTGCGCATGCAGGGCAACGCCTTCCTCGGCGCATTCTTTGCCGTAAGCCCCATGCTGCAGGAGTTTGGCATCACGCAGGAACAGTATCGCGACGTTGTGTTCAAGCAGTACGTCAAGAAATTCGGCAAGCTGGGCGACGCGGTCGTGCAGTCGAACATGGAAGTCATGACGCAGGGCTTCGAGCGCGTGAAGGAAATCGCCATTGGCGACGTCGCCGCTGCCGACCACTCCAGTCTCCGCGGCCAGGCCTTGCTGCCGATTCTGGCGCAAGCACCGGCTTTTGTTGAAGTGGGCGCAGGCACCGTGCCTGCAATGCGCCGCAGCACCCCGCCACCAGCTGGACAGGCTCCCCGCACGCCAGTCTCCTCTATCAACGTTTTCGATGCGGAGTTCCGCTCGCACTTCGGTTACAACCAGCCGGCAACGCCGCTTTCCGCAATGGGCGTGATCGCCGCGGGAACGGGCGATACCGCTTCAAAGTACGTTGCGCGGCGCGAGACGCCGCTCTACATTCCCGAGAATTGCACGCAGTGCATGGAGTGCATCTCGGTGTGCCCGGATACGGCCCTCCCTAACTGCTCGCAGGACCTCAGCACCCTTCTAGGGACCGCTGTCACGCGCTACGTCGCCGATCCAGTCGAGCGCAGAAAGATGCTCGACAAGCTGCCCGAGATCGACAAGCTCACGCGCCAGCGCATGGTAGCCGAGATCAAGACGGGCACGCCCCTTCCCACCATCATTCGCGAAGTCACCGAGTCGGTCGACGGATTCTCGGCTGAGGCCAAGGCGCAATTCTTCTCGATCGTCGACAAGGTGCCGATGGCCTATCAAAAGGTGAACGCCATCTTCTCGTCTCCTGAGCGGAAGACGCCTGGTTCTGGTGGCATCTTTTCTATTTTTGTCAGCGATTTGTGCAAGGGCTGCGCGGCCTGCGTTACGGCCTGCGGCGACCACATGGCGCTGAAGATGGTGCAGGAGACCGAAGAAGTGAACGCCGAGCACGAAACCGGCACGGCCTTCCTGAACCTGCTGCCTGACACCGCGCAGAAGTTTCTGGGTCTATACAACGGCGCGAATCCTGCGGACTCGAAGACTGCTACGCTGCGCAACATGCTGATGGTGCGGACCAACTACGACGCGCTGGTTGCCGGCGACGGCGCTTGCGCCGGTTGCGGCGAAAAGAGCGTGCTGCGTTCGATTGCCGCCGTCACCGAGGCATACATGCGCCCCGTTTACCACGCCAAGAGCGACCGCTTTATTGCGAAAGCCGGCGAACTTGAGAAATCCGGCACGGCGAAGTTGGCGGCCATCAAAGAAAGCTGCCCGGAGGATTACGACCGGCTGCGCCAGGCCATCGCGCACCTCGTCATGGGCCTTGGCGGCGAAGACACCCCGGACACCAAGACGCGCATTGCGGCATACGAAGCAGAACACGGCGAAATCACTGACGCACAGTTGGTCGAGGCTATCGTCGCGGTGCTCTTGACCGAGGCCTTCAACCACAAGAACCTGCAGCCCATCGATGGGCGCCTGGCCAACGGCATGAGCGTAATGGCCATGGCTGCGCACACCGGCTGCAACACCGTTTACGGTTCAACCGCGCCAAACAATCCTCACCCTTATCCATGGATGAACTCGCTCTTCCAGGACGGCGTCACCGTTGGCTGGCTCATGGGCGAGAGTTTCATCGTCGACCACTCGCGCCGTTCCGTCCTTCCCGAGCGCCTTGCCGACATTCTGCTCACGCGCGAAGTGGGCGCTCCCGCGGATAATTCCTTGTCCGTGGGGTCGGAATCGAAGTGGTTCAGCGCCGAAGAGTACTACCACTTCACACACTTTACTGATGCGCTCATGACCGACCAGGAGATCGTCGAGTTACCCAAGGTCTGGGTGGTCGGCGGCGACGGCGGCATCGGCGACATCGGCTACCAGAACACGTCGAAGGTGGTGCTG
>JBKQOX010000020.1:0-25784 GCA_052145255.1 Occallatibacter sp.
GGTGAGCCGAAAGTGATTCCAAATGAAGAAGGTGCGCGCACCACGCCGTCGATCGTCGCCTTCGCAAAGAACGGTGAGCGACTGGTTGGCCAGGTGGCCAAGCGCCAGGCCATCACCAACCCGGAGAACACCATCTTCTCCATCAAGCGCTTCATGGGCCGTCGCTACGACGAAGTCAACGACGAGATGAAGATGGTGCCCTATAAAGTTGTGGCGCAGGGCGACCACGTGGCCGTCGTCGCGCAAGGCAAGGAGTACACCCCGCCCGAAGTCTCCGCCATGATCCTGCAAAAGCTCAAGAAGAGCGCTGAGGCCTATCTCGGCGAGGCGGTCACCGAAGCTGTCATCACCGTCCCGGCCTACTTTAACGACGCCCAGCGCCAAGCCACCAAGGACGCAGGCAAGATCGCCGGCCTCGACGTCAAGCGCATAGTCAACGAGCCCACGGCGGCCGCGCTCGCCTATGGCCTCGACAAAAAGAAGGACGAAACCATTGCGGTTTACGACTTCGGCGGCGGCACGTTCGATATCTCCATTCTCGAAGTGGGCGAGGGCGTCATCGAGGTCAAATCCACCAACGGCGACACCCACCTGGGCGGCGACAACCTGGATCAGCGCATCGTCGACTGGCTCATCGCCGAGTTCAAGCAGGAACACGGCCTTGATCTGACCTCGAAGGGCAACGAGATGGCCCTGCAGCGCCTGAAGGACGCCGCGGAAAAAGCCAAGATCGAGCTCTCGACCACCGTCGAAACCGAAATCAACTTGCCCTTTATCACTGCTGACGCCTCCGGCCCCAAGCACTTGGTCCGCAAGCTCACGCGCGCCAAGCTGGAGCAGTTGGTCGAGGATCTCATCGAGCGCTCTGTTGAGCCTTGCAAGAAGGCTCTGTCCGATGCCGGCATCACCACCAGCCAGATCAACGAAGTCGTTCTGGTCGGCGGACAGACCCGCATGCCGCGCATCCAGGAGCTGGTCAAGAAGCTCTTCGGTAAAGAGCCGCACCGCGGTGTCAACCCTGATGAGGTGGTTGCGATCGGCGCTGCCGTGCAGGCAGGTGTGCTCACCGGCGACGTCAAAGATCTTCTGCTTCTCGACGTCACTCCGCTCACCTTGTCCATTGAGACGCTGGGCGGCGTGGCTACGCCGATGATCCCGCGCAACACGACCATCCCGACGAAGAAGACGGAGACCTTCTCAACGGCGGCCGACTCGCAAACCGAAGTCGAAGTCCACGTGCTGCAGGGCGAGCGGCCCATGGCGGCGCAGAACCGCACGCTGGGCAAATTCAAGCTCGGAGGCATCATGCCCGCGCCGCGCGGCATTCCGCAAATCGAGGTCACCTTCGACATCGATGCCAACGGCATTCTCAACGTGACCGCGAAAGACAACGCCACCGGCAAGGACACGCGCATCACCATCACCTCGAGCTCAGGGCTTTCGAAAGAAGAGATCGAGAAGATGGCCAAGGAAGCCGAAGCGCACGCGTCTGAAGATAAAGAGCAGCGCGAATCGATCGAGGCTCGCAACGCCCTCGACGGCCTCGTCTACAACATCGAGAAGATGCTTAAAGATGCCGGCGAGAAAGTGCAGGCGGCCGACAAAACCGAAGTCGAAGCGGCACTCGCCGACGCCAAGAAAACGCTCGAAGGCTCGCCGGCGACTTCTGAACTTCGCTCTGCGCACGAGAAGCTGACCCTCGCCAGCCACAAGCTGGCCGAGGCCATGTACAAGGCCAGCTCGTCGCAGGCGCAATCCGGGCCCACCGACGGTGGTCCTGCCGGAGCAGCTCCCGCTGGCGAAGCCAAGAAAGAAGGCGAAGTCATCGACGCCGAGTACGTCGACGTGGACGACAAAAAGTAAGGACTGGCCGTCCAGGCAACGCGAAGGCGGCGGGGCGAGGCTCTGCCGCCTTTTGGATTTCCGAAGTGTCCAAATCGCTTCACAGAATGCGAGTGGCTTCCCGATGGCGAATGGCAATCACGATTCCGATGCGAGGTTTACAGCGAATCTTGCCGTAGTTCAGGAATACATGACGCAGTGGAAGTCTTTCGTTGACGGCTTGGGAATTTATGTAATCAGCCCTAAAGGACGTACTTTTGACAGCATCGCATTTTCGCTGCTGAACAAGGCTTACAGGCTGAGTAAGGCCTGCATTGCCTTGCTTGAGGCGGGGTATTCCGATGAGGCATTCGGCATTGCTCGCTCCATCATTGAGTGCAGCCTGAGCCTTCGGTACATGACGCTCGACCCCGCGAAAATTGGCTCAAGATCAAACGATTACGTAGATTTTGTTTTCTGTGAAAAGAAACATTTCCTTGAACAGTGCAGAAAGTACCTCGGTCCGGGACTGGACTTGGACGCCGTAGAGGCATTTGCTGACAAGGAAGAAATTGAGGAGCGGTGGGCCTCCATTGTTCCCGACCGTGCGAGGTTCAAGAATCTACCGCTTAACGACTGGAAGTTGATTGAGAGCAGCGACTGGAATGGGTGGAAGATTGCGACAGAACCTCATCCGCTAGATAGCCAGGTCAACAAAAGCGATTGGATTAGAAGGCAGTTTGCCGCCGACTATCGCGGGGGGTCAGCGATGGTGCACTGCACCATCCGATCCTTGGACAATGTCTTCGCTGAGCCTGGAATCGCTTTTAAAGTCGGAGACAATATCAAGACAACGTTTGACCACAGATTCGAGCCACTGATGATCATCGTCACAAATCTTTACCTTGCGGTTCGGTACACATTTTTTGGCGCGAATATCGATGGAACAGATTGTTTTGACAATTTGTTCGATGACGCTAGCTCAAAGCTGGTCTACGTGAGGCAGTCATGACCGCAAAGATTGCTAAAACATCATGAGGATTGGATGGACTACCCGAGGACCATCCCGAGTTGGCGGAAATGGCACATTAGGAGTCTCTACAATGGAGACGGATGCTGTACAGAGAAATTGCACTAAACGGTCGAACCTGCAATAGGGATTAGCCGGAGATTGAGTCGAGAAGAAAATGGCCCCCACAACACAAAAGGACTATTACGCGACGCTCGGCGTCAAAAAGACGGCCACGCCGGAGGAGATTCGCAAGGCCTTCCGCAAAGCCGCGCGCAAGTATCACCCCGACGTCAATCCCAACGACAAGCGCGCCGAAGAAAAGTTCAAGGAGATCTCCGAGGCCAACGACGTCCTCAGCGAGGAAAAAAAGCGCAAAGTTTACGACCAGGTCGGTTTTTACTCGGATCAAATAGACCCCGCGCAGGCCGAGGCCTACGCCCGGTCGCAGCGCTCCGGTGGTCAGCCTTCAGGCGGCCAGCCTCCCATTGATTTCGGCGGCTTCGACTTCTCCGGATTCCAGGGCGACATGGGTGCACAGGGAGGCACCGGCTCATTCGGCGGTTCGGGCAGCTTCAAAGACATTTTTTCCGGCATCTTCGGCGGCGCGCAGCAGCACCGGCAGCCGCGCGGACCGCAGCCCGGCACCGACCTCGAGTACCAGGCCACAGTCGACTTCTGGACCGCCATCCGCGGCGGCCAGGCGCGTATCCAGATCAACCGCCAGGAAACCTGTCCCGCCTGTCATGGCCAAGCCCACGTCGGCGGCAATGCGGAGTGTCCCGAGTGCCACGGCACGGGTCAGGTCACGCAGATGGGCGGCCGCATGAAGTTCAACATCACCTGCCCGCGCTGCAATGGCACAGGCCACATCTCGCACGACTGTCCTACTTGCCACGGCGAGGGCACCGTCAACCGTACCGAAACCGTCGAATTCCGCATCAAGGCTGGCACGCGTGACGGCCAGCGCATCCGCCTGCAAGGCAAAGGCAACGCCGGCGTGAACGGCGGTCCCGCTGGCGATCTGTTCCTCATCGTCCGCACCGGCACGCATCCGGTTTTCACGCGCGTGGGCGACGACATTCAGATCACTGTCCCCATCACCGTGGCCGAAGCCGCTCTCGGCGCCAAAGTTGAAGTGCCCACCATCGACGGCCGCTCGCAACTGAAGATTCCGCCCGGCACGCAGAGCGGACAAAAGCTGCGCATGCGGGAGCGCGGTGTCGAGAGCGCGTCGCATCCCGGCCAGCGCGGCGATGAAATCGTCACCGTCGAGGTTGCTGTGCCTCATCTGAACGACGAGCGCAGCCGCGAAATTATGCGCGAGCTCGCCCGCCTCAACCCCGACGATCCGCGCAAGGCGTTGTTCGACAAGCTGTAAGATTCACGCGGAAGCAATCATGGGCCATAGATGGATTGGCTAGGCTGATTGGAGAAAACACGATGGCCACAAAACGCAAATCCAAAGGCGCCTACATGATCTCGGCTGTGGCCGAGATGTACGAAATCCATCCCCAGACTCTGCGCCTCTACGAACGAGAAGGCCTGCTCAAGCCCTCGCGCACCGAAGGCAACACGCGCCTCTACACGGATGAAGATCTCGAGCGGCTTGAGTTCATCCTTAACCTCGCCCGCGACCTCGGCGTCAACATCGCGGGTATCGCCATCATCCTGCAGATGCGCGAGCGCATGGAAGAGATGAACCGCCAGATGCAGAGTTTTGTCGAGTACGTGCGCACCGAAATGCTCGCTCGCTTCCAACAGGCTGCGCCTGGCACTTCCGGCGCTATCGTCCCCATCCGCAAGCCCGTGGCTTCGCCTGTACGCCCGGCGGCGACACGCAAACCGTAGCTGGTCTGCTTTCTACTCCGTTAATTTGCGCAGCCGCCCCTCGGGCAGCAACTCGTACGGGTCGCCTCGATAGCGCAGTCGTCTGCTGGCCAGGTAGCTTCTCACCCAGAAAATGAATCCCATCAAGTCGCGCAGCGGATAGAGCCATGCCTTGCGCACCGCTTCGCGATCGCGCACTACCAGGCTGCTTACCGTGAGGCACAAGAGCACCCGGTCCAGGATCGTGAACGCCAGCAGTCCCGCTCCCCACGCCCAGTGCCCGGCCAGCGTTAGCCCAATCCAGGCCAGCAATCCAAAGGGAACCGCATAGGTCAGCACCTCGCCCAAGTGACCAATCGGCCGCGAAAAGCGCGTGCTCGTCGCCCATCCCTGCTGGTGCGCAATGCTGCTCTTGAACGCGGCGTTCAGCACGTGATGCTCGACAATATAGTGCGACAAAACAACGATCTCGCCGGCCGCCGCCGTCCAATTGCCCAACACAAAGTCGTCGGCGTAATACTGTGCCACTTTCTCGTAGCCGCCGATTTTTGCAACGGTGCTCTGGCGCATCACCATAGAGGGCCCCAGGGCGAATTTCATCCCCTCCAGCATGTTCGCCACCAGCACGCCCGAGGTCATTTCCACGCTCATGCCCATCGCCTCCAGCTGCGCCCAAAATCCGTGCCGGGTGCAGCCGCGATAGAGGCTGGTGACCATGCCCACCTGCGGATCGCGCATCGGCTGCACTACCGCGCGCAGGTAATTCGGCGTCACGCGCACATCGCTGTCCGCCGTCACCAGGATCGGATAGAGCGCCTCGCGGCGCATTATTTCCAGCGAGAATGTCCGCGCGTTCGGCCACGGCGGTTCGCCACAGGTCAGGATGCGCGCCTTCACGTCCGGATACCGCGCCATCACACGCCGCGCTGCGGCCAGGCCCAAGTCACTCTTCTGCCGCGCGCAGAACAGAATTTCGAACGCCGGGTAATCCTGCTCGAAAAAGCTGGCCAGGTTCTGTTCCAGGTCGGGCTCGTCGCCGTACACAGGCTTCAGCACGCTTACCGGCGGCAGGAATGTCGCCCCGTGCAAATCGCCCCCATCGCCCGTGCCGCGCCGGAAGCGCATCACTCCCGCAAAAACAATCAAGCTATAAATTGTCGAGGTGACGACGCCGAAGACACCGAGCACAATCAGGCCGGCGACAGCAATAGCACTGAAGCTCATGGTCGAAAGATTCTCACTTCACCGGCCGGTCCGTCCACAGTGTCTTGTCGGCCAGCGTCTGCACCTCATACAAGCGCCCGGCCAACACGTTCTCCACGTTCTCCCGGTCCGGATCTTCGGCAAATATCCATTTGCGTTCGCCTGTTCCCCAGATCGCTGCTAGTTTCGCGGGGCTCAGATAAATATCGGGTGCATCGGGATAGCATGACCCCCACAGCAGCGTCGTTCCCTCGCCGTTCTGCCCGCACCGTGGGAGCACAAGCATCGCTGGCCTTCCCCGGAAAAAGTCGTTCGTGTAAAAGACCACTGATGACCCAGACGATTGCTCGCCGTAAATGATCAGGATGTCATTTGAGGTGCCGTCGCTCATGATGGTGTCGGCCATCGGTTTTGAGCTCAACATCGGCTCAAACCGCGCAAACGCAATGTGCGCGGCCACAAAGAACGCCGTCATGGTCAGCGCCACGCTCACGGTGGATGCGAGGTGTTTCCTTTTCAGCCGCAGCAACCAGCCCGGCATCGGTCCAATCAGCAGGGTGATTGCCGCCAATCCCGCCGGCAGCCGGAGCGCCGCAAACGACTCGCCCGTCAAATCGAACAGGTGCGACATCGACAGCGTATAGTCGCCCACGCCGCGGTGCGCCAGCACCGTTCCAATGTCCGCCACGTAAGGCAAATTGCGCGAAGTCCACAGCCCCCACGCCAGCGTCGCCGATGCCGCCACGCCGATTGCCGCAAACGCCGCCTGCGCGCCCGTCAACCAGGCTGTCGAAAGCGTGGGCTTGCCGCCTTCCAGGCCGTCGTTCTCTTCAACTTCCGCGATCACACCCGCAATCAGCATTACCAGTGGCGGCCACACCATGAACGTGTAGTATTCCTGATTCGTCGAAATCGAGAAGAATATCAGCACCCACGCCGAGTACAAGCTCAGCAGCCAGATCGTCCTGGTGCGGAACTTGATCCGCCGCACGTAGCTACCCACATCCTCGCGCATCGCGTGGTCAAGATAGAAATCCACTGTGTCGCCGGCATCGTGCCGCAGGTGCTTCAGCCATGTGCGCCGCGTCTTCCATGCCATCGCCCCCAACGCGCCCAGAAAAAGACTCCAGGGAAAAATCCAGATCAGTTCGCCCAGCCAGTACCAAAGTGCGGGCATTTTGTTGTAGTCATGCGGATAGCGCAGGTTGAAGAATCGCAGCACGTGCTCGTTGATGAAGTATTGATAAAAGAATCCGTGAACATTCCCGATCGTGGGGTGATTGCCCACGGGATGTCCCTGGTCGTGATTGATGATGCCGCAGGCAATATGCCACGGCGCGGCGATCGCCAGAAACAAAAGGAATCCCGACACCGGCTTGAGCGACTTCCACCGCCGCCACTGCCCGGTTAGAAGCAAATACGGAATTGCCGCGCCGCCGAAAAATACCGGCGCAATCAAACCCTTCGTCAGTAGCGCCAGTGCCACTCCCGCCCACGCCCAATACATCATCACCGGCCGATTATCTTCTAGGCTCACGATCAGCGCATACAAGGCAATCAGCAGAAACAGTGCGAGAATTGCCTCGGGAATGATGAAACGCGTAAACAAGAATGCGCCCACGGATGTCAGCACGCCCAACCCGGCGTAGAACCCCGCCCGTTTACCCCAGGCCCGCCGCCCCCACAGCCACGCCAGCCACGTAAGCCCCAGCATCGCCAGCGCATTGGGCAAATGCGTGGCAAATGTATTCTCGCCGAAAACCTTGTACATTCCCGCCACGACCCAGTAAGGCAGGGGCGGTTTCTCAATGTAACGGATACCGTTTGTTTTCGCGGTGATCAGATCGCCGCTCTCGGCCATGTGCTGCGCCGCCTGCGCGTGCGAAGCATCCACGTCGTCCAGCAGCGGGGGAGAGAACAACGAGGCAAAGTAAATCGCGGCCCAGAGGACAGCAAAGACCAGCCACACCGTGCGCGTGGAGAGAGCGGCCTGCGGGCGATCGATTGTCCTTGTCGAATTCATCATTGTCATCTTGGTCTCGCGAGTTGCGTCAGCCGTCCTTTGCCGCGCGCCAATTTGAGAGCGCCGCAATCCGGCTGTGAAGAGGGAAGGGCCTCAGCCCGTAAGATAACTACCCATGTTCTCTGAAACCCGATGCCAATTCCGTCGTATCCATAACAGAATAACAGCCGCGTTTCTTAGGCGTTTCACAGTGCAAGGCGCACGAGCGCTCAGGCGCGGCGATTTACGCGCCCGTGCTGCTTAAGCGAACCGGATCTCGCATCTTTTGGTTGTGAATGCGGAGTCGTGCAGGAGCTTACGCCGCGTCAAGCCGCCGAGGTCGAGTAATTGGAAACTTCTCTCGTTTTGGTGAATGGGATGGAACTTGTCCCCGGAACACTCAGTTTCCCGGCGCGAAGCAGCAATCGGCAATCGGCTTCGGGGATTGCGGGGCTGTACAGGAATCCCTGTACCTCCTCGCAGTTCTGCTTCCTGAAGTAGTTGAGCTGCTCCGACGTTTCCACGCCCTCGGCCACGCAGGCAAGGCCAAGATCGCGACCTAAATTGATGATGCTTCGCACCACCGCCTCCGCAGTCGGCTCCGACGCGATGTCGCGCAGGAACGAGCGGTCGATCTTAATGCGGTTGATCGGGAACCTTCTCAAATACGACAACGACGACCATCCGGTGCCAAAATCGTCGAGTGAAAGGCTCACTCCTAGCCGTTTCAGCGTTCGCATGATCTTGATCGTCGTCTCCGAGTCATCGAGCATCAGCGATTCCGTCAGCTCCAGCTCCAACCACTTCGGATTCAGGCCGGATTCGGACAGCGCCCGCGCTACGCTGCTTGCAATATTGCTCCGGTAGAACTGCGTCGACGAGAGATTCACCATCATGCGGATCGGTGGGAGCCCTGCCTTCTGCCACGCGGCGTTTTGCAGGCACGCGGTTCTCAGCACCCAATTCCCAACGTCGGCCATCAATCCCAGTTCTTCTAACTGCGGAACAAACTGGTTGGGGAAAATCATCCCTTGCTCCGGATGGCGCCAGCGCAGCAATGCCTCCACGCCGGTAATGCCGCCTGTATCCGTCGCCACGAGCGGTTGGTAGTACAGCACAAACTCGTCTCGCGCCAGGGCGTGCTGCAGATCGAACTCGAGCTTTTGCCGGCGCCGCGTCGCGTCCGTAAGTTCGGCCGTGAAGAAGGAGTAGTTGCCGCGTCCGCTGTTCTTCGCCTCGTACATCGCGGTATCCGCGGCCTGCAGCAAGTCCCGCGGGCTCTCTCCATCGGAAGGATATTCGCAAACGCCGATGCTGGCGCCGATTTGAATCTCATGTCCTTCGATTTCAAACGACGCGCTCAATGTGCTCAGCACCTTGCTCGCCACCTGCTCAATATCCTCGTGCTTTTCCACCATCGGCAGGCCGATCACAAACTCGTCTCCACCGAGCCGCGCCACGATGTCGCTTTCGCGCAGGCAATTTCTCAATCGCACTGCTACAGCCTCAAGCAGACGATCGCCGATATGATGACCGAATGAATCGTTTACGCTCTTGAAGCGGTCCAAATCCAGCATCAGGACGGCGACTCGCTTTCCATTTCGACCCGCCAGTGCGATTGCATGGGCCAGCAAATCCTCGAGAAGCGACCGATTCGGCAGCCCTGTCAACGCATCGTGAAGCGCCATGTAGCGAATGCGCAACTCCGCCTGCTTCCGGTCGGTGATGTCCCTCGAGATCCCCATCGTGCCCACGATCCGGCCGCGCCGGTCCCTTAGCGGCACCTTCGTCGACAAGACCCACGATTCATGCCCGTCCGGCCAGGTCTCCTTCTCTTCCATCCCCGTAATTCCATGGCCCGTTTCAATAATTCTCCGTTCGTCCTCGAGGGCACGGCCGGCATGCTCTGGCGTAAACATGTCGGAATCCGCCTTTGCCGTGGCCTCCGCGGGATCGCTCAGTCCAAAACTGCTGGCCAGGGCCCGGTTGACGCGCAGAAAGCGGCTGTTGCGGTCCTTGAAGTAGACGTGGTCAGGGATGTGTTCGAGAAATGCATTCAGAAAGTCGCGGTCTGTGCTGTATTCCCGATCCGCCAGCTCGCGCAGAATCAACAGACCGGCCACCAGAGCCAACAGAAACACGGTGAGTCCGATCGCTGCAACTCCCGGACGGGAGAAGAGGGATGCGCGTGCCGCTGGTGCGTGCGCCGGCGTCGAGGCGATCAGGACAACAGTGATCATGCACCCCAGCAGCATCGCCGCAAGTGCAATCAGCGTGCCCGGAATCGCAGGAAACCGCTTGAAAAACTTCATCGGGACCCGTTACGGCATAGTTTGAGTTCTAAGCACACGGTATTCCAAAATCACGTGCACCACCCATCCCTAAATCGATTTTCCAATTACAACTATCCGGTAGGGTGGGTGTTACCTTCGTCACGGTCAAGCCCGTCCCGCGCCCAACCCGCCGTGCGCAATACCCGCTCGGCGTGCCTCATTCCGGTCCTGCTGCTGCCAAGTCGTACAGAATGTTCACATCCTGAATTTTTTCGCCAGGCTTTAACATGCACCAAGGGAGAACTCTCTTGGCGGTTTGGAAGGCCTTTCTCATCTCGTTCAGCGTGCTCCTGCCGCTGATCAACCCGCTCGGCTCCGCACTGGTCTTTCTCGGCCTCGTCGGTGACGCGCCGCCAAAGCTTCTCCGCTCGCTTGCGCGCCGCATAGCCATCAACAACATCATCTTCCTCGGGGTTTTTGAGGTAACGGGCGCGGCCATCCTCAATTTCTTCGGAATCTCTCTGCCCATCGTCCAACTTTCCGGCGGCATCGTCGTCGCCGCCATGGGTTGGGCAGTGCTTAACGAGCGCAGCGCCGGCGTAGACACACGCAAAAAGCAGGAGGAGACTGGAACAGGCGCCGAACCTGACACCAGTCATCTCGAAGAAGGCGTCTTCTACCCCTTCACCTTTCCCATCACCTCAGGGCCGGGCACGCTCGTGGGATTGCTCACCGTGACCGCGCACATCCATGACAAAGTTCTCACCCATAATCTTCTTGCGCACCTGGGTGTATTTCTTTCCGTGGTTGTCCTCAGCGTTCTGGTCTATTTCTGCTACGCCAACGCCCCCAGGATTACCAAGAAAATCCCGCCCTCCACGGCCCACGGAATTCTCCGCGTCATCGCTTTCATTCTGCTCTGCATCGGCATCCAGATCGCCTGGAACGGCCTCTCCGCCCTCATCGCCACCATCATTAAGCCATGATATCGGACTCTACGAGTTAAGTTCCAGCAGACCAAAATCGAACACCGCACAGCGGGCTCCAATGCGACAGCGGTAAACTACAGCAGGTCCTTGGCTGCCAACCGGCGCTCCTCAACTTCTCGAAACCGCTTCTGGATAGCCACCGAGTTCGCGCCTACAACCAGCGTCCCGATCGCGCCAGGCAGCAGCAGGCCATACCACACACCCCACGGCTGCCCTTGAGCCAGCGCCACGAATCCCACGATCAGAAGCGCCACTGCTACCGCCCACAGCGTGAACCACGCCCTGACGATAAAGTTTCTGGCCCGGCCGCGAGGCACAAGCCAAACCACGAGTCCCGCCGCCAATCCCGCGGCCAGCCCATAGGCTGTGCCCGGGATCCACGCATACTGATTCGGATTAAACCATGGCTCAATCATTGCTTCACTTCATCCCTTCTTCCGCCGCCGCGCGATGAGCCTTCCAAAGCTCTCGCGCTAACGCAGCTGATAACTTCCCATCGGCAACCAGCACTTGCAATTTGCGCTGGAACGAATCCGCCGCTTTCGGATCCTCAACCGCCTTCACCTTCGCGATGAGTCGGTCCAGCCGGGCACGCAGCGTTGGATAAGAAACCTCGTACTCATCGCACAGCGCTTTCAACGATCCGGAACTAAGGACAAATCGCTTCAGAAACTGCTGGTCTTCTTCGTCCAGCACTTCCAGCCAGGGCGGCATCGCATCCTCCATAAAATCAATATGCACCTAAATTTTGTTTAAGTCAATAAAATTTATCTTGCACTAAATAAACTGAAAGATAGCTCGCCCACAACAAGAATGTGTATCCCGGTTGCCATTCTCCGCCAATGAGGAAGGTCGTCGCTTTTGCCCCCTGTGGAACCCACGCCCCTAACCGTTGTACCGTATTCGTGTATCTTGGCGATGGGTCGATTCTTTCCCGGGAGTGCGTCGCAAAAAATGCCCACCTTCGCCGCCATCGACATCGGTTCCAACTCCTGCAGACTCAAGATCGCCCGCGTCCACGCGCATCGGCTCAAAACGCTCGCCGAAGACCGCGAAGTCACCCGCCTCGGCGGCAGCGTCTTTGACACCGGCCTCATCTCTCCTGAAGCCATGGCGGCCACGTTGCGCGCGCTCAAGCGCTTTCAGCGCGCGGTGCAGGCACGCGGCGTCGACCGCATTCGTGTGGTGGCTACCGCGGCCATGCGCGACGCGCGCAACTCCGCCGCTTTTCAGGCTTGGGTCAAGGCCGAGACCGGCTGGAACATGGAGATCATCTCGGGCCTCGAAGAAGGCCGCCTGATTCATCTCGGCGTTACCGGCGCCGAGCCGGGAGCCGGCGGTCGCGTGCTGCTGCTCGACCTCGGCGGCGGTAGCTGCGAAGTCACGCTCTCTGAGCACAAGCACATCAAGGAGACGGTCAGCCTGCCGCTCGGCGCGGTCCGGCTCACCGAGCAATTTCTCTCCGACGATCCTGCTCCGCGCGATGGCCTGGTGCGCATGCGACAGTTGATCGCGCGGGAGCTGCGCCGCGCTCATCGCAGAATTCAGCCGGGCCGGGCGACGCTGGTGATCGCCACATCCGGCACCGCCGCCGCGCTCTCCGCCGCCTACGCTCAGGGAACAAAAAATGGCAAACCCGGCGCAAAGAAGGCATCCAAATCCGCCTCCAAATCCGGTTCCGACCGAGCCGAGGATCGCTCCGCCATCCTTGCCGGAATGGTCCCGGCGCGCGCGGTGCGCAAGCTGGCCAGTAAGCTGGCCAAGATGTCGCTTCCTCAGCGCGAGGCCGTGCCAGGAATCGGTCCGCGCCGCGCTGAAATCATCGTCGCCGGTGCCGAAGTCTACTCCGAAATCCTCGAGAGCTTTGCGCTGAAGGGCTTTCGCTACTCGCCGCTCGGTTTGCGCGACGGCATTCTGGCGCAGATGCTCGCTGAGCAGGATGCCCGCGCCAAGGCTCATCGCGAGTTCGAGCACGAGCGCTGGGAGAGTGTCCTGTCGACGGCGCGCCGCTACGGCGTCGATCCCCGTCAGGCCGAGCCGGTACGCGCCCACACCGTCCAGCTCTTTCGCGAGCTCAAGTCCATGCACGAGCTTCCGCCGGAATACGAAAGCTGGCTGGCTGCTGCCGCGATGCTCCGCGACACCGGAAAGTTCATCAACCACCAAGGCCATCACCGGCACACGCAGTACATCATCTCTAGCTCCGAGATTTACGGCTACACGCAACTGCAGCGCACATTGGTTTCAGCCATCGCGCGCTACCTGGGCAAGAGTCGTCCTCAGCCGGGCGACCGCGCTCTGCGCAACATTCCCGCCGACGAGCACAAGAACGTCAATCGCGCCATCGTCCTGCTGCGTCTTGCCATTGCATTGAACCAGGATCGCGCCTCGGACGTTCTCCGCGTGGGAACGCGGGTCTACCCCAAGAGGGTTCATCTCGAGTTGCGACCGGGGCGCACCGGCGCAGAGCTGGAATTGTGGTCTTTGCGCAAGGAAGCTGGCTACTTTCGCGAAGTCTTCGGGCGCGAGCTTTTCGTCGCGCTGGCATAAACGATCCGCGCCGTCCGTGGATCCAGAAGCCATTGCAATCGCGGCGGATGGCGCTCCATGTCGACCCGCGCAATGGATCCTTTGCGCATCCGGATCGATGCGCCTCCGTTGCCGGTGATCAGCCTGCCCAGAAACTGAAACATGTTCGGGTTGTGCCCCACGGCCAGGACCCCGTCTCGGTCAGCGTACTTCGCCAGCATGTTCTGGAAATCGGAGAAACTCGCGTTCAATCCCAGCCCGGGGCTGATCTCAACTTTTCCCTCAAAGCCCAGCTCTGTACCGACGAGCTGCGCGGTCTGCATGGCACGCTTCAGAGAGCTTGAAACGATCGTGTCGATAGGCGCTTTCAGCGTTCCAAGAACCCGCGCCATGATCATGCACTGCTCCTTGCCTTCCTTCACGAGGCCCCGCTTCAGGTCGAGAACGGGGTTCTCGCGAATCGTGCCGGCATTCGCATGGCGCATCAGATAAAGGATCATGTGGATGGATTCGGTGGGGGTGTTTGGGGCCTTGCCGAACTCCTACATCTTCATTTTAACAGATTTGTAACGTTTGGTTTGGCGCAGCGAGACCCCCTCCAGACCGCGGTCGCCCTTGAGCTCTGCACTTCGCGCCCAGAGTGTTGCTCGCCCCCCAATTTTTACTGGACCCGCACCGTCGCAGTCGCCTCAACATCGCTCGATGAATTCCCAACCATGACGCGAACCGGCTCCGCTTCCACGCGGAATCCCGGCAACTTCTGATCCCACCACGCCAGCGTCGAAGCCTTCAACGGAATCTCCACCGTCTTCGTTTCATTGGGCTGGAGGTTCACGCGCTTGAATCCCTCCAGCTCTTCCCGTGGCCGCTCCACCCTCGAGGCCAGATGCTTCACGTACATCTGCACAACCGCATCGCCTGCGCGGCTGCCCGTGTTAGTCACGTCCACGCTGACGGTTACCGTGCCATCCTGCGCCAAAGTCGGCGAACTCGTCCGCAGATTCGAATATTTGAACATCGTGTAGCTCAGACCGTACCCGAACGGAAACAGCGGCTCGCCTTTGAAGTACATATACGTGTACCCGTCGCGGATGTTGTAGTCCATGCTCGGCGGAAGCTGATCGGCCGACTTCGGCCACGTTCTTACCAGGTGGCCGCCGGGGTTGTACTCGCCAAACAGCACCTTAGCCAGCGCGGTTCCTTCATCCTGCGAAGCGTGCGCCATGGTCAGGATCGCGGGAACATTCGTCGCGCTCCAGTTGATCGCGAAGGGAAAACTCGAAATCAGCAAAACGATCGTCTTCGGATTCTTGATCAAGACCTGCTTCGCAATCTGCTCCTGCGCCAGATCGATGCTCTCTCGGTCTCGACCCTCGCGCCCGTCGCTTGGAACAGTGCAGGGAAGCGTGATGCCTCCGCCGTTACCCGGCGAGTTGTACCACGCGTGCGCCTCGTCACCGCAGGTCGGATCGTTGCCGATCACCACCACGGCCACATCCGACTCGCTCGCCGCCTTCATGGCATCGTCCTCGCCGGCCTGTGTGTCATACGCGGCGTAGTTCACTTTCACATCCGACCCAACCAAATCCTTAATTCCCTGCAAAGGCGTCACTGCGTAGGGTGGTGTGCCTCCGTACCAATCCCAATGAACTGAATCGGCAAGCGGCCCGATCACGGCAATCGACTTGATCTTGCTCTTGTCGAGCGGCAGAATGTTGTTCTCGTTCTTCAGCAGCACCACAGACTCGAGCGCCAACCGCTTCGAAACATCGCGGTCCTTGTCCGTATTCCATGGCTCTGGCGAATCCTTGATCTTCGTGTACGGCACCATCTCTGGCGGATCGAGCAGTCCGAGCCGCAGCGTGACCTGGAACTTTGGCCTTAACAACGCATCGATCTCCGCCTCCGTGACCTCGCCATCCTTTACCGCCGCCTTGGTTTCATCCTTATAGACGTCGAGAAATTGGTTGATCCCTGCCTTCAGGCACGCCACCACCGCCGCCTTTTGGTCTGGAAACAGATGGCGCGGATCCACCAGCAGCCTCACCGCTCCGCCATCGCTCGAGATCACGTCTACGCCCCACTGATCGCGGACAATACTCTTCAAAATCGGATTGACGGCCATCGCCGTGCCATTCCATGCGTTATACGACGCCATCACCGCTTTCGCGTCGCCTTCCAAAAAGGCCATGCGGAAGGGTACCGAGTAGTACTCCCAGAACAGCCGATCGTCGAAATTCGAGGACGAACCATTGCGATTGTTCTCATTCTCGTTGGCCAGGAAGTGCTTCAGCAGCGCGGCGGCTTGCCAGTACTTCGGATCGTCGCCCTGCAGTCCCTTCGTGAACGCCACGGCCATCGTCCCATTTAAGAACGGATCCTCGCCGTACACTTCCTCGCTGCGGCCCCATCGCGGATCGCGCCCCAGGTCCGATTGCGGTCCCCACAGCATCAGGATCTGCCGGTCATGCTTCGCCGTCTGCGTAATGAATCGCGCCTCGTAGCCTTCAACTCCCGCCGCCTCGCGCACCAGGTCCGGATCCCACGACGCGCCCATTCCCGGCGGCTGCGGAAACTGTGTCGTTGTGATCGGCTGGCGCGTGCCCCTTGCCTGGCGCTGCACAACACCATGAATGCCTTCGGAGTTGCCGTAGCTCATCACGCCCAGCCTCGGCACTCCAGTATTCGTACCCAGGCAGTCGATCTTTTCGTCGATCGTCATCAGCGAAAGCAGATTGTCGATCCGCTTTTCCATCGGCAGCGTTGGATCATTGAACGGATACGTTTGTTTTTGGGCCAACGCCGCGCCACAAAAGCACGTGAAAAGGCACAGCAGAGCAGCAACGTGATTCTTTTTCATGAGAGAGTTCCCTGGGGTTCAATCGTCGAGAAATTCGAATTTAAAATCAGCGCCATTCTACGCCCCGAGGGCCAATCTCCCACGCGCCACCCGGTCGGATAAAGGGAAACAAACGGCAAAGGGCCGCCCAGTCCTCCAACTGCGTCCCCTTACTAAAGTGTGGGTTAACTAGGTTTGAATCTTTAGTTTCAACGCTAAGATGTTCCCAGAGGTCTGGTCGTATGATCGAAACCATGAGTCGAGCGGCAATCAGCCGCGACTGGGTTGGGAGTTTTGCAGCCGGGAGGTTTCCCCTCCTTCAATGGCTTGGCGGCTCTCAAGCGACCGGTGTGTTCCTCAGTGAATTGAGCGAGCATTCGCAAAAAGCCGTCATCAAACTAATCCCCGAAGATGATCAGGATGCCGCCGCCCGCGCCGCCGCATGGGAAACTGCAGCCAGCCTTTCCCACCCGAACCTCATGAAGGTCTATACGCACGGCCGCTGCGAAATTGAAGGCGTTCCCTGCATCTACGTCGTCACAGAACATGCCGACGAAGTTCTCGCAGAGATTCTCCGCGAGCGGCCGCTCTCGTCCGACGAGACTCGCGAAATGCTCGGCCCGGCCCTGGCCGCGCTCGCTTATTTGCACGCCAAGGGTCTCGTCCACGGTCGTCTCAACCCCTCGAACTTCATGGCCGTCGGCGACAATCTCAAGCTCACCACTTATGGCGTTTGTCCCGTGGGCGCAGCCGTCATATCCCGGCCGACGAGAACCGTTTGCGATGCGCCGGAGACAGAAAACGGGTTGATTGTACCTGCCTCGGATATTTGGTCTCTCGGCGCCACTCTTGTTGAAGTCCTTACCAAGTACCCGCCGGATTGGAATCGCGCCAAAGCCGCCGACCCAACCGTGCCCCAGTCGATGCCAGAGCCTTTCGCTTCCTTCGCGCGGAGGTGCCTGCGCTCCGATCCTGCCCGTCGCATCACCATAAGTGAAATCTCCGCGCGTCTTGAGCCGACCAAGACTTTTCCGCTTCGCCCGGAAAATGTGACCTCCCCATCTCGGAGTCGCATCGCTCTCCCGCTTGCCGCCGCAGCTCTCGTTCTGGCGGCATCGGGGATCTGGTACGCTCTGTCGCACCGTGCGCAGCCCCCTCAGCCGGTCCAGCAGGTTCAGAATGTTCCTGTCGCAACGCCCACTCCCTCACCCATCGCCGAGCCGCCTCAACCTGCCGCGTCGGCTCCGTCTCCTGCTCTGCCGTCGCAGCCCCATGCCGCACGACAATCCGCGCCGCCGGCTCTGCAACAACCCATGCCCCAGGCCGCGCCACAACCCGAAACACAAACTGACCAGGGACCCGCGGCTGCCGCGACAACCATAAACCCGGCGATCGTTAACCAGATTCTCCCCGACATTGTGCCGAGCGCGATGAAGACCATCAACGGAACCCTCAGGGTGTCGGTCCAACTAACGGTCGGCGCAGACGGCAGCGTCACCGGCGCTTCTCTCCAATCGCCGGGTCCGAGCAAATATTTTGCCGGTAAATCGCTCGAGGCTGCCCGCCACTGGAAGTTCAGACCTGAGTCGGCGCCCAGCAACTGGACTTTGGAATTTCAATATAGGCAGAGTGGAATCCACGTCGTCGCGGAGCAAACCGCGCCCTAGAACCTGTCATCAATTTCAGTCAGCCGCTGTCTCAGCCTTCGCCGCGGATTTCGCGCGAGGCTTGGTGTCCGTCGCGGGAATCGCGTCTAAATCCGTCTTTCCCTCTGCCAGTTGCATCAGGAATATCTGCGCCGAGAAGGACTGGGCGTCCTTGATCAGCTTGCTTGCTCGCACGTAAATACCGTCGGACTGCTGGATCCGCGCTTTTACGGTATCGGCCATGTAGGCCGGCAGAATTTCGCCGTGTATGCGCGCCAGCACCGCCGGATCGCGGACCGGGAACACCACCTCGCAGCGCTCGAACAAATTGCGCGGCATCCAATCGGCCGAGCCGATGTAGATTTCGTCGCTGCCGCCGTTGGCGAAGTGATAGATGCGTGAGTGCTCCAGAAATCGCCCGACGATCGACCGCACGCGAATCCGCTCCGACAGGCCTTTAACGCCCGGCCGCAGAATTGACAGCCCGCGAATGATCAGATCGATCTCCACGCCTGCTTGCGATGCCTGGTAGAGCGCCTGGATAATCGAGGGCTCGAGCAACGCGTTCATCTTGGCCACGATGTGCGCTGGCCGCCCCGCCTGAGCGTGCTCCTGTTCGCGTCGGATGAGTCGCAGGAAACTTTCCGCCATCGTCAGAGGCGCCACCAGCAGCGGGCTATAGTCGTCCACCTCGGCGTGAGCGGTCAGGTAGTTGAACACCATGTGCACACGCTCGCCAATCTGCGGGTCACTGGTCAACAGGCTGAGGTCGGTGTAGAAACGCGCGGTATCGGGGTTGTAGTTGCCCGTGCCCAGGTGGCAGTAACGTCGTGTCACGCCGTCTTCGTCGTGGCGCACCAGCATCGCCAGCTTGCAGTGCGTTTTCAGGCCTACTACACCGTGAAAGACTTGCACGCCCGCGTCCTCCATGCTGCGTGCCCAGCGTATGTTCGAGGCCTCGTCGAAACGCGCCATCAGCTCCACCACCACCGTGGCTTCCTTGCTCGCGCCAGCCTCGGTCAGCGCCTGGAACATCGGCGAATCGTGGCTGGTGCGGTAGAGCGTCTGCTTCATCGTCACCACGGCAGGGTCCTGCGCGCCCTGCTGGATGAAGTCAACGATCGGATCGTAAGAATCGTAGGGATGATGGAGCAGAATATCGCGATGGCGCAGCTCGTCGAAGAGTCCGGTTGACTTGCGGCTCAACAGCAGCGCCTTTGGCGTGAACGGCTGGAACTTCAGGTCTGGCCGCTGCACATCGCCGTAAAAGAACATCAGGCGCGACAGATTCACCGGGCCTTCGCAGCGAAACACCTGGTCCTCTTCCAGCTCGAAGTTCACGCGCAGCCGCTCGACGATCTCTGAATCGGCGTCGCTTTCGATCTCTAGCCGCACCGCATCGCCCTTGCGTCGGTTGTGCAGTTCGACGCGGATGGTTTCGAGAAGCGATCGCGCTTCTTCCTCTTCGAAGTAGAGATTCGAGTTGCGCGTCACGCGGAACGCCGCGGATGCCAGTACTTCGTACCCGCGGTACATGCCGCCAAGATGCTGTTCGATCAGGTCCTGCAACAGCAGATAGTCGTAGTGGTCATGGTCGCCGGGCAGACGGACAAAACGCGCCAGGGCACGCGGCACCGTCACCACTCCCAGCACTTGCGGCCCGGAGCTGCGCCGTTTGGCGCGTAGCAGCAGCGCCAGGCATAGCGCCTTGTTCAGCACGCGGGGAAACGGGTGTGCAGGGTCGATCGAAATCGGCGTCAGCAACGGATCGACTTCGCGTTGGAAGTATCCGCGCGCAAATTCCCGTGCGTGCTCGCTGAGCTCGTCCCAAGCGAGCAGACGGATCTTCTGCTTGCGCAACTCCGGCAAGAGCTGCTTGTTCCAGCATTGGTATTGCGCGGCCACAAAGCTGTGAATTTCCGCGGTGAGCACTTCAAGCGACTGTTCGGGCCGCAGGCCGTCGTAGCCGGGCTCGCGATAGCCGTCTTCAATGCGCTGCATCAAGCCGGCCTGGCGAACTTCGACGTATTCGTCGAGATTCGATCCCGTGATGGCCAGGAATTTCACGCGCTCCAGCAACGGGTTGGCCGCGTCTTCGGCCTCCTCCAGGACACGCCGATTGAACTGCATCCAGGAGTGGTCCCGCCCGTTGAAAAGCTTGATTTTTTGTGTACTTCTGGCCATTTTCGGTCCAATTCGCTGTGTTCTGAAGTCTACCGCGTTCCGCCGGTCTTCGGCACCGACCTGGCTTCTCCCATTTCAAGGCAGCCGAGTAGTTTGAATGGTACGGACCTCAGCTCGTATATAAATGATGCAAATGTTGCGGTGCTTCAGCCCCTGAGTGAATTCGTCCTCATGTTGACCCGCTACCCGGTCCAAAACCGGCTCTTACGGAACTGATACAGGACATAGCCCGCTGAAATTGTTAAGAGGCGACGAAAAGCGGAAGGAACGGAGGGAACTGGGGCCTTCAGGCCCCTGAACCGGAAGCTTCCACGCTCCGGCCTTCAGGTCCGGAGTGTCGCCCGGCTAAAATGGTCTGACCACTTTGGTCGTGCCCGATCCGCGCCGCGAAGGTGAGCTCATGAATCCCATCAATCGCCGCACCGTCTTGCGTTCAGCCGGAGCAGCAGTAGCCGCCGCCGCTGCCGGTCGCCACCTGTTCTCACTGGCCGGTCAGCTCACACCGCAGGAAGTCACGGCGAATTCCGCTCCCGTTGCCAAAACGCGCTACGGCCTCATCGGCGGTACTCTCGAAGACGGCATTAAGATCTTCCGCAGTGTTCCTTACGGCGCAAACACTGCTCCCGTCCGTTTTCAGTCGCCCTTACCTCCCGCTCCCTGGACCGGCGTGAAAGCTTGCGACGCATTCACCACGCGCGCTCCGCAGCTCACGGTGCTGCGCGGCCTCGAAGCCATCGGCTCCGCACCAAGTCTGGGTTCGGCCGGTTCGGCGACCGCCGGCGCGCCGCCGCGAGTCGCCCCAGAAAGCGGCGTGCAAAGCGAGGATTGCCTTCATCTCAACGTCTTTACTCCCGGCCTGCGCGATCATCGCAAGCGTCCGGTCCTGGTCTACTTTCACGGCGGCGCCTATAACAATGGCTCCGTCAACAGTGCTCTCTACGACGGCAAGCGTTTATGCCATCGCGGTGACGTTGTCGTCGTCACCGTCAATCACCGTCTCAACGCCTTCGGTTTTCTCTATCTCGGCGCCATCGATCCCAAGCAGTTTCCCGACTCCGGCAACGTCGGCATGCTCGACCTCGTGCTCGCCCTCAAGTGGGTCCACGAAAACATCGCCGAGTTCGGCGGCGACGCTTCCCGCGTCTTGATCTTCGGCCAATCCGGCGGCGGGGCCAAATGCGCCACGCTCATGGCCATGCCTTCAGCGCGCGGCCTCTTCCATCGCGTCATGACCATGAGCGGCCAGCAGGTCAAAGGCGCGTCGGTCAGCATCGCTTCCAAACGCACCGAAACCATGCTCGGCAAACTCGGGCTTACGCCGGCCAATCTCGCCGACCTCAAAACCATACCCTGGGAGAAGATCCAGGCCGCTGCCGCGGCAACCAGCTCCGACTGGCTCCCCGTCGTCGATGGCGTCGTCCTCTCTCGCGATCCCTTTACCCCCGACGCGCCCCCGCTCTCTGCTTCCGTGCCCATGATCCTCGGCAACACGCACGATGAAACAGCAGTCCCGGTTCGCGGCATGCTTACCTGGGACGATGCGCCGGCGACGCTTCGCAACGCAGTCGCCTTTTATCTCGGGCCCTACTCCGCTGAAGAAGTCATCGCAAAATACCGCACGATGTATCCCGATAAATCCCCCATCGACATTGTCATCGCGGCTGCTACGGCCTTCCGCGCGTGGCCCGGCCAGGTGCTTGAAGCCGAGCGCCGCGTCGCTGATCCCGTCAGCCAGCCTCGCACCTGGGTCTACCAAATGAACTGGCATCGCGACGTCCCCGGTGCGCGCGCGATCCACACCATCGACATTTCCTTCATGTTCGACAATCTTTCTGCCGCACTCGGCCAGATTGGTTCCACGCCTGAAGACCTCGCCGCCGCACAGCCTCTCGCTGACATCATGTCTGGAATGCTCATTCACTACGCCGCTACCGGCAATCCCAATCATCCCGGTCTTCCGCTTTGGCCGGCCTACGACCTCAATGCGCGCAACACGATGATCTGGGACCGCTCGACCCACGTTGAGCCCCACGTGGAAATGGACCCGCGCGGCCAGGAGCGCCGCTACGCCGCCGCGTCGCCCTACCGCCAGCCGGGTACGTATTGAATCCGACGGGCGACTTTGCTCGCCGCGAAGAAGCCAGCCACCTGCGCCACCAATGAATGAGCCACGTAAAGCCCGCATTCGATACACTAGATTTAAGAACCGCGCTGGCCTTCAGCCGCATCCATTTGTTGTAGGATTGCCATTTTCGGGCGCCCGCATTCGCCGTTCTTATGCAAGGTCCAAATTGCCAAAGAAATCCATCAAAGCCCTAATCCGTTTCTATGTCGCTGCCAGTGTCATGGGCGCTTGTCTTTCAGGCCCGGGCGCGGTCGCACAGTCGTCGGTCATTCCGCCGCCGACTCTGCCTTCGCCGCCGACGGCGACGGATTTTCAGGGCAGTGTTCCCAAGGGCAACGCGTCCGCACAACCCATCGATCTCTCGCTTGACGACGCCATCCAGCGCGGCTTGCAGACAAATCTGGGAATGATTCTCAGCAGCACGCAAACGGCGGGAGCCCGCGCCGCGCGTTTGAGCCAGTTGCAATCGCTGCTTCCGGGCATCGACTTCACCGCCAAGGAAACAGCATCGCAAGTCGATCTCCCCGCCGAAGGCCTTCGCATCCCGGGCTTCCCAAAAATCATCGGGCCGTTCGGCTATACCGACGTCCGTGCCTCGCTCAGTTGGTCCGTGGTCGACCTTCAGTCGCTGCACAACTACCTCGCCGCCCGGCACAACTTTGCCGCTGCGCAGTTGTCGGCCCAGGACGCACGCGATATGGTCATGTTGACCGTCGGCAACGCGTATCTGCTTGTGCTCGCAGACCAGACCAACGTCAGCAGCGTTCAAGCGCAGGTGGCAACTGCCAAGATTTCACTTGACCAGGCCGTAGACAATCACCAGGCAGGAACGGCGCCGCTCCTCGACGAGCTTCGCGCCCGCGTCGATTACCAATCTCTCGAACAGCAGTTGATCGCGGCGCAGGACTCGCTCGAAAAAGACAAGCTCGCGCTCGCGCGGACCATCGGTCTTCCCCTGGCGCAGAGTTTCAATTTGACCGACAATGCGCCCTACGCCCCATTCGATCAACTCGATGCCAACGCACTCATCCAGCAGGCAAAGGCAAACCGCAAAGATCTGGCCGCGCTGGTTGAAGAAACTGCGGCCGCGGCTGACCAGCGCAAAGCAGCCACCGCCGCGCGTTTTCCGGTTGTCGCCGCCGACGCCGACTACGGTGACATCGGCACCACGCTGGCCCACTCGCACGGCACTGTGGATGCGACCGCCTCGCTGAGCGTTCCTCTGTTTGAGGAATTTGCTTTGCGTGGGCAGGCCCAGCAGGCGCAGGCACAACTCGATACCGCGAAAGCCGAGTTGAGCGACAAAAATGCCCAGGTTGAAGCTGACGTTCGCGATGCGCTTCTTGACATCGCATCGGCACAGCAGCAAGTCGAAGTCGCACGGTCCAGCATGGACCTCGCCGGCGAAGCTCTCAAGGAAGCGCAGGAGCGCTACGCCAATGGCGTCAGCGACAACCTCGCTGTAAGCCAGGCGCAGCAGTCCGTCGCCCAGGCCGACAGTCAATATGTGGTCAGCCTCTACCGCGATAATGTTGCCAAGCTCAGCCTGGCCCGCGCGCTCGGAGACGGCCAGAATTACCAGAAGTATCTAGGAGGGAAGTGAACGTGGCGGATCCAACCCCAACCCCAACACCTGAACCGAACTCGTCGGCACCGGAGACCGAGATTGAAGCGCCGCGCTCCCGCCGCAGGGGCATCATCATTGTTGGCATCGCGGTGGTGGTGGTCATCGCGCTCGCCGTTTGGTGGCACTCCACCTTCAGTGAGGATACTGACGATGCGCAGGTCAACGGCCACCTCATCCAGGTCAGCTCGCGCGTTGGCGGCCAGGTCCTCAAGGTCGATGTGGAAGAGAACCAGACCGTGAAGGCTGGCGATCCCATCGTTGAGCTTGACCCAAGCGACTATCAGGTTGCCGTCGAGAACGCTGAGGCAGCGCTTGCCAGCGCCAAGGCCAATGCCGCTGCGGCCAGCGTCAATGTGCCCATTACTACGATCAACACCGGCAGTAATCTGCGCTCGGCAGACGCGGACGTTACCGGCGCCCAGGCCAGCGTGGCCCAGGCCGAGCAGCAACTCATGGCTGCGCATGCCGCCGTTGCTCAGGCCGAAGCCAACAACACCAAAGCGCAGTCTGACCTTGAGCGTTACAAACCGCTCGTCGCGAAAGACGTGATCAGCAAGCAGCAGTTCGACGCAGCTGTGGCCGCCGCTGACGCCGCCAAGGCTGCGCTGGCTAGTGCACGTGCCAATGAGCAGGCTGCGGCCGACGGAGTTCGCCTGGCCCATGACCGCGAGACCCAGGCCCAGGCGCTACTCAAGTACGCCGAGACCGGACCGCAGCAGGTTGCCGCGCAGGATGCGAAAGCCAGGCAGGCCGAGGCCCAGGTCCAACAGGCTCAGGCGCAGCTCGATCAGGCGAAACTCAATTTGAGTTACTGCAAAATCGTCGCTCCCGCCGACGGCATCGTCACCCGCAAGAGCGTCGAAATCGACCAGAATGTCTCCCCCGGCCAGAACCTTCTCACCCTGGTCTCGCTTCAGGACATCTGGGTCACCGCCAACTTCAAGGAAACGCAGCTCAGGCACATGCATGCCGGCCAGTCCGTCAAAATCCATGTCGATGCCACCGGCAAGGACTATAGCGGCCGCGTCACGCAGATCGGCGGAGCCACCGGCTCGGTCCTTTCGCTCTTCCCGCCGGAGAATGCCACCGGCAACTACGTCAAAGTCGTCCAGCGCCTGCCGGTGCGTATCGACTTCACCGATCTTGCCCACGAGGACCCGAACCACCAGTTGCGCCCCGGCCTCTCCGTCGAGCCCAAAGTCCGCGTGAAGTGACATCGCATCGATTCCGATGCGATGTCATCCCAAGCGCAGCGCGGCTCAACAACCCGCGCGTTGTCATCCTGAGCGAGTCCGCCGTGGTGGACGAGCGAAGGATCTGCGGTTGTTCTTCGCGGCCTAATCCCTCCACGAAACTGGGGTGCCCCAGGTCTCGCTCCTGAGACCTGGGATACCACGAACCCAAACCGACGGGCTCTGTGTCAGGGCACGACTTCAGTCGTGCCGCAAACCCGCCCACAAGAATCTCGAAAACAAAGTACGGCCCAGCGAGTCAACCTCGTTGGGCCGATAAAAGTTCAAAAACGCGTCGCAAAACTCGGCAACAATACGCCGCACCGCAGCCGCGCTCAAGATTCCATCCGACAAGCCGACATGAACGAAGCCGCTGCGGCGGCGGACGCATTCGCGTGTTCCTGAGCCGACATTTGTGGCTATCCCGGTAGTTTGGTTCGCAGAGGAGGAACTCTCTGTGAACCAACTACGTCAG
>JBKQOX010000021.1:0-25445 GCA_052145255.1 Occallatibacter sp.
AAATCGAAGATTGGACGAGAAAACTCCGCAACGGGCGAGTTGCAATTGCAGCGGCTGCAGTTCTGCTTGGGCTGGCTTTCTTTCCGATTGTGATGCCAGTGCTCCCGGAAGCTCAACTATCGATGTATGAGGGATGGTTATTCTCACTGTTGCACATTTCGAGGGAGAGCCTTGCTACGGAACATCGTGCACTGCCGGAGCTGCCAGCCGACTTTGCGAACATGCATGGCTGGACAGAGCTGACCGCAATCGTGAATCGCGTTTACCAGGGACTTCTGCCCGGGGATCGGGCACAGGCAGTGGTGATGGCACAGAACTACAGCGAAGCTGCGGCGATCGAGTTCCTCAGTGATCCGAAAATACCCGTCATCAGCGGACACAATCAATATTTCCTTTGGGGGACGCGCGGGTACAGCGGCGACATTCTTATCTGTGTTGGAGGCAACTGCGACTCGGCTGCCAGGCAGTTTCGTACTTGTTCACTGGAAGTAAGGCTTGAAGCTCCCTGGATACAGCCCTCGGAATACGATATTCCGATTATGCCGCGGCATAAGGAAACCTCTTTCGGAGTTGTGGCCACTTAAGAAGGTTTACGACTGAGAGTAATCTGTGTGTCATGTGGCATCCGGAGCGGAATCAACACTTTCCGTCATGCTGTCAGGCACTGGAAAGCTGAACGATAAATTCATTTATCACTCTCCTATCTCAACCTGAAATACTCATGCCTTACGTCAGGTAAAATCGCGGACTGGCATTGCGGGCGGATCGTCGCCAACCCTTCCCTTACCAAGAATGGTGCAACTTCTGGTTTGCCGGTGATTCGGCCGGAACTCGAAGGTCGAAAACTCATGCGCCAGACTGAGAGGTGGTCTCAGGGCTTTGCGATTTTCTCGCTGGCCAGCTTCGCCGGGCAGGTCATTCCCAGCGCGTCGTAGATCTTAAGGCTTCATGCAGCAGGGCGCGCCCCTTGTCCGTGTCCCCGGCCCGCTGCGCTCCAGCAGCATCGCCGCGCACCACTCCCGCGCCACCGGCACACCCAGGAAAAGAAGCCCGAACCCGCTCAACTTATCACGGTACGGCGACGCAGTCTGGGAGTAGAATCGGCTGTCGGCAGCGTGACCGCCGTCCGGCGTGGGAGAACGATCATGCCCAACGTCCTCATCCCTACTCCGCGGGGCCAGATGCCTGCCTGGTTAGCTGTCCCCGCATCCACCGACCCCGTCCCCGGCGTCGTCGTTCTGCACGACGTCCTTGGCATGAGCCAAGACCATCGCAACCAGGCTAACTGGCTCGCCGAGGCCGGCTTCCTCGCAGTTTCTCCCGACCTTTACTACAAGGGCGGCCGGCTCGTCTGCATTCGCCAGGTCATCCGCGACATGATTGCCCGCACCGGTCCTGCCTTCGACGACGTCGAGGCCACACAAAGTTGGCTCCTCGCGCAACCGGGCTGCAGTGGAAGCATTGGTGTTGTCGGCTTCTGTATGGGCGGAGGGTTCGCCCTGCTACTCGCTTCCGGGCACGGTTTCGATGCTGCAAGCATCAACTACGGCGGCCCGCTTCCCAAAGATGTCGACGATTTCCTCAGCGCTGCCTGCCCGGTTGTGGGTAGCTACGGTGGCATGGCCAAATGGGAGCAGGGGATAGCCGATCAGCTGGCGGCGGCCCTCGAGCGCGCACTCATCCCACACGATGTAAAGGAGTATCCCGACGCCGGCCACTCCTTCATGAATCATCATCGGGGCTATGGATTCCTGAAAGTGCTGCGGTTCAAGGCCATCGGCTACGACGAGCCCGCCACAATGGACGCTCGCCGCCGCATCGTGGCCTTCTTCCGACTGCACCTGGAAGGCTCGAAACCATGACTTCGGAGCATGCATCCGAAAACGAAACCCACCAGGGGTGGGACCACCTCGCCGGTCTCTGCCGCATTGGCGGAATTGCTGCCATGCTTCTTCTCATTTACTCGCTGGCGATGATGGTTCAGATGGTGGTTCTGGGCGGACAGCCCGCCTCTGCAAGCCAGGCTTTTGATCTGCTTCAACACCACCGGGCAGTGGGCCTGCTGCGCCTCGACCTGCCAACCGTCGCCGCACTTCCGCTGTACTACCTGTTGTTTCTCAGCCTCTTTGTGGCATTGCGCAGGAGCGATCGCGCCAATTCTCTCCTCTCGACCGCTCTAGCCTTCGCCGGTGTAACGCTGGTTCTCGCCACGCCAACGGCTCTTTCCATGGTCCAACTCAGCGACAAGTTTGCTGCCGCAACCAGCGACACCGCACGGAACCAACTGCTTGCTGCCGGAGAAGCTATCATGGCCGCCGACATCTGGCACTCAACGGGCGCCATCCTCGGCGGAGTGCTTCTGCAATGCGGCGCGGAGCTGATCTCGGTGGTAATGTTGCGCGGCGCAGTCTTCAGCAAGGTCACTGCCTGGTTGGGAATCATTGTGCATGGGCTCGATCTGGCCCACATCTTAGGCGGGCTTTTCCTGCCCGTCTCTGGCGTGATTCTCCTGGCCATCGCCGGCCCGCTTTATCCTTTCTGGTTCTTGCTGGTTGGCCTCAGACTGCTTAAGTTGGCAGCGAGCAACGACCGGGAGCAGCTGCAAGTCTGAAAAAGAGCAAGTGCCCCACCCAGCAAGTTCTCCTCGTCGAAGGCGGGGCACTCTGATTGTCTATGGCTGGAAGCTAGTAGCTAAAGGCCGCTTCCTGCGCTGCTCTCGGCTACCGAGCTGACCCTGCAACGCTTCATTTGAATCGACAGCGTCTTCTCGATCCTGCGCAGGAGCCGTCGCATCAAGGCAGTGAGCTCCGCGCTCTCCGACTCGTTCCTCGCGGGTGAACGCTTGCGCGGGAGCTACCTGCGAGTTCTCGGAGTCAGTACCGAAAGCGGCAACGGAGACGGATGGAGTCTCACTGAACTTTATATACAGTGATCGACTCTGCCGGCTCTTCAATATGCAGCTTTCCACCGTCCGCAACCGGAACCGTTCCCGTGGTGGGAGCCGTGGCCTGAAACTCGGTGCACGCGGCAAGTGCCGTATCGGCAACTGCCAGATCCAGCGATTTGATGGTCGCCGCCTTGTTTACCACAATGAGGAATCGCTCCTTCGACTGAGCGACCGAGTGACTGGACGAACAGCTTCCTTCCTCCGGCGTGCGCACAAATGCGAATACATCGTCGTCGGCGAAAAGATCTTGTTCGAGCCCTGTCTCAAGCGCTGGATGCGACTCCCGCAACGCGAGCATCCCGGAAGTCCATGCGAAGATGCTCTGCTCAGTCTCTGTGCGACCCGCCCGGGTGAATGCGCTGTGCGCATCGCCCGGAAAGCCGCCGGGGAAATCGTGCCGATTATCGGGATCGGAGCCGCCGGTCATACCGATCTCGTCTCCGGAATAAAGCTGCGGCATCCCGCGCAATGTGGCCAACAGGCCCAGCGCCAGCTTGAGCCGGGGAACTGAACCTCCAGCCTCCGTAAGAAAGCGCGTGGTATCGTGGTTACCGATAAACGAGACAAGCCGCTCGGGATGCGGGTAGAGCGCGTCCTGACGCAGAACGGTGGCCAGTTCGGTCATCGGCTTGTCGTGAGCCAATACATCGCTCAAAGCAAAGTACACGGGAAAGTCGAAAGGTGTGTACAGCCCTGTATCGATGCCTTGGTGAGTCACTCCTCCCGCGAAGTACGAAGTGACTTCGGGATCACCATTGAAGATCTCGCCCACAGTCGTCAGGTGCGGATACACGCTGTTCAGCGTGGCGTCGTAATCACGCCAGAAGGCGCGGTCCACGTACGGAAAAGTATCCAAGCGGATGCCGTCGATGTTGGCTGTTTCAACCCACCACAGAGCGTTTTGAATCAGGTAGCGCGACACAAGCGGATTCTCCTGGTTCAGGTCAGGCATGTCGTCCGTGAACCAGCCGTCGGTGACGTCGCGCCACGCCTGAGGCGGAGCATGCGGGTCAACCAATGCATAAAAGTCGGTCTTCACGGCACTGTGATGCTGAAGCGTGCCATGCAGCCAGTCGGGCGTGGGCGGATCGAGCACCCATGGATGCTTGACGCCGATATGATTGGGCACCAGATCAATCACCAGCTTCATGCCGCGCGCGTGCAGCGCTTGGGATAGATGTTGGTAATCGGCGAGCGTGCCAAAGTGCGGGTCGACTGCGTAGAGGTCGGTAGCGGCATAGCCGTGATAGGCCACTGGCATTGCGCCGTTGGAAGCGACGGGCGTGGTCCACACGGTTGTTACGCCCAGTTGCTTGAGGTAATCCAGATGCTGTTCAATGCCGGCAAGGTCTCCGCCGTGCCAGCCACGCGCGGCGGCGCGATCGTCACCGGGAGGATCGTCGGCCGCGTTTCCTTCGGCGAAGCGGTCAGTCATGATCAGATACATCGCATCCGCGGAAGAAAACCCGCGATGCGCCTTGGGATCGTTGTCTCGTGCCTTGAGCGCAAACGCGCTCCGTGCCCGGCCCTGAGCATTGCTGGCAGTGACCCAAAGCGTTTGCGGCGCGGCATCCTTTGTGCGCAGCCACAGGAACGCCCAGTGACCGTTGTCCGAAGCCTGCGTATGCAGGATCGCAACGCCTTTGCCCGTAACGGTGAATTGCGCCTGCTTCAGGTTCTCGCCGTGCACCAGTAACATGGGGTCGGGAAAACCGCTCCACCAGTTGGGCGGGTCGATCTTGTCAATACGCGGGCCGCTGGCGCTACATGGAGCGCTGTCCTGCTTTGCGTCGCACCGACCCGGTGGGCCCTGCGCCGGCGCTGCGAAAACAGATCCACCGCAGATCATCAACAGCGTTGCGAGACAAAACAGCCTCCCGTGGCCCTTCATGACGTAGCCTTTCGCAGGTACAGATATCGCGTTGTAGTGGTTCCTGAAAAGCCGCGCCACGGCAGGGACCCAAGCCGTGGCGCGTCAGAACTGCAGATCAGAACGAGATGCGAAGCGCCAGCTCGAGCTCGCGCTGAGTAGGCGCGTTGCGGGTGCTCGTCAACTGGCCGAAGTCGCCGTTGGTGTATTTGTTATCCGGATCCTGGAACTGGGGCGTATTCGTCACGTTGTAAAGCTGCGCGCGAAGCTCCGACTTTACCCGCTCCGCGATGCTAAAGCTCTTGACCAGGGATGCGTCCCAGGTATGAGTTCCCGGCCCGGTAAAGAAGTTACGCGGCAGGTTACCGACCAGCCCAGCCGGAGCCGTGAATGCTCCCGCGGGGCATTTGATCCATGTGTGCCAGTCGACGTTCGTCTGGCATCCGCCGTGGTAGTCTGGACGACCGTTTGGGCTGCTCGGCGCACCCTGGATGTCCATCGGTGTACCAGAAGCCAGCTGAATTATGTTGTTCCATTGCCAGCCGCCAACTATGTAGTCGAGCGCGACCGGCATGTCTTTACCCAGCATCCTGCCACGGCCGAAGGGCAGATCGTATATCGCGGCGGCGCCAAAAAGCTGGCGCTGATCGTTGTTCGAGCTGCCGCGCTGGTACTTCAGCAACGGCGTCCCGTTGGCTCCTACGAGGACGGCCCCGCCCTCATTCCCCAGCACGTCATCGGCATTGTCGAATGCGTGCCCCCACGAGTACGTAACGTTCGCCTGAAGGCCCGTAGCCATTCTGCGAGTCAGCTTGGCCTGCAGGCCGTTGTAGCTTCCGCTGCCGATCATTTCATACGCGTTGATCGTGCCCACACCGTTGGGGTTGACGGATCCTCCAACCGGGAACCAGTTGGTTGAGCCTCCAAGCGCCGTTTGGTTGGCATTGAACTGCGTCGCGAGGTTTCCCGTCAATGCCCCAACGTAGCCCAAGTCGAAAGAGGTGTGGCTGTCCAGTTGTTGTTCGATCTGAAAGTTCCACTGGTCGATATGGGAGTTCGGGCTGTTCTTCGGATAGTAGACGACGCTATCCGTCGAGTTGATGGCCGTGGGGCTAACGCCGATCTTCGCCGGCAGAGTCCCGGTCGCGGCGGTGGGATTGTTGCTACCGTTCGGAGCCTCGCCGCTGAGCGTGATGCGATAGCCGGTCGCGCATGTCGTAGCCGTCGGGCATGCGTAGTAGCTTTCGATGCCGTTCCAGTCCGGGTTCTCAGAGAGTTCCTCGGCGACGCCGCCGCGATTCACGAAGTAGAACAGGCCATAGCCACCGCGGAGCACCGTCTTGCCATTCCCAAACACATCGTAGGCTGCTCCGATGCGTGGGCCTAAATCGCCGTGGGGCGTGTTGACCAAAGCAGCGGGCCATCCTGAGGCTCCAGCCTCGACCAGTTCGCCCGTCGCCGGATTGAAATTGGACATATGGTTATGAGCTTCGGTTGGCGGGCTCAGAGTGTCATATCGCAGGCCGAGATTCAGAGTGAGTTTCCGGCCAATCTTCCAGTCATCCTGGGCATAGTAGCCGTTCTCCCAGCTGCGCGTCTCGTAGTACCCCGAGAAGGCGCCAACCTGGTAGCCACCCATGAATCCACCCAGCAATTCTGACTCTTCATACCCGGTAAATGTTCCGTGAGCCGAAGTCGGAGCCGGCATTCCGCCATAGTTGCCGTCGTCGATCCAGAAGTACCCCTTGGCATCGTTGCCCTGATCCCAGTTCACATCGCGATGAATAATGCTGGCGCCGAACTTGAAGGAGTGTTTTCCCTTATTCCAGCTCAGAGCATCTGAGAATTGGTTGGTCGGCTCGACGATCAGATACGGACCACCATCGCCCACGTAACTCAGGTTCCCGTACCATCCCCCGATGATCGGCATACCGCCGAGCAATGGAGAGGTATTGGCATTGACGATGCCCAGTTTCTGGGCCAGCGGAATGCTAGCGTCCGGTTGCTCGTATCCGGAAAGATCCCGGATCCAGCCGTAGTGGAATTCGTTGATGATGTTGGCACTGAAGATGTGTGTGTAGCCCGTGGCAACCTGACGTGGATGGGACGGGTTGAAGCCATTCCCGGAGGGCAGAGCGTGAGTGGCATCCTGCAGAGAGAGGGTGTTGTGCAGGAAGTCATCGCCCGTGGTGAAACGCGCGAAGACGGTATCCTTGGAGCTGAGATTCCAATCCAGGCGTGCGTCGTAATCGTTCAATGTCTCAACGTTGGACTGCGCATACGAGAAGTTCGAAGAGTTTGTCGCGATATTGGCGCCCGAAATATTCGGATTGGGAAACGCATTCAGGTAGCTCGCGCCGACGGTGATCTGGTCGGCACTTGGAATGATGTTGAGTGCGGCATTTCCAGTTTGCGAGGCGCCTACGCCGCCCACCCAGCCAAAGGGCAAGCAGGTTTGCGGGTTATAAACGTACCCGTAACCGGCGGCAAACTGCGGCAGCAGAGCGCTCCCGGAGTAAAGGTTCGGGCAGATGGCCTGAATGGGCACGCTGGTCGCTGATCCCGTCCCTGCCGAGCTGAGCAGTTCGGTGAAATTGCCCGTGCGCATCATAGCCGTAGGCACATGCGTCGTATTCGTCCCTGCCGGAATGTTTTCGCGCCAGCCCTGGTAATCCCCGAAGGCAAACAGCTTGTTCTTCCATAGTGGTCCGCCCGCAGCGCCGCCGAACTGGTTGCGGCTCAACTCCGGAACCCCGCCGTTGAAGAGGGCTGCGGCCGCTTCCTTGGAACGGTTGAACCAATACACAGCACCGTGAAGATCGTTGGTGCCGGATTTGGTAGCGACCTGTACTACGCCGCCGCCGGAGCGGCCAAACTCGGCCGGAGGAGTGCTGGTCGTCGTCTTGAACTCGGCGATATCCTCGATTGCCGGAAAAACCACGAGAGTATTGACAAGCGATTCGTTGTTGTCAATGCCATCGATCTGGAAGTTATTCGACTGCGGGGGCAGGCCGTCGACGGCCAGTGCCGCAGCGCCGGAATCGGCATTCCGCCAGGTTTCCGCATTATTGGCCGGAGCGCTCGCATTGTCGGAGTACTGGCCGCGGCCCACGCCGGGAGTGAGCAGGGCCAGCGTGGTGAAGTTGCGGCCGTTGAGCGGCAGATCAGTGACTTGGTTTCCTTCGATCACTTCGCCGGACGATGAAGTGGACGTGTCGATCAGCTGGCTTGCGCTCGTTACCTCCACCGTCTGGCTGGTGGACCCCACCTTCAAACTGAAGTTGAGAACTTTCACTTCGGAGATTTGCAGGGAAAACGTGGTGGCCTCACCCTGGAAGTCCTGCTTGGTTGCTTCCGCCTTGTAATTACCAATGGGCAAAGCATTCACGGCGAAGCTTCCATCGGCCAGGCTCTGGACAGAAACCACGCGGTTGGTCGCGATCTCGGTCACGGTGATTGTGGCATCGGGGACAACGGCACCCGACGGATCGGTCACCGTCCCGGTGACGCTACCTGTATCAGTCTGCGCCCTCAGGGCAGGCGCCAGAAGGGAGATGACCAGCACGGCGATCGCCGCCACAATCAACCGGGCGTGGCGTTCAAGGCAGGTCAGGAAACTGGCTGTATTCAACATCACAATGTCCTCCAAAAAACTACGTTGACAAGCGTTGACTCTCTCGAGAGAAATTCGGCTGCGTTCAACACCTTTTCCCGAAACCACGGATGAGGAAACGCCCGCAGGCGGACGGTGGTCAATCCACAAGCCGCCAATTCGCCATCAATTGAGCATCATCAAATAAGCCATTTATTCTAAACAGCTTGTCATGCCACTTCTCCCGCTTACTCGATAGGTCCGAAGCTCTCCACTTGCCGTTTGTGCTCTTTTGGTGCTTTGCTCGTACACTGATTCAGTTACCTCGGCTTGCTGGAACAGATATGAATACGGTGGCACAGAGGAACGGCGCCAAGAGGATGCAGTTCGGGATCTTTGAAGCCGATCTGGAAGCAGGGGAGTTGCGCCGCTCCGGCGTGCGCGTCCACCTGCAGAGCCAACCCTTCAAGCTGCTGGCGGCGTTGCTGGAACACCCAGGTGAGGTGGTTTCCCGCGAGACTCTGCAACTGGAACTCTGGGGTGCGGAAACAACCGTCGATTTCGACCACAGCCTCGGGATCGCCGTGAACAAGCTGCGCGAAGCCCTGAACGACTCCGCCGAGAACCCGCGCTTTGTTGAAACCCTGGCGAAGCGAGGCTACCGTTTCATTGCTCCCGTCAGTTGGGTCGATCCGCACGCCTCTGCGGCAGTTGCGGATTCTTCTGCAGCAAAAGCGCGAGCAGGTAGCCCCCTCGGGTGGTGGCTGGCAGGATGTCTGGCTTTGGTTTGCCTGTTGCTGGGCTTGTTTCTGATCATTCGCCAGCCTGTTCGCCGACCTTTCCGCGTCGTTCAAGTCACTTTTTCGGGCCATGTGCTCACCAACGATTTGGATGTCGAGAGTTTCTCCAGCTCGGCCAGTGATGGGACGCGCATCTACTTTTCCCACATGGACAACGGCAATCCCGTGCTGGCCGTCGCATTGGCCGCGAACGGCGAAATCAGCAACTTTCCCTTGCCGTCTGAGATTGGCGCGCCGCTCATCGGCGCACTCTCGCCTGACGGTTCAAAGCTCGTCGTGCGTGGCCATTTGCAGGCAGAGCCAGAGCAACCGTTGTGGATTGTGCCAACCTTAGGTGGAGATGCCCGCCGAGTTCCTAATGTTCTGGCGCACGATGCCACATGGATGCCGGACGGAGAGCGGCTTCTGGTGGCCAGTGGAAACGAACTCACCATTGTTGCAGCGGACGGTAGTGATCCCCACCGGCTGCTGACTGTCCAGGGCATGGCTTTCTGGCTACGCTGGTCAGTTGACGGCAGCCGGCTGCGTTTCACGTTGCGAGATCCCAAGCGTCAGACCTCGGAGCTCTGGGAGGTTTCGGCAGATGGGTCCAACGCCCATTCGCTCTTTCCGGGCTGGAGCCAGCCGGCCTCGGAGTGTTGTGGAAACTGGACTCCCGACGGCCAGTATTTCGTGTTTCAGTCCTCGCACAGTGACAATGCTCATAGCGAAATCTGGGTGCGACGCGAACGGCCCTGGTACCTGGCCGATCGTGAGCCGCGACAGGTTACGAACGGCCCGCTACATTACCAGGCTCCCAGCACCGCGCCGGGCGGTGATCGCGTCTATTTCATCGGCGCCACCTCGCAATATGAACTGCTCCGCGCCATGCCTAAATCTTCCACCTTCACTACACTCGATCAAAATCTGAGCGCGGCTTCGCTGGCGCAGTATTCGCCCGACGGCAAATGGATTGCATGGCTCAACGCCTCTGACAATTCGCTTTGGCGTAGCCGGGTGGATGGCAGCGAGCGCATCCAACTCACCACCCCGCTGCAGAGAATCTTCACAATGAAGTGGTCTCCCGACGACCGCCGTCTGGCCGTCATGGGCCTAGAACCGGGCAAGCCTTGGAAGATTTATCTCATCGACGCCGAGGGCGGAAAGCTCACACCGGTGCTCAACGAGGATCGGAACGAAGCCGATCCGGCCTGGTCCCCCGACGGTCAATCGATCGTCTTTGGCCGGCTGCCTGATCGCATGGACAATGGCCAGCCGAAAGCAATCTATCTGGTCAATCTCCAAACGAATAAAGTAACCGAAATTCCCGGCTCAACCGGACTCTTCAGCCCGCGTCTCTCGCCTGACGGCCGCTTTATCGCTGCCATGCCACTCGATCAACGTGCGCTGCTTCTCTTCGACCGCATCACAAGCCGCTGGGCCACTCTTACTGCCCAGGGCGTGGGCGATCCCACCTGGTCGCAAGATAGCCGGTCCATTTATTTCCAGGATTTCCTCGCCACGGGCAAGCCCATCTACCGCATCGCCGTGCCCGCCGGCAAGCCGCAACTGGTCGCGACGATCGACAATTTGCGTCCCATTGCGGCCACCGATTATCGCCTCATCGGTCTTGCCCCCGGCGACCTTCCTGTCGTCACCGCCGACACTCCTGCAGTCAACCTCTATGAAGTCGACCTGAACGAACGCTAAAAGAGCATCGAGGGATGTCCGGGCTCAGCCCCGAGCTTGACCGGGTAACTTTGGCCAGCGTATGTTTGCGAAGCGTGAAACTCCCACGAATGAGCGGCATATTGTTGCATTGCACTTCTTTGCCTGGCCGCTTTGGCATCGGGGATTTCGGACCATGTGCTTACGAATTCGCCGACTTTCTGCTCGCTGCCGGACAGAAGTTGTGGCAGGTGCTGCCACTGAATCCCACTGGATACGGCGATTCTCCCTACCAATGCTTCTCCGCATTTGCCGGCAACCCGCTCTTGCTGAGCCTTGAGCGATTGCGGGACCAGGGACTGCTCCAGGAATCGGACCTGGCTCAGGCGCCGCCGTTCCCGGAGAACTCTATCGACTTTGGGGCGACGATTCAATTCAAGCGATCGGCGCTGCGCCGGGCAGCCGAGGCTTTCTTTGCCGATGCATCTGGCGCGGATCGCGCGGCCTTCGACCATTTTTGCGAAAGCGCCAGCCCCTGGCTCGACGACTTCGCCCTCTTCATGGCCCTGAAGGATGTGCACAACGGAACGGCGTGGACCACATGGGACGCATCGATTCGTCTTCGCGACCCAAACGCCATCAGCATGTGGACGCTCAGGCTTGCGCGCCAATTGAACGATATCAAGTATTGGCAATTCGAATTCTTCCGCCAATGGGAAGCCCTCAGGAACTATTGCCGACAGCGCGACATCCGGCTAATGGGCGACATCCCCATTTACGTTGCGCACGACAGCGCGGACGTTTGGGCCCGTCCGGAGCTCTTCTATCTCGACGATCAAGGCAGTCCCACCGTGGTTTCTGGCGTACCCCCCGACTATTTCAGCGCCACGGGACAGCTCTGGGGAAATCCGATCTATCGCTGGGATGTATTGGAGTCCGACGGATTCAGGTGGTGGATTGAGCGCTTCCGCGCCTCGCTCGCCCTTTTCGATCTTGTGCGGCTCGATCATTTTCGTGGCTTTGAATCCTATTGGGAAGTTCCCGCCGGAGAGGCGACTGCGATTCACGGGCGCTGGGTGAAGGCGCCGGGAAACAAAGTTCTGTCGGCGCTGCGGAACGAGTTTGGTGAACTGCCGATTGTGGCGGAGAACCTGGGAGTGATCACGCCGCCAGTCGAACAACTCCGAGAGGAATTCGGCCTGCCGGGGATGAGCATCTTGCAGTTTGCATTTGGCACGGATCCGCAGGCGCCGTCTTTTCGTCCCCACAATTACAGCCACGATCTGGTCGCCTACACCGGAGGTCACGACAACGATACCGCGGTCGGCTGGTGGTCGAGTTCTGGCGCGGCCGACAGCACCCGTTCTACGGAGGAGGTGCGCCAGGAGCATGAACTCGCGCGCGCCTATCTCGACTTTCATGATGACGCGGAGATCAACTGGAGCATGATCCGCGCGGTGGAAGCCTCCGTCGCCAGCGTTGTGGTTGTTCCGTTGCAAGATGTGTTGGGACTGGGCAGTTCTGCGCGCATGAATCTTCCCGGCACGGTGAGCGGAAACTGGAAATGGCGTTATGGTCCGGGCGTTTTGAACAGCGAATTAAGCGCCAGACTGCGATCGCTGACCGCGCTCTGCGATCGCTAGGTTGAATCCTCTAAAGGAAAGCTGGAGAGTCGAATTCATGGACAAACCACCACGCACGTTCTGGCAGATCTGGAACCTGAGCTTCGGCTTCTTCGGCATCCAGTTTGGTTGGGGATTACAAATGGCGAACATGAGCGCCATTTACGAATACCTCGGGGCGCGGGCCGATCAAATTCCGATTCTGTGGCTGGCTGCTCCGCTGACAGGATTGCTGGTGCAACCGATTGTCGGCCAGGCCAGCGACAGCACATGGGGTCCTCTCGGCAGGCGCCGGCCTTACTTCCTTGGCGGCGCGATTCTGAGCTCGATGGCGCTGATCCTCATGCCGCGATGTTCCGCCTTGTGGATGGCCGCGGGGCTGCTCTGGGTTCTTGATGCCAGCATCAACATCAGCATGCAGCCCTTTCGCGCGTTCGTGGCCGACTTGCTGCCTGAATCCCAGTGCACTCAAGGCTTCGCTATGCAGAGCCTTCTCATTGGCCTCAGTACTGTGATTGCCTCGGCGCTGCCATTCCTGTTGACGAATGTGTTTCACCTCGCCCAGACCCGGGTCGCAGGCACGATTCCCTTCACGGTGCGCTTTTCTTTTTACATAGGCGCAGCGGCCTTCTTGTGCGCCGTGCTGTGGACCGTTTTCACCACCAAAGAGTATCCACCGGAAAACATGGCGGAGTTTCGCAAGCTAAAGGCCGAGCGAGCGGGCATGGCGGCTGGAGTTCGCGAAATCCTGGTTTCGGTCCGCGAGATGCCGCGCACGATGCGGCAACTCGCCTGGGTCCAGATCTCCACATGGCTCGGCTTGTTCTGCATGTGGCTTTACTTTCCGGTCGCGGTGGCGCGCAATGTCTTTGGCGCCTCCGACACAAACTCTCCCCTTTATTCGGCGGGAGCGGAGTGGGCGGGCGTCTGCTTTGGAATGTATTCGCTGGTGTGTTTCGCATTTTCCTTTGCTCTGCCTGCAATTGCACTCAAGCTTGGCCGCAAAGCAACGCATAGCTTGTGCCTGATATGCGGCGGCTTCGGACTCCTGTCCGTGGCCCTGATTCACAGCAAGTATCCGCTGTTACTCTCCATGACCGGCGTCGGGATTGCCTGGGCCAGTACGCTCTCTATGCCCTATTCCATTCTTTCCGGATCATTGCCTCCGGGAAAGACTGGTGTCTACATGGGAATCTTCAACTCCTTCGTGGTAATTCCGGAGATCGTGGCATCGCTTGGGTTCGGCTGGGTGATGGACCATTTGTTGAACAACAATCGCCTTGCCGCTGTGGTCGCAGGGGGAGTCTTCTTTATGCTGGCTGCGCTGCTGACCCAAAAGGTCGAAGACCTCGACGACCCGCATTTACTCAGGAAATCCACTCCGGCTGATGCCGGCGCAGCACGCCTGTCTGCGTAGCATCGCACGCGCGGAGGCGAAAGAGCCGCATTGCCAAACGGGCTCCGCCTTCGCAGGCAGAATCTCTCCCGGGTCGCGAATCAAGGCACGAAGAAGTGCAAGTGGCAATTGGATTATTCTTTTCGACAGCGAAGAAATTCGATCCCGATGAGGTCCTGCGTGCAAAAGTCAGAACGCCTTTCGTTTTTTGTGACAGCGATTTTGTTCCTGGCCATGGCGTCAACGACGAATCTAACGATCGAGGCCGAGCAACAGCCAGACCTTGTCCGGCTCGACAGAGTTTCATCTTCTCGGGCAACAGCAAGTGGACTTGAGATTCAATCCGGCGGCGCCATCCTACAGATCATCGCACTCCGCGACGACGTCCTGCGGATTCGCGTGGGCCCCGCAGGAGCGCTTCCAGAGGACGCGTCATGGGCCGTGCTCCCCTCGTCGCGAACCTCCGCAATTCCTGTCACGTCCGAGTCCAAAGCGACGTCAGTCGGCTTCAAAACCGCCGAACTCCACGTCACCGTCGAAAAGGATCCGTTGAATTTGACAGTGACTGATATGGCGGGCCACGTCATCGTTGCGCAGCTTCCAGGCAGGCCCATCGAGTACCACGGCGCTGCCTTCCGCGTTCACATGAAGTCGCCGGTGGACGAGCACTACTTTGGCCTGGGCGACAAAACGGGGCCGTTGGACCGCCGCAACGAGGCCTTCGTCGACTGGAACACCGATATTGGTTGGCAGGAGTCGACCGACCCCATCTGCAAGTCGATCCCCTTTTTCATCACTTTCAGGCAGGGCGTCTCGGCAGGAATTTTTCTCGATAATACCTGGCGCTCAAGCTTCGACTTCAACAAAGAGGACCGGGACTGCTATTCCTTTGGCTCTGAAGGCGGCCCGCTGGACTTCTACATCCTGTATGGTCCGGAGCCGAAGAAGGTGGTGGAGAACTGGGCATGGCTCACTGGCGCTACGCCATTGCCGCCAATGTGGGCGCTAGGCTATCAGCAATCTCGCTACAGCTACTATCCCGAGGCCGAAGTCATGCGCATCGCCGCTAAACTGCGCAGCGAGCACATTCCAGCAGATGTCATCTGGTTGGACATCGATTACCAATTCAAGTACCGCCCCTTTACCGTGGACCCCGAGCGCTTTCCTGACTTTGGGAAGATGATTGACGATCTGAGAGCCGAACATTTTCGGACGGTGCTCATTACCGACCTGCACATCGCCGAACAGCCAAACATCGGTTACAAGCCATACGACGAAGGGATTGCCGGCGACCACTTCGTTAAGAACCCCGACGGCTCCAACTTTGTAGGAGTCGTCTGGCCTGGGAAAGCCCTATTTCCCGATTTCACGCAGGATATGTCGCGCGACTGGTGGGGCACTCTCTACGCGGACTTCGTGGCCAAGGGCGTTGCCGGTTTCTGGAACGACATGAATGAGCCGGCGGTTTTCGACGTCCCCTGGAAGACAATGCCCGACGATGTGCTGCACCGCATCCAGGAGCCGGGCTTTGTTACACGCGTGACCACCCATCTTGAGGTTCACAACATCTTCGGAATGCAAAACAGCCGCGGGACCTACGAGGGCGTGCTAAAGCTCAGGCCAAACATGCGGCCATTCGTGTTGACCCGAGCCACCTATGCGGGCGGACAGCGTTACGCCGCCGTCTGGACTGGCGACAATTCCAGCACCTGGAACCACCTGCGCCAGACCATTCCGCAACTGCTCAACCTGGGTCTAAGCGGATTTGCCATAAGCGGGGCCGACGTGGGCGGTTTTAACGGCTCTCCGCAGCCAGAGCTGCTTACTCGCTGGTTCGAATTGGCGGCCTTCCAGCCCTTTGACCGTGACCACACGACCATTGGCAGCAATCCCCAGGAGCCGTGGGAAGACGGAACGCCAGAGGATATTAGCCTGCGACGCCGGTCCACTGAGGAACGCTACCGCCTGATGCCGTACATCTACACCACGGCAGAAGAGATGAGCCGGACGGGATTGCCGATCATACGCCCGCTTTTTCTGGAGTTCCCGGATGACGCCTTCAATGGGCAGCCGCTCGACTTGACCGACAGCGGAAGTTTTTTACTTGGACCAGACCTGATGATTGCGCAAAGCCCCTTCCCCGACGAGGTGGACGACTACACGGTGGCGCTGCCCTCTGTGGACTGGTACGACTACTGGACCGGGGCTCGCGTAGTTGGCAGCGCAGACACGGGGGGGCATCGATAGGCAGCAATCTACCGAGAAGAAGATCCGCCTGCATAACACCGTGAGCCCGCTTCCGGTGTTTGTTCGCGCGGGCGCCATCGTGCCCGAACAGCCGCTGGTGCAAAGCACGGACGAGAAGCCGCAGGGACCGCTGACGCTGCGCGTTTATCCGCCAACAACGCCAGGCCAGGATTGCCAGGGCAGCGTCTACTTGGATGACGGCATCAGCTATGACTTCAGAAAAGGCGATTTTCTGCGCATGGGGTTCACATGTCAGCTCGCGGCGCACGGACTCATCGTGACGATAGCGCCTCATCAAGGTAGTTTTGCGCCCTGGTGGACGCAGCTTTCGATCGAGATCTATGGGGCTAGCGCACCGGCCGCGAGCGCAACTGCGACACTCGACGGTTCCAATGCGAGCACGGTTCCCATCAGCTTCGATGCGGAGCACCGCCGTGTCTCGGCCCTCGTCCCGGACGATGGCAAGGGGTTGGAACTGCAACTGACATACTGAAGTGGAGTTACGCGTCTGTGCCGCGCGGCATCGGTTCCCGGCGCGTAAGGATTGCCTCACCGGAATGGGCGGCCTTTTACTTGCCCCGCACCTTCGCGCAAAGTCAGCAGCTGGTTGGCGGCCGCGCTGTGGATGTGATCGATGAGTCCGGTGGGCCACCGGACTTCAATGTCCGCCGTGGTTGCCGGACCCAGCCCAAAGTGCAGGCGCGGATCGTTTGACGAGAGGAAGCTGCACCCGCTCAAGACTTCCTGGACCTGCAACTTGGCCGCGTAGCGCACCAACACGCGGGCGCCGATGGCGCTGCGGTTACTCTTAACGCCTTCCAGGCGAACCTTGATCCAGTGGTTGCCGGAGGGAGCGTCGTTACGCAGCAACGTGGGTGGCTCGTTAACGTTCATGATCAGCACATCCATATCGCCGTCATTGTCGAAGTCGCCAAAAGCGGCGCCGCGGCTGCAATGGGGCGCGTCAATGCCGGGGCCGGCATTGGCACCCATCTCAACAAAAGTGCCATCGCCCTGATTGCGAAACAGAATTCGCGGACTGCGCTCCGGAAATCGCGGTGAAACGCGCGCAACCTCCGGGTAGACCGTGCCGGATGTGAGCAGAATGTCGGGATAGCCATCGTTGTCGAAATCCACGATGCCGGCGCCAAAGCAGACAAAGCGGGTTTCCTTATTGAAGCCTGCTTCCACCGTTACGTCGTCGAAGTTCCCTTTGCCGTCGTTGCGGTAGAGGCCGTTGGCCTGGTTGTAATAGTGTGTTTTGACGATGTCGGTATGGCCGTCGAGGTTGTAGTCGCCAACGGCCGTGCCCATGCCGCCCATCTCGCGGCCTTCGCCGCTCACTGCGATGCCGCGCAGCAAAGCTTCCTCGCGGAATGTGCCGTCGTGGTTGTTCATCAGCAGCAGCGAGGGAGTCATATCACAGGCGACGAAGATATCAGGCCAACCGTCTTCGTCGGCATCGATGCTGAGCGCCGTGAGGCCGTAGGAGCCGCGCAGTGCGGCGATACCGGACTCGCGCGAGACGTCAGTGAAGGTGCCGTCGCCATTGTTGCGATAAAGGTAGTGCTGCGCCTTGGGCAGGCCCAGCGGACCGCACATCGTCGCTACGCCCTCGTAGTTGCAGTTGGAAACAGCCAGGGAGGGCTTGGGAGCAGTGGCCAAATCGATCTCAAGGTAGTTGGAGACGAAAAGATCGAGATGGCCGTCGAGGTTGTAATCCACGAACGTGCAGCCGGTGCTGTAGCGAGTTTTGGGGTAGAGCAGGCCGGCTTCGGCGGTCACATTGGTGAAGGTGCCATCGCCATTATTGCGATAGAGCCGGTTTTGCCCATAGTACGTAAGAAAGAGATCCTCCCAGCCGTCGTTGTTGTAGTCGCCAACGCAAACGCCCTGCGCCCAGCCCGGATCTGCAAGGCCGGATTTCGCGGTGACATCAGTGAACGTGCCGTCGCGATTGTTGTGGTAGAGCCGGTTGCCGGACCCGGGTGGAGTTCCAGCGAGCGTGCGTCCGCCGAGGATGAAGATATCCATCCAGCCGTCGTTGTCGTAGTCGAAAAAGGCGCAGCCGGTGGCCATGGATTCGATGATGTAGGTGAAGCTCGAGGGCTCGCCGTAGATGATGGTGTCCCGCAGGCCGGCAGACTGGGCAACATCGACGAACCGGGAGAACGGCGCGGCCGGTTTGCGTCCCTCGTCCGCCGACAAGAGTGGGGCCGAGATCAGCCCCGGAGCCAAAAGAGCGGGAGCAGCGCTGAGCAATCGGCGGCGAGTCCAGTGATCGGCGTTCTTGCGATTCATCACAGCGAGGAATCCTCTTCAAACCTCAAATGAAGGCCTTCAGTGATAGTGTCTCAGTTTCAAGCCGCTGTGAAAGAGCACGACACCTTCAATGCTGATCCTGCGCCTCAGCCAATTTCTTGCTCAATTCGCGCGCAGCCGCATTGTCGGGCTGCAATTGCAAAGCCCGGGCTACCGCGGTGCGCGCCTCGCCCGGGCGCGTCTCGCGGTCCAGCGTGGCCGCCAGTGAAATCCAGGCCTCCGCATTGTCCGGCAGTGCCTCGACGGTCGCGCGGAACTCCCGCTCCGCCGCGGCGTTGTCTCCGGCCTGGAAATCAATGTAGCCGAGACGGTATTGCGCCGGAGCAAAATGCGGATCGGCCTTGACCGCCTGCTCGAGCACTGTGCGTTCGCCATTCTCGTCGCCCATGCTGTCCAGGACCATGGCCAGCCGGTACGCAAGGCCGGCATTCCCGGGTAGCGCGGCGCAGGCCTGACGATACAGATCGGCGGCCTGGGAGTAATCTCCTGACTTAACCGCCTCCGCTGCTTCGGTTGCCTTGGAAATAGCGACGGCCAGGTCCGATTTCTCCTCCAGTTTTTGCTGGTAAAGCGCGAGTTGCCGCTGAGCTCCTTCGGCGTCACCCAGCGTGCGCAGAACCTTGGCCAGCTCAAAGTGGACCTGCGGCTCATCGGTGCCAAGCTCGATGGCCTTCTCGAACTGTCTTCGCGCGCCCGCGGCATCCTTAAGCTCGGCAAGCACCACGCCTAGGTTCACTCGGGGATTGTAGTCATTGGGATTCAAAGCTACCGCTTCTTCCAAGTGCTTGCTCGCCGCCGCAAAGTCGCCAGCCTTTTGCTCGAGCAGGCCGTTCAGGTTGAGAAAATCGGCGTCATGCGGGGCCAGAGCCAAGAGGCTGCGCGCCAAAGGCGCCGCCACTTCGTTGTTTCCCGTGATGACCAGCGTGCGCAAATAGATGCGCTGCGCTTCGAGGTCGTTGGGCCTCCTGCCGGCAATCTTTTCGGCGAGCAAGGTTGCATCTTGAAAATGAGACTCGTCGACATTGAGAGCAACCAGGGCCGCGGTAAGGGCGTCGGAGTCCGGGAACGATTCCAGGCCCTGGTTCAACGCCTGCGCGGCTTCATCGTACATACCCGCCTGTTTGTAGGCGGTGGCTAAATCAAAGGTCAGTTTCTCATCGAGCGGGGTAGAGCGCAGGGTCTGAATTGCCGTGTCGTAATCCCCGACGGCAATCAGGCTCCGTGCCAACCCATCCAGCGCTTCTTTTGAGGAAGGATCGATATTGAGCGCCGCACGCCATTCTCCAAGAGCCTCCCGATTATCGCCCAGTCGGGCCAGCGCGGCACCGAGCAACTGATGCGGCTGCAGCACGTCGGGATCAATGTGAACCGCTCGCCGGAGTGGCGCGATTGCCTCCTGAGCTTGTCCTGACGTGTAGAGGCCGAGCCCCAGGAGATAGTTGAGCCGCGCGGAGTCCGGCGCAATCTTCAACCCGAACCGGATTGTCTGATCGGCGCATTCCCACTGCTGATGTCGATCGAACCAGACGCCCAGTGCGATATAAGCCTCGGCATCCGGATGCGCGCGGATCCGCGCTTCAAGAGAAGCCGGGCCATTGCACGCCGCCCACGCGCCGGGGCAATTGGTCAGGCTCCCAACTCCCAGGCAAGCAGCAACAATGAGTCCGATTCTGTTGAGACTGTGATACGAGGGCATGCTTCCGGCCGCACTCCTTAAACCAGCATGATGCATGGTTCGCCGCTGCACTTGCAACTCTGAGAAGTTCCGGGACCGTGCGCTGCAGAGGCTATACTCTCGAGGAAAATGCCGTCACGCACAAGCTTTATCAGCAGCACGAAAGTGAAGAGCTAGCGTCGAGAATAATCGAGCGGCTTTGTGACCCGCAAGGCCAAGAGAACCCTGTCAGTTTCCTTACTAGACACAGCGATAGGTGACCTTCGCCGGAATTTTTTGGGAAAATGCTTTGTGCTCACACTGTCGAATTCAAAATCATTGACCCGGAGCGCTAACCGTGAATCACAAAGACGGGCATTGTCTCCCGAGATCCCCGCGTACAAAGGTGCAGTCGGCTACCCGAGAGACAGAAGTGATTCCCAACTGGCACCATCGGCGTAACGAACTTTTCGATCAGGACGGTGGCTCGTTTCTCCTGTCTCCCGGCGGTTTATCGCCAACCCTTCCCCAACCCGAAAAATGCATCAGGGAAGAGTAGCCGGTGATCCGCCCAGAACCGTCAAAATTCAGGATTACAGTCGCGAAGCCGACTAATGAGATGGTCCGCCGCTTGATTTACCCGCCAGAGCGAAGGGTCGGAATGGCAGCTTCTGACAAGGAGGGATCATCGACATGCAGATACATTCGGTTGGCATCGATCTGGGAAAGGCAACTTTTCTTCTCGTGGCACTCGACGTGGCTGACGGCTCGCGCGGAATGCACTGCTATGCCGACGTCTCCGAAAGAGCAATTTGGAAAAGCAGACATTTGACGGGTTGCAAGTGAGGCGCTCGATCGCTTACCTTTCCGCCCGGGAGTCTTCGGCGTTGTTCGCAGCCGGGTCTTCGCTTGCGAGCCATCCGCTCAACCAGGAAGAAGCAGCCAGGTTAGCCGCTGTTGAAAGGTCAGGATGAATCACTCATCGCCGCTTTTGCTCTCAGGGCAGAATCTCAACCTCGAAGAAATTCACAATGTAGCTCGCGGAGGGCGCCAAGTGGGCCTCGCGCCATCCGCTTTGACACGAGTGGATGCATCCCGTCAGATAATCGAGGCAATTCTCGAGAAAGAAGTGGCCGTGTACGGCGTCAACACCGGCTTCGGCAAGCTCTCTGACGTTCGCATCCCGGGCAACCACCTTTCTGAGTTGCAGGTGAATCTGTTGCGGAGCCATGCTTGCGGACTGGGCAGACCTTTGTCAGAGGGCGAAGTTCGGGCCATGCTTTTGCTACGCGCAAATGTCCTCGCCAAGGGCTTCAGCGGAGTTCGCAGAGCGGTCATCGAAATGCTGACGAGCCTCCTCAATCGAGGAATTCATCCAGTCGTCCCGGAAAAGGGTTCCGTGGGCGCGAGCGGCGATCTTGCCCCACTGGCGCATCTCGCGTTGGTTCTCATTGGTGAAGGAGAAGCTTTTTATCATGGTCGGCGCATAAGCGGCAGTGAGGCATTGCGGCAGGCCGAACTGACTCCGCTACGGCTCGAAGCGAAAGAAGGTCTTGCGCTGCTGAATGGCACGCAAGGAATGACTGCCGTTGCTTCACTCGCGCTTTACGATGCACAGCGTCTTGTCCGGATCGCTGACGTTGCTGGCGCGATGTCTCTAGAGGCGCTGCGTGGCACTCCTGCTGCTTTCGATCCTAGGATTCAAAAGGCCCGGCCCCATCGAGGACAGGCAGCCGCGGCCCGACATCTGAAGGTATTGCTCGACCGCAGCGAGATTCGGGAATCGCACCGGACTGACGATCCGCGGATCCAGGACGCTTACTGCTTGCGCTGTATGCCACAGGTGCATGGTGCGGTTCGCGACGCGCTCGACCACGTTACATCGATTGTGGAGATCGAAACGGGCTCCGCAACCGACAACCCACTCGTCTTTGAAGCGAGCGGTGACGTACTCTCCGGCGGCAACTTCCACGGTGCGCCGCTCTCCTATGGCTTCGACTACGCAGCCATCGCGCTAACCGATCTCGCCAGCATTTGTGAACGCCGGATCGACCGCCTTATCAACCCTGACATCAACGAGGGCTTGCCTCCGTTTCTGTCGAGCCAGGCCGGCTTGTCGTCGGGTTATATGATGGCGCACGTCGCCGCAGCTGCGCTCCTGAATGAATGCAAGGTGTTGGCGCATCCGGCTAGCGTGGACAGCGTGCCGACATCCGGCGGGAAGGAAGACCACGTTTCGATGGGGATGAACGCCGCGCTCAAGATGAGGCAGATTGTTGAGAACGTAGAGCAGATTCTTGCCATCGAGCTCCTGTGCGCCGCACAAGGCCTGGACTACCGGAGACCCCTGAAACCAGGCAAGCAGATTGAGCAGGTACTCGCCGCGATTCGCAAGATCGTTCCCCGCCTTGAGGCGGACCGGCCTCCCGCAACCGATATCAACCAACTGGTACAGGCGATTCGCGAAGGTTCGTTCGACGCATTCGCCGACTGGCAGAAATCAGCACGCCCAGGCGGTCGTGCTTAGAATTCCCGCGATGGGCAACGATTCATTGCCAGGAATAATTAGCCGGGAGTTACGTCCAGACCTGCGATGAATACGCGAGAAAACTCTGCGGCGGCAATGAAATAGGCGATTTCGCGGAAATCGGTGAACTCGTGGATAAGAAAGTCAGCCTGCTTGCCGGTTTCGAGAGAGCCAATGCTGTCGCCAAGGCCAAGGCTCCACGCAGCATTTACGGTCGCAGCGGCGAGCGCTTCAGCCGGGGTGAGCCTCATGTAGAGGCAGGCGAGCGAGACGATAAACGGCATGGAGGGGATCGGAGATGAACCGGGGTTAAAATCGCTAGCCAGCACGATGGCCAGACTGTGCTCGACCATGGCGCGGGCGGGTGGATAGGCGGTGCGCCCCAGGGCAAAGACCGAGCCGGGAAGCAAGACCGGTTGCACCGCGGCCGCACGCAATGCATCGAGAGCGTCCGCGGTGGCAGTTTCAAGATGGTCTGCTGTGCGCATGCGCAGTTCGGCGGCCAAAAGGGCTCCCGTGCCGGGGCGGAATTGCTCGGCGTGCACGCGCAGCTCCAGGCCATGGGTGCGCGCGGTGGTGAGTACCTGGCGTGTTTCTTCGACCATGAAGGCGTGGTCATCGCAAAAGGCGTCGCAAAAGCGCGCCAGCTTGAGGTTTGCAACCTCGGGGATTAGTTCTTCTACGATCCAGCGAACGTAATCGTCCCGGCGGCCAGCAAACTCTGGGGGCAACGTGTGCGCAGCCAGCAACGTGGGTACGATCCGCATCGGACCCTCGCCGTTGAGGCGGCCCATGACACGAAGCATACGCAATTCCGTTTCGCGCTCCAATCCATAACCTGACTTGGCTTCGGCGGTCGTCGTGCCAGTGCGAAGCATCCAATCGCGATGACGTCGCGACTCTGTCAGCAGATCGTCTTCCGAGGCGGCGCGCGTGGCTTTCACCGTGCTCAGAATGCCGCCCCCGGCAGCCGCAATCTGCTGATAACTGGCACCGGCAATGCGCCGTTCGAATTCGGCAGCGCGGTTGCCCGCGAAGACTAGGTGCGTATGCGCATCAACAAAACCGGGCGTAACGCAGCAACCCTGCGCATCGACAACGACGGCCTCGGTGGGAATGCGAGCACGCAACTCTGCGTAAGGTCCAGCTGCAGCGACGCGGCCGTCTTCAATCAGAAGTGCCGCGTCTGGAATTAGGCCCAACTCGCTGAGCTCCAGGCCTACGCGCGGACGTGCGGGTCCCACAAGCGTGACGAGCTGCCCGATGTTGACGACTGCAAGCGATCTGGACACGGTCATTTTTCCATCATTGGAATGGCAATGCCGCGTTCGCGCGCGGTTTGTTGTGCCAGCTCGTAGCCCGTATCGGCGTGACGTACCACTCCGAGGCCCGGGTCGTTATTCAGGACGCGCTCGATCTTCCGCGCCGCCAGGTCCGTGCCGTCAGCCACGGTCACCTGACCGGCGTGCAGCGAATAGCCCATCCCCACGCCGCCGCCATGGTGGAAGCTGACCCACGTTGCCCCGGATGCAGTGTTGAGCAGCGCATTCAGGATGGGCCAGTCCGCGACCGCATCCGAGCCATCGAGCATTTTTTCTGTCTCGCGATACGGGCTGGCCACAGAGCCGGTGTCGAGATGGTCGCGGCCCATGGCGATGGGAGCCGAGATTTCGCCCTTGCGCACGAGCTCGTTGATGGCCTCTCCCATGCGCGCCCGCTCACCATAGCCGAGCCAGCAAACGCGCGCCGGCAATCCCTGGAAAGCGAAACGGCCGCGCGCCAGCCGCAACCAGCGCGTGAGAATCTCATTGTCCGGGAAGAGTTCGAGGGCCAGATCGTCGGTGCGGTCTATGTCCCTGGGGTTGCCCGAGAGCGCCACCCAGCGGAACGGCCCCTGGCCCGTGCAGAAGAGCGGACGGATGTACTCGGGCACGAATCCGGGAATGAGAAACGCATCCGTGCAGCCGGCGTCGAATGCGAAGCGCCGGATGTTGTTGCCATAGTCAAAGGTCACAGCGCCGGCGCGCTCGAAGGCGAGCATCGCGTTCACATGAACAACCATCGTCGCCGTCGAACGGCGCACATACTCAGCCGGATCGCGGCGCCGCAATTCGGCTGCCTGATCCAACGTGAATCCCTGCGGGATGTAGCCGTTGAGGGGATCGTGGGCGCTGGTCTGGTCGGTCACCACATCCACCTGTAGACCACGGCGCACAATCTCAGGCAACACATCGCCGCAGTTACCGGCCAGGCCCACAGAAAGCGCGCGGCCTTCGCGCCGCGCCTGCTCGCAGAGCCGAAGAGCCTCGTCAAGGTTGCCTGCAATGTGATCGCAATAGCGCGTAGCAACGCGGCGCTCGATGCGGCTGCGGTCGGCATCGACAACCAGCACCACGCCGCCGTTGAGAGTGACGGCAAGCGGCTGGGCGCCACCCATGCCGCCCATTCCACCGGTGACCACAAGTTTGCCCTTGAGCGACCCGCCGAAATGCCGCTCCGCGAGTGCAGCGAACGTCTGGAAGGTGCCCTGCAGGATGCCCTGCGTGCCGATGTAGATCCAACTACCCGCCGTCATCTGGCCATACATCATCAGGCCTTTGCGATCGAGCTCATTGAAGTGCTCCCACGTGGCCCATTTGCCCACCAGGTTGGAGTTGGCGATGAGAACGCGCGGGGCCATTTCGTGCGTAGGAAACACCGCAACCGGCTTGCCTGACTGCACCAGCAGCGTTTCGTCGCCTTCCAACCGCTCCAGCTCGCGCACGATGGCGCGGTAACACTCCCAGTTGCGCGCTGCCTTGCCAATGCCGCCGTAGACGAC